>JALWSQ010000271.1 GCA_026993645.1 Thiohalobacter sp.
CCTGGCCCGACCCTGGCAGTCCCCCATGGCGCCCCAAGCAGCCGGACGGGTTGTGCCCGAGGGGACCGGCCTGAGCAGCGCCGGTCCGGTCCGGGGCGCGGTCCCACCCCCACCGCCCGCGCCCACAGCCGCGCCATCCCCGATGCGGAGGGCACGGGCGAAGCCCGAGGAACCCGGAGTCACCCGTCCGGCGGCCACCGAGACCGCCTGGGCGCAACGGGTCCAGGCCCGGGAAAAGGCGGTCCTGCGCTACGCGGAACGGGAGTTCAACGCCAAGCTGAGGCTCCTGGGACCGGAATTCGCACCCGTGGCGCCGGCGACCGCCGACCGTCACTGACTGCTGGCGGCGGGGGCGCGGCGATACTCGAACTGGCTGGCACGCAGGGGCCAGCCGCTCTGATCCACCACCTCCACCGTCCAGCGACCGGTCTGGTCCGGCAACAGGGTCTTGCGCGAGAACACCCGCCAGCGGTCCCCCTTCACGTCGAACCCCACCTCGGCCAGGACCCTGCCGTCATGGATCCAACGGTGCACCACATGATGGCCCTTCAACCCCCGCAGCTCGGAGAAATAGTAGATATGGTCCTCCGGCGCCTCCAGTACCACCAGGTCGTCCACCGGTTCGCGATCCCGGATCGCGGTGGTGAACTGGGCCCGGCTCACCCGACCCTTGGGCGGTACCCGGTCCGCCGCGCCGGCGGCTCCGGCCGTCAACGGCAGCAGTGCCAGTACCGCCGCCAGCAGCCAGATTCCGGGCCGGTATCCCGGACCCACGGGCCCCTGTATGGGTATCTGCATCGGCTCTCCTCCCCTGAAACCATCGTCCAACGGGCCCATACTATGGCAGAAATCCGGCTCCGGACGTGATGCCGGTCAGGGTTCTCCGACCCGGAATCCTGGCCGGTTCCGGCAAAAACCTTGATCCAGGCCAAGGTCTCGCCGCCCGGAGCGCCTATCATGCCCCCGTCTCGTAGCCTGTCCCCGGCTGCACGGGACCAGGGGGCCTGTTCCAGAGCAGGTGGGGTCGTCCAGGGCCGCTGGCCCCGGCGCCCCACCCCCTGCCTCGCCCGGCACCGCCGGATTGTTGGAACGGCTGCCGGCCAACGTATAATCCTCAACCCATGCCAGAATCCCAGCCCAGACTCCACGACTTTCCCGGTGGCCTGCACCTGGCGCCCCACAAGGAGGCATCCACGGCGCAACCGCTGCAGACGGCTGCCCTGCCGGCGCGGGTGGTGCTGCCGTTGCAGCAGCACATCGGCGAGGCCGCGGTCCCCCTGGTCCGGCCCGGGGACCGGGTACTGACCGGCCAGGTGATCGCGCGCAGCGAGGGCTACGTCTCGGCGCCGGTCCACGCCACGGTGTCCGGCACCGTGACCGCCATCGCCGACCAGCCCGTCCCCCACCCCTCGGGGCTGCTGGCGCCCTGCATCGTCATCGAGTCCGACGGCCGCGACCAGTGGTTCGAGCCACGCCGTCCCCTGCCCGACTGGCAGACCCTCGATCCGGAACGGCTGCGCCAGCGAATCCGCGAGATGGGCATCGTCGGTCTCGGCGGCGCCGGCTTCCCCAGCGCGGTGAAAATGAACCCGGGGGGGGACCACCCCGTCACCACACTGGTCATCAACGGCGCCGAGTGCGAACCCTACATCAGCTGTGACGACATGCTGATGCGGGAACGGGCGGCGGAGGTGATCGAGGGCTGCCGCATCATCCGCCACGTGGTGCAGGCGGAACGCTGCCTGATCGGCATCGAGGACAACAAGCCGCAGGCCATCACCGCCATGCGCGCGGCGCTGGGCGACGCCACCGACTTGGAGATCCTGTCCATCCCCACCCGCTATCCCACCGGTGGCGAGAAGCAGCTCATCCGGGTACTGACCGGGCGCGAGGTGCCCAGCAACGGCCTGCCGGTGGACGTGGGGGTGCTGTGCCACAACGTCGGCACCGCGGCCGCCGTATATCGCGCAGTGCGCTACCACGAACCCCTGATCTCGCGTATCGTCACCCTGACTGGGGCCGCCATGGCCCGACCCGGCAACTGGGCAGTCCGGCTCGGCACCCTGGTCTCCGACCTGGTGGCCGGGGCCGGCGGGTACACCCCCGACGTCGACCGCCTGATCATGGGTGGCCCCATGATGGGCTTCGCCCTGGCCAGCGACGAGGTTCCGATCACCAAGACCCTCAACTGCATCCTGGCGGCCGATCGCAGGGAACTGCCGCCACCGCCGCAACCCCTGCCCTGCATCCGCTGCACGGCCTGCGTGGATGTCTGCCCGGCGCAGCTGCTGCCGCACCAGCTCTACTGGTACGCGCGGGCCCGGGATTTCGACAAGACCCAGGACTTCCACCTGTTCGACTGTATCGAGTGCGGTTGCTGCAGCTATGTCTGCCCCAGTCATATTCCGCTGGTACAGTACTATCGCTTCGCCAAGACGGAGATCTGGCACCAGGAACAGGAACGGCGCAAGGCGGACCTGGCGCGGCGCCGGCACGAGTTCCGCCTGGCCCGCCTGGAACGCGAGAAGGCGGAACGGGCCCGGCGCATCCGCGAGCGCAAGAAGGCGGTCAAGCCCGAGACCGGCGGGGACGACAAGCAGGCCGTCATCCAGCAGGCCCTGGAACGCGCCCGTGCCCGCAAGCAGGCCCAGGGCGCCACGCCGCGCAACACGGACAATCTGACCGAGGCCCAGCAGCGCCAGATCGAGGCGGCGGAGGCCCGGCGTCGGGCGGCCGGCAAACCCGCCCCCGGCGGACGGAACGAGCCCGATTGATGCGCTTCCATACCTACAGTTCCCCGCACCTGACCGGCCCCAACGAGGTCGGCCTGCTGATGCATCGCGTGGCCTGGGCCCTGGCCCCCGGGGCCCTGGCCGCCATCTGGTTCTTCGGCTGGGGCGTGCTGCTGAACCTGGCCCTCAGCCTGGCCACCTGTCTCGGTGCCGAGGCCCTGATGCTGCGGCTGCGCGGGCGGCCGGTGGGGCCCGCCCTGCGGGATGGCAGTGCCGGGCTCACCGGGCTGCTGCTGGGTCTGGCCCTCCCGCCCCTGGCCCCCTGGTGGGTCGTCCTGGTGGGTGGCCTGTTCGCCATGGTCCTGGGCAAGCACCTGTTCGGTGGCCTGGGCTACAACCCCTTCAATCCCGCCATGGTGGGTTACGTGGTGCTGCTGATCTCCTTCCCCCGGGAGATGACCCTGTGGCCGCCACCCCAGGGGGTGGCCGGCCTCCATCCCGGGCTGCTGGATGCCCTGGCCTGGAAGTTCCTGGGCCAATTGCCCGTGGGCCAGGGACTGGACAGCCTGACCATGGCCAGTCCGCTGGACGCGGTCCGTACCCACATCGGGCTGGGCCAGCGGCTGGAGGAGATCCGGCACCTGCCGGTGTTCGGCAGCCTGGCCGGCCGGGGCTGGGAATGGGTGAACCTGGGTTACCTGGCCGGTGGCCTGTGGCTGCTGCGGGCGCGGCTGATCCACTGGCGCATACCCACCGCCGTGCTGGGCAGCCTGTTCGTGCTGGCCATGGTGTTCCACCTGTACGATCCCGACAACTATGCCTCGCCCCTGTTCCACCTGTTAAGCGGCGCCACCATGCTCGGGGCCTTCTTCATCGCCACCGACCCGGTCACCGCCAGCAGCACCCCGCGCGGACAGCTCATCTATGGTGCCGGCATCGGGTTGATCGTCTACGTCATCCGCAACTGGGGTGGCTACCCGGACGGCATGGCCTTCGCCGTCCTGCTCATGAACATCGCCACCCCGACGCTGGATTACTACACCCGCCCCCCGGTCTTCGGTGAACGGGACCCGGACGAATGAACGCGGCGCGCAGCATCCTGGTCACGGGCATCTTCCTGTTCCTGTTCGCCGTGGTGGGCGCGGGCATGGTCGCCTTCACCTATGACAGCACCCGCGACCGCATCGCCGAGAACGAACGCCAGGCCCTGCTGCGCAGCCTGCATGCCATCATCCCCGAGCACGACTACGACAACGACCTGGCGCGCGACGTCCTGGTCCTGCCCGGTACCGGTTTCGGTATCCGGCAACCGGTCCAGGTATACCGCGCCCGCCACGGAGGCAAGCCGGTGGCGGCCATCTTCGCCACCGTGGCACCGGACGGCTACAACGGCTCCATCCACCTGTTGGTGGGTATCCGTGCCGACGGCCGTATCGCAGGGGTCCGGGCGGTGAGTCACCAGGAAACACCCGGCCTGGGTGACAACATCGACATCCGCAAGTCGCCCTGGGTGCTGGAATTCAACGGGAAGTCGCTCGGTCACCCGCCCCTGGAACGCTGGAAGGTGAAGAAGGACGGCGGCGTGTTCGACCAGTTCACCGGGGCCACCATCACCCCGCGGGCGGTGGTGAAGGCGGTGCGCCGTGCTCTGGTATACTTCAAGGAGCATCGGCAAGCGATCTTCTCCGCCCCGCCACCCGCCCCGGCCGCTGGGAGGGCGGGCCGGCCATCGGCGACCGGAGGCAGTCCATGAACCACCCGTCCTATGCCCAGATCACCCGCGAGGGGCTCTGGTCCAACAACCCCGCCCTGGTGCAGATCCTGGGCATGTGTCCCATGCTCGCGGTCACATCCAGCGTGGTCAATGGCCTGGGCCTGGGCCTGGCCACCACCCTGACCCTGGTCCTTTCCAATGGCATCGTGTCCTCGATCCGCCACATCGTGCGCCCCGAGGTCCGGATCCCGGTGTTCGTCCTCGTCATCGCCTCGGTGGTCACCGTCATCCAGCTGGTGATGGACGCCTATTTCCATGAACTCTACAAGGTACTGGGGATCTTCGTCCCCCTGATCGTGACCAACTGCGTCATCATCGGCCGTGCCGAGGCCTTCGCCTCCAAGCAGCGTGCCGACCGCGCCCTGCTGGACGGGCTGGCCATGGGGCTGGGTTTCACCCTGGTGCTGATCACCCTCGGCGCGATGCGGGAACTGGCGGGACACGGCACCCTCTTCGCCCAGGCCGACCTGATGCTGGGTCCGATGGCGTCGGACTGGAAGCTCACCCTGCTGCCCCACTACCGCGGCTTCCTGGTGGCGGTGCTGCCGCCGGGGGCCTTTCTCGGCCTGGGCCTGCTGATCGCGCTCAAGAACCTCATCGACCGGCGCCAGGAACAGCGCCGTGCCGCCCGGCACCGCCAGGCCGCGCCGGCGCCGGCCACGGCGGCCTCCTGAGTCCGGTCACCGGCGGCTGCCAGCCCGGGCATGAACCGCGCCAAGCGCCAGGCCATCTTCCAGCGGCTGCGCGAAGCCAACCCCCACCCCACCACGGAACTGGAATACGGCAACCATTTCCAGTTGCTGGTGGCCGTGATCCTGTCCGCCCAATCCACCGACAAGGGGGTCAACCGGGCCACGCGCCGGCTCTTTCGCCGGGTGCGCACGCCCCAGGACATGCTGCGGCTGGGCGAGGACGGCCTCAAGGAACAGATCCGCACCCTGGGGCTCTACAACAGCAAGGCCGCCCATATCATGGCCACCAGCCGCATCCTGGTGGAACGCTTCGGCGGCGAGGTCCCGGCCGACCGCAAGGCCCTTGAGTCCCTGCCCGGTGTCGGTCGCAAGACCGCCAACGTGATCCTCAACACCGCGTTCGGTCAGCCCACCATCGCCGTGGACACCCATATCTTCCGCGTGGCCAACCGGACCGGGCTGGCGCCGGGCCGTAACGTGCGTGAGGTGGAAACGCGCCTGCAACGGCTGACGCCCGCCGAGTTCCGCCAGGACGCCCACCACTGGCTGATCCTGCACGGACGCTACGTATGCCGCGCCCGGGCCCCCCAGTGCCGCCGCTGCATCATCTGCGACCTGTGCGAATATCGCCACCGCAGCTGCACCACCCCGGCAGCGACCGGCGCGGCTCCCTGAGCCATGCTCACCAACGACCGCACCGCCTACCGACGCGCCTTCTGCGATGTCTGGCGCAAGCATCGCCAGGCCCTGCCCCTGACACCGCTGGAGTGCCAGATACGTGACGTCATCCTGGCGCACCCGGAATACCAGGGCCTGGTCGAGCAGACGGAGACGGTGCTGGCCCGGGAATTCCACGCGGAGGACGGTGAAGAAAACCCCTTCCTGCACATGGGACTGCACCTGGCCATCCTGGACCAGGTAAGCATGGACCGACCCCCGGGCATTCGATCGATATATAAGGAACTACTGAACCATTACCCGGACAGCCACCAGGCCGAACATGCCATGATGGGCTGCCTGCAGAGGATGATCCTGGGCATGCAGGCCGGCGCGGTGGCCGTGGAGGGCGAGTATCTGAACTGTCTGCGCCGGCTCCTGTCATAGCCTGTCCAGGGCGGACCAGCCGGCTGATACGACGACCATGGAACCTTTCGTGATCCGGCCGGGTCTCAGCTGCTGTTCCCCTGGCAGGGGACAGGGGGTATCGTTGGACACCCGATTTCCGCCCCAAGTGGCACATTGCACAGAAGCCTGTCGGAAGGCTCATCATCAGGAGGTAAGCAACATGTCAACGACCAACCGTATCAAACCCGTCGCCATCGCCCTGGGTGCCGTGGCCGCCATCGGCCTCGGTGGCAGCCAGGTGGCACAGGCCGCACCCAATCCCTTCGGGATGGCGGAGCTGGACCAGGGCTACATGCTGGCCATGGAAGGCAAGTGCGGTTCCAGCATGAAGCATGCGAAGGAAGGCAAGTGCGGCGCCGGCAAGATGAAGGCCAAGAAGGAAGGTAAGTGCGGCGCTGGCAAGATGAAGGCCGCGAAGGAAGGCAAGTGCGGCGCCGGCAAGATGAAGGCCAAGAAGGAAGGCAAGTGCGGCGAAGGCAAGTGCGGCGCCAACAAGATGAAAATGAAGATGAAGCACTCCAAGGAAGGCAAGTGCGGCAACATGAAGTAACACCGGCATCGTCATGAACCGGCAGTTTCCCGTTCATGGCGCAGGGCTGGGTCTGCGGCGGACCTTCTCGGGTCCGCTCGCAGACGACCCCTGCGCCGGTATCGATTTCCTGGAGGTCGCCCCCGAGAACTGGATCGGCGTGGGCGGCCTGTATGGCAGGCAGCTGTGGCGATTGACCGAGCGTTACCCGTTCGTCGCCCACGGCCTGTCCCTGTCCCTGGGTGGCCCCTCGCCGCTGGACGAGGCCTTCCTGCACCGCGTGCGGCAGTTCCTGGACCAGCATGGCTTCCGCTGCTATACCGAGCACCTGAGCTACTGCACCGACGACGGGCACCTGTACGACCTGATGCCCATCCCCTTCACCGAGGATGCCGTCCAGCACGTGGCCCGGCGGATCCGGCGCACCCAGGACATCCTAGAACGCCGCATCGCCATCGAGAACGTGTCCTACTATGCGGCCCCCGGCCAGCGGATGTCCGAGCTGGAATTCATCAACGCCGTGCTGGAGGAGGCGGACTGCGACCTGCTGCTGGATGTCAACAACATCTACGTGAACAGCGTCAACCACGGTTACGACGCCGAGGCGTTCCTGCTGGGATTGCCGGGGGAACGCGTCGCCTACCTGCACATCGCCGGCCACTACGACGAGGCCGAGGATCTCATCATCGACACCCATGGTGCCGATGTCATCGATCCCGTGTGGCGACTGCTGGAACGGGCCTATGCCGCCTTCGGGGTCATGCCGACCCTGCTGGAGCGGGATTTCAACATTCCCCCACTGGCGACCCTGCTGCTCGAGGTGGACCGGATCCGGCAACTGCAGTCGGACTGGCAGCGCGGGGGCGAACGACGTCATGCCCGGCACGCCTGACCAGGACTTCCAGCGGTTGCAACGGGCCTTCGCCGGCCATATCCGCGACCCGGAACACCAGCCGGCCCCGCCCGTGGAGCCGCGGCGCATGGCCATCTACCGGGACCTGTTCTTCAACAACATCCGCGGCTTCCTCAGCGACGGCTTTCCGGTCCTGCGGCAACTCTACAGCGAGGCTGCCTGGGACCGCCTGGCCCGGGACTTCTTCGCCCACCACCCCTGCCACTCGCCCTTGTTCCTGGACATCCCGCGGGAGTTCGTCTTCTACGTGCAGAACGAGCGGGCGCCGGCGCCGGGGGACCCGCCGTTCCTGGCCGAGCTGGCCCACTACGAATGGGTGGAGCTGGCCCTGTCCGTGGCGGAAGAGGTCCCGGTCGAGGCCGCGGCCGCGGAGACACCGGACGCCTGGCTGACGTGTATCCCCGTCGCCAGTTCACTCGCCTGGCTGTTGCAATACCGCTATCCCGTCCATCACATCGGCCCCGACTTCCAGCCCGAGGCACCGCCGGAACAACCGACCCACATCCTCGTGTACCGCGATGCGGAGGACCAGGTCCGGTTCCTGGAACTGAACCCGGTCAGCGCCCGGCTGTTTGCATCGATCACGGCACCCGACAACGGGTCCACCGGGCGCGGGCTGCTGCAGGCCATCGCCACCGAGCTGGACCATCCCGATCCCGAGGCGGTGATCGCCTTCGGCCTCGAACTGCTGCTCGACTGGCACGATCGCGGTATCCTGACCGGGGTGCGCACCCCCTGACCGGGGTGTAGGAACGGCTGCCACTGCGGTCCCGGCCGGCCGCTACAACATGGGAGGCTTGCCAGGAGGCAGGATCATCCAATGTCGGGCTTCTATGACCACATGCTGATCCGTTCGCTGGAGCTGATGTCGGCCCTGCTGATCTTCGTCATCGGGCTGTTTCTGCTCTGGATCCTCATCCTCTTCATCCTGGACGTGACCCAGACCCGGCAGGCCATCCGTCGCAACTACCCCGTCATCGGTCGCTTCCGCTACCTGTTCGAACACCTGGGCAAGTTCTTCCGCCAGTACTTCTTCGCCGGGGACCGCGAGGAACTGCCCTTCAACCGCGCCCAGCGCACCTGGGTCTACCGCGCCGCCAAGGACCTGGACAGTACCATCCCCTTCGGTTCCACCCGCAACCTGCTGGTACCGGGCACCGTCTACTTCGTCAATTGCCCCTTTCCGACCCTGGACGAGGACGCGACCCCGGCCGAGCCGGTGGTCATCGGCCCCCACTGCGAGCAACCCTATGCCGCGCCCAGCTTCTTCAATATCTCGGCCATGAGCTTCGGCGCCATCAGCAAGCCGGCGGTACGGGCCCTGTCCCGGGGGGCGCGCATGGCGAACTGCTGGCTCAACACCGGTGAGGGCGGCTTGTCCAGCTATCACCTGGAGGGCGACTGCGATCTGGTGTTCCAGATCGGGACGGCGAAATACGGCGTGCGCAACGAACGGGGGGAACTGGACGAACAGCGGCTGCGCGAGATCGCGGCCCAGCCCCGGGTGCGCATGTTCGAACTCAAGCTGAGCCAGGGGGCCAAGCCCGGCAAGGGCGGGATCCTGCCGGCGGCCAAGGTGACCCCCGAGATCGCCGCCATCCGCGGCATCCCCGCCCACCAGGACTCCATCAGCCCCAACCGTCACGCGGAGATCAACAGCGTCGGTGACCTGCTCGACATGATCGAGCACATCCGCCTGCTCACCGGAAAGCCGGTGGGCTTCAAGACGGTGATCGGCTTCTCCGGCTGGCTGACCGACCTGTTCACCGAGATCCACCTGCGCGGCATCGAGTCCGCCCCGGACTTCATCACCGTCGACGGCGCCGAGGGCGGCACCGGTGCCGCCCCCATGAGCCTGGCCGACAACATGGGCCTGCCATTGCGGGAGGCACTGCCGCTGGTGGTGGACCGGCTGATCGAGATGGACCTGCGCGACCGCATCCGGGTCATCGCCTCGGGCAAGCTCATCAATCCCACCGACGTGGCCTGGGCACTCTGCGTCGGGGCCGATTTCGTCACCTCCGCCCGGGGCTTCATGTTCGCCCTCGGCTGCATCCAGGCCCTGCAGTGTAACCGCGACACCTGCCCCACCGGCATCACCACCCACAACCCGCGCCTGCAGAAAGGGTTGGATCCACGACTGAAATCCGTGCGGGTGCGCAACTACGTGCACAACGTCGTGCACGAGGTGGGGGTGATCGCCCACAGCTGCGGCGTCGCCAGCCCGCGCATGCTGCGCCGCCAGCATGCGCGGATCGTGGTCGCCGACGGTACCTCGGTGTCGCTGGCCGACCTGCACCCGGAACCCGTGGCCACGCCACCCGCCCGGTCACGCCAGGCCCGTACCGGTTGAATCCAAGGGAACTCGGCGCCGGCCTCCGGGTCTCTCCAGCAGGACCTGGCACGAGAACACGGCACGAGGAGGATGAGAGATGAATGCAGTCGTAAGCCTGGGATGCAAACTGACCGGCGCCCTCAACTGGATCGGTGGCTTCCTGCCGCAACTGGGCCTGCGTTTCCTGCTGGCCTATGAATTCTGGGATTCGGGGATCACCAAGCTGCACGGAGAAAACTGGTTCAGCCAGATCCAGGACAGCTTCCCCTTTCCGTTCAACCTGGTCCCGCCGGACATCAGCTGGTTCATCGCCACCTGGACCGAACTGCTGGGCGCCATCGCGCTGGTGGTGGGCCTGGGCACCCGCTTCGCCAGCTTCGCCATGATCATCCTGGACCTGGTGGCCTGGGCCAGCGTGCATGCCGACAACGGCTACAACGTCTGCAGCAATGGCTACAAGCTGCCGCTCATGTACCTGCTGATGTTCCTGCCGCTGCTGTTCTCCGGCCCGGGCCGGCTCAGCCTGGATCACCTGGTGGTCAAGTGGGTCACCCGGCGCTAGGCGCCTCAGTCGTCACCCTCACCACCATCGTCACCCCCTTCCCCCGGCGGTGCCCCGTCACGGCGACGACGGGGCGGCGCCGATACCGGTGCCTCCGCCTTGGCCACCGAACCGCCGCCGCGCGCTGCCCGCCGCGGCCGGCGCCGCTGTCCCGGGCGCCAGCCCTCGGGCAGTTCCCGCAGGTGCAGGTCCCGCTGCGGGAACGGGATCTCGATACCGGCCTCGCGGAAGGCGGCATCGATGGCGAAATTGATGTCGCTGGTCACCTGCATGCGT
>JALWSQ010000272.1 GCA_026993645.1 Thiohalobacter sp.
GAGCGCCGGGGCCGGGTGGGGTTGCGCCCGGGCGGCCGGATGCCGTGGCACCGGCAGGTCGTGGTCCGGGTCGAGGGCCAGTTCCGGTTCGGTGCGGGGTCGCGTCCGGTCGCCGGGACGGGTCAGGGTGCTGCCCAGCAGGACGCTGATCTGGAAGTCGTCGTCCGCCTCCACCGCCGGTGCGGTGGGCGCAGGGGCCGCCGCCTGTGCCCGGCGGGCGGCCTGGCGCCGCAACCGGGTGGCCCTGCGCAGCCGCTCGATCTCCCGCTGGGCCTTGGCCAGGATGCGCTCTGCCGTTTCCAGCCGGCGGGCGGCGGGGGCGTTGCCGACCGGGCTCAGCGCCAGGGAACGGCGCGCCTCGTCGCGGATGGCCCGAGCGGTCCGGACCACCTTCTCCAGCTCCCGCAGCCGCGCATCGCCGGAACGACCGGTGTCCGCCAGGTCACCGTTCAGGAGAACGGAATCCGGCGCAGGGGCTTTTCCTGTCGATCCAGCTGCCATATGGTGTGTACCGGGGCCGTTTGGGCGGGCCTGTGCCCGTTGATTGGAAAATGGCTTTGAATACCAACTGTTACACAATAGCCCAGGGGGCGGCTGAGCGACAGGTCCATCCTGTGACACAGCCCGCACTTCCGCGCATTGGTCCGGGCGCGGCGCGACCGGCTGCCGGTGCGCCGCAGCCTGTTATCGGCGCGGGCCAGGGGGTTCTTTATTTGATCCGGGGGCCCGCCGGTGGGGCCGGCCGTCCGAACCGAGGAGAGGTCATGGCAGCGACAGTCGACGAACTGACAGTGAACTACGAGGAGGCCGGCACCCAGCTGGTCAAGGAACTGGACAAGGTGGTCCTGTCCAAGGGGGCCTGGGCCACCGTGTTGTACCGTTACCAGGAATGGGACCGGTCCAAGGAGGCCTATGGGCCGGACAAGTTCACCATCCGCCGTTACCAGAAGCGCAACGGCCAGTACATGCAGAAGTCCAAGTTCAACATCTCCAGCGCGGACCAGGCCCGGCGCATCATCGCCGCCCTGCAGGGCTGGGTCGACTAGGGCTGCGGCGACGCATGGTCTGAAGCCGGATCCATGGTGGCACTCTGGCTGGTGCTCGACCAGGGGACCGGGTCCACCCGGGCCCGGGTCTATGACACCGCCGGCCGAGTGGTGGCCGAGGCACGCCAGCCGTTGACGCTGCTGCGGCCAGGGCCGGGCCGGGTGGAGCAGGATCCGGAACAGGTGGTGGATTCCCTGCACGGTTGCCTGCGCGCGATCGCCGACCAGGTGCGGACCACCGACCTGGTGGCGGCCGGCCTGGCGACCCAGCGTTCCAGCCTGTTGTGCTGGGATCCGGTGGACGGGCACCCACTCAGCCCGGTGATCTCCTGGATGGACCGGCGTACGGCGGGGCCGGTCCCGGACCCGGCGCAACGGGCCCGGATCCGCCGGCTGACCGGACTGCGCTACTCGCCCCATTACGGCGCCGGCAAGATCCGTTGGTGCCTCGACCGGCTGCCGGCGGTCCGGGAGGCGGTGGCGGCGGGCCGCTGCCTGTGCGGACCCCTGGCGGCCTTCCTGCTGGATCGCTGCCTGCAGCGACCGCCCCATGCCGTCGACACCATCAACGCCAGCCGCACCCTGCTGTGGAACCTGCAAAGCGGTCGGTGGGACCCTGGGTTGCTGGACCTGTTCGGTGTTCCGGTCCGGTTGTTGCCGGCGCTGATGCCGGACGGTGCGGACTGGGGGCGACTGGACATCGTCGACTGTCCCCTGTACCGGGTGACGGGGGACCAGGCGGCCGCGCTCCATGCCGATGGTCCACCCCGGCCGGGCAGGGTGTACCTGAATCTGGGCACCGGGGCCTTCGTCCAGGCAGTCACCGGTGATCGCCCGGCCCGGGTGGATGGCCTGCTGACCGGCGTGGCACGGGACGACGGGGGGACCCGCCTCCATACCCTGGAGGGGACCGTCAACGGTGCCGCGGCCGCGCTGGCCGAGGTCGCCGGGCAGACGGTGACGCCGGCGCGGCTCGATGCCGCCCTGGCCGCGGAAATGGACCCGCCCCTGTTCCTCAATGGCATCGGTGGCCTGGGATCGCCCTGGTGGGTGGCGGCCTTTCCCAGCCGCTTCCTGCCGCAGCGCCCGGCATCGGTCGCCGCCCGCCTGGCGGCGGTGGCCGAGAGCATCCTGTTCCTGGTCCAGGCCAACCTGGAGCGGCTGGCGGAGGCGGGCTGGCGCCCCCGGTCACTGGGGCTCGGCGGCGGCCTGAGTCGCTCGTCGGCACTCTGTCAGCGCCTGGCGGACCTCAGCGGCCTGCCGGTCCGGGGACGCCGGGATCCGGAGGCCACGTTGGCCGGGCTCCACCGGCTGTTGCGTCGGGACCTGGGGGCGGAGGCGCTGCCGGCGCAGGATGGTCCCTGTTACCGGCCGCGGCGGGACGGCGCCCTGCAGCGGCGCTACCGGGCCTGGCGGGCGGCGCTGGCGGCCGAACTGACCGTCCTGGGGGATGCATGACCCGCCCGGACGTCCTCGCCCACCGTGGCTACGCCCTGCGTTACCCCGAGAACAGCCTGCCGGCCCTGGAGGCAGCGGTGCTGGCCGGTGCCCGCCACGTCGAGTTCGATGTCCAGGCGACGGCCGACGGCGTGCCGGTGCTGCTGCACGACCCCGACCTGGAGCGGATCGGGGGCGACGGGCGTGCCATCGCCGCGCTGTCCCTGCGTCAGGCCCTGCGGGTGCCGGTGGGGGAGGCCGATCGGCTGGGACCGGCGTTTGCGGCGGTGCGCCTCTGTACCCTGGCGCGGGCCATGGCCTGGCTGCGCCGGCGGCCTGGCGTGACGGCCTTCTGCGAGATCAAGTCCGAGGCGGTGACAGGGCAGGGGCTGGAACCCATGATGGCGGCGGTGTTGCCGCTGCTGCGGCCGCTGCAGGCGCGGCTGGTCCTGATCTCGGTGGTGCCCGGGGTGGTGGCGGCGGCCCGGGACGCGGGCCTGGCCAGCGGCTGGGTGATACCGGGTTGGACGGATGCCAACCGGACACTGGCCGCACGCCTGCGCCCGGATTGGCTGCTGTGCAACCGGCGCCGGTTGCCACCGGCGCCGGCACCCCTGTGGCCCGGCGATTGGCGCTGGGCGGTCTACGAGGTGCGCCGGGCCGCGGAGGCGCGGCAGCTGGCCCGGCGCGGGGTCGGCCTGGTGGAGACCATGGCGGTGGCGGAACTGGTGGCGGAGCTGGCCCATGGCCGGTCCTGAGTACGACCTGGTCGTCCTCGGCGGCGGCATCCATGGTTGTGGCCTGGCCCAGGCCGCGGCCGCGGCCGGGTACCGCGTGCTGCTGCTGGAGCAGACCGCCCTGGCCGCCGGCACCTCCAGCCGTTCCAGCAAGCTCATCCACGGCGGCCTGCGCTACCTGGAGACCGGCGAGCTGCGG
This sequence comes from Thiohalobacter sp., assembly GCA_026993645.1. Lineage (GTDB taxonomy): Bacteria > Pseudomonadota > Gammaproteobacteria > Thiohalobacterales > Thiohalobacteraceae > JALWSQ01. The sequence goes on from JALWSQ010000272.1 coordinate 3,420, forward strand.
CTGGTACGGGAGAGCCTGGCGGAGCGCCGGCGCCTGCTGCGGCTGGCGCCGGGCCTGGTGCGCCTGGTGGACCACCACATTCCGGTCTACCCGGAGACGCGGCGCCGGCCCGGCCGGCTCTGGGCCGGCCTCGCGCTCTATGCCCTGGCCGGCGGCCTGCACCGCGACAGCCTGTTCAGCCGGCTGCCACGACGCGACTGGGGCGGGCTGGACGGCCTGCGCACCCGCGGGTTGCAGCAGGTGTTCCGGTACCGGGATGCCCAGACCGACGATGCCGCCCTCACCCGGGCCGTGGCCCGCTCGGCCCAGGCGCTTGGGGCGCGCATCCTGGTGCCGGCCCGGTTTCTCGAGGCGCAGCGACAGGGCGACACCTGGCGGGTGCGGTTCCAGGCGGGGTTCGAACGCCGCCTGGTGACCGCCCGGGCCCTGGTGAACGCCGCCGGTCCCTGGGTGGGGGAGATCCTGGCGCGTATCCCTGACGCCGGCCGCGCCATCCCCTTCGAGCTGGTGCAGGGCAGCCACATCCTGCTGGACCGGCCGTTGCGCCACGGCGTCTACTACGTCGAGGCCCCGGACGATGGCCGGGCGGTGTTCGTCATGCCCTGGCGCGGAGGCGGACAGACCCTGGTGGGGACCACGGAGACGCCCTACCAGGGGGATCCGGCGCGGGTGACGCCGCTGCCGGAGGAGCTGGACTACCTGCAGCGCACCCTGGCCGCCTATTTCCCGGCCTGCCGGGACCTGCGACCGGTGGCCAGCTTCGCCGGGTTGCGGGTGCTGCCGGGCGGGGCGGATACACCCTTCCGACGCAGCCGCGAGACCCGGCTGCTGGCCGACTGTGAGGGCACCCTGGTCTCGATCTATGGCGGCAAGCTCACGGTCTACCGCGCCACCGCCGCCCGGGTGCTGCGGCGGCTGCGGCCGGTCCTGCCCCGGCGTCGGGCCCGGGCGGACACGGCGCGGTTGCCGCTGACCTGAGGGGATTCCAGTTTTGGGGCGGGGTCCCGATATACTGGGTGGATCGAGACCGAACCCTGCCCCTGGACCGACCGGTTTCCGACGAGGAGTGACAATGGAGCATTTCGTCCCGCCCCATGGAGGGGCCCTGATCGACTGCCTGGTGGATGCCGGGCGGGCCGAGGCCCTGAAGGCCGAATCCCAGCATTTTCCCTCCCTGACCCTGACCCAGCGCCAGTTGTGCGACCTGGAGCTGATCATGACCGGGGGCTTTTCGCCCCTGGACGGGTTCATGGACCAGGCCAGCTGGGAGTCGGTGCTCGACCGCATGGCGCTGCCCGACGGCACCCTCTGGCCCATGCCCATCGTGCTCGACGTTCCGGAGGATTTTGCCGCCGGGCTCGAGCCGGGCCAGCGCATCGCCCTGCGGGACGGCGAGGGGTTCATGCCGGCGGTGCTCCGGGTGGCGGAGATCTGGCAGCGGGACCTGCGGCGGGAGGCCATGGCGGTGTACGGGACCGATTCCCTGCGTCATCCCGGGGTCAGGCAGTTGCTGGAGGGGGCCTCGGTCCACTGCATCAGCGGAACCATCGAGGGCATCCAGGCACCGGCCCACTACGATTTCGAGAGCCTGTGGGATACGCCGGAGGAACTGCGCGCCCTGTTTCGCAAACAGGGCTGGCGGCGGGTGGTGGCATTCCAGACCAGCAAGCCCATGCACCGCCTGCAACGCGACATCACCCTGGCGGCGGCCAAGCAGGTGGGCGGACACATCCTGCTGCATCCCACCGTCGGCATCACCAAGCCGGGCGACCTGCACTACTACGCGCGGGTCCACTGCTACCAGGCCATCCGCCGCCATTTCCCCCACAACCTGGCCCTGTTGTCGCTGCTGCCCCTGGCCATGCGCATGGCCGGGCCGCGCGAGGCGCTGTGGCATGCCATCGTGCACCAGAACTACGGTTGCTCCCATGTCATCGTCGGGCCCCAGCATGCCTCGCCGCCGGCCAATGGCGGTGGCGAGCAGCCCTTCTATGGCACCTATGCCGCCCAGGAACTGGTGGAGGAACACCAGGACGAACTGCACATCCAGATGATCCCGGTGGAGGAGATGCGCTACGTCCCCCGCCGTGGCAGCTACGTGCCGGTGAGCGAGATCGAGCGCACCGGGGAGGAGAGCGTCCTGTTCGGCGAGGGCGAACTCAAGCAGCGCCTGCATCACGGCGAGGAGATTCCGGACTGGTTCAGCTACCCGGAGGTGATCCGGGAACTGCGTCGGGTGTGTCCGCCGCGCAGCCAGCAGGGCTTCACCCTGTTCTTCACCGGCCTGTCCGGCGCCGGCAAGTCCACCCTGGCCAAAATCATCTACGCCAAGCTGGTGGAGGCCGGGGGGCGCCCGGTCACCCTGCTCGACGGTGACATCGTGCGCCAGAACCTGTCCAGCGAGCTGGGTTTCTCCAAGGTGCACCGGGATCTCAACGTCAAGCGCATCGGCTTCGTGGCCTCCGAGATCACCAAGAACGGCGGGGTCGCCATCTGCGCCCCCATCGCCCCCTATGCCGCCACCCGGCGCGCGGTGCGGGAGATGATCGAGCAGCATGGTGCCTTCATCGAGATCCATGTCGCCACCCCGCTGGAGACCTGCGAGCGCCGGGATCGCAAGGGCCTCTACGCCAAGGCCCGCAAGGGGATCATCCCCGAGTTCACGGGCATCTCGGACCCCTACGAGGTGCCCGAGCAGCCCGAACTGCGGGTGGACACCACCGGCCTCAGCCCCATGGAGGCGGCCCAGGAGATCTACCTCTACCTGCTGCGCGAGGGTTACCTCGATCCCGTGGCCGACGACTGAAGCGGCCGGGCCACCGGCCCCCGGCCGTCATCTCTTTTGACCCGCCGCACGCGGCGGGTCACAATGGCGCCCCCGCAGGCCGGGCCCGATACCATGACCGATACCCTGTACGAATCCCACGTCCACAGCCTGCCCCTGCTGCATCGCGGCAAGGTGCGCGACATCTATGTGGTGGACGACGACCACCTGCTGATGGTGACCACCGACCGGTTGTCGGCCTTCGACGTGGTGCTGCCCGACCCCATCCCCGGCAAGGGAGCGGTGCTCACGGCCATCTCCCGCTTCTGGTTCGATTTCAGCCGCGACCTGCTGCCCAACCAGCTCAGCGGGCGCAGCCTGGCCGAGGTGTTGCCGGACCCGGCGGAGCGGGCTCCCCTGGAAGGCCGGGCGCTGGTGGTGCGGCGGCTGCAGGCGCTGCCGGTGGAGGCCATCGTGCGCGGCTATCTCATCGGCTCGGGCTGGAAGGACTACCAGGCCAGTGGCACCGTCTGTGGCATCGCCCTGCCGGCCGGGTTGCAGCTGGCGGACCGGCTGCCCGAGCCCATCTTCACACCCTCCACCAAGGCGGCCGTGGGGGAACATGACGAGAACATCGATTTCGACCGGGCGGCGGCCCTGCTGGGACCGGAACGGGCGGCGGCGGTGCGGGATCTCAGCCTGGCGCTCTATCGCCGCGCCGCCGCCCATGCCCTGGAACGCGGCATCATCATCGCCGACACCAAGTTCGAGTTCGGGGTGGATGCCGACGGCCGGCTGGTACTGATCGACGAGGTGCTGACGCCGGATTCGTCCCGCTTCTGGCCCGAGGCGGACTACCGCCCGGGCATCAGCCCCCCCAGCTTCGACAAGCAGTACGTGCGCGACTACCTGGAGGGCCTGGACTGGGACAAGCGCCCACCGGCCCCGCACCTGCCGCCCGAGGTGATCCAGCGCACCGCGGACAAGTACCACGAGGCCCTGGTGCGTCTCACCGGCGGTGATCCCGGCCGATGAGCCCGGTGGAACTTCCGCCCCGGATGGCAGTCGGACAGGGCATTCGCGCGCTATAATCGGGACATCATGCTGCACAGGCTCCGCCATCGTTCCAGGCTCGTCGTCCATCCGTTGCTGGCGCTGTTGCTGACGGCCTGGCTGTCGGTGTTCTGCGGGGCCTGCTATGCGGCGGCCCTGGCGGCGCCGTTCCATCCCGCAGCCCATCAGGCCCAGGGCCACCAGCCGGGGCATCGGGGCCAGATGCCACCCTGCCACCATGGCGGCCACTGTGCCCAGGGCCATGCCTCGGACGTCCAGGCGACGGTGCCCCACCTCGATACCGGGGTGACCCTGGTCGCCACGGTCCCCGGGTGGGTCATGCCCTCGCCCCGGGCCGGTGTCATGCCTCACCGCGCTCTCCTGCCGGCGGTCCGTGGCAGCGGGCCACCGGGTCCACCGGTCGCGCGCTATCTCGCCTGCTGTGTCTTCCTGAACTAGCCCACCTCCCGTGCGCGGCCCTGGCCGCGCCCGCTCGACGTCGTTTCTTCCATGCGTCCCTGTGGCGCCCGTCTGCCCTCGCCGGCGGCGGGATGACGGAGGTGGTTCCATGTCTTCATCGTTTGTTTCATCGGCGGTCACCTGCGGGCTGGCCGGCCTTCTGCTGGTGGCCACCGGCGCCACGGCGGCACCCCTGACCCTGGCCCAGGCCGAGCGCCTGGCCCGGACCCAGGACGTCACCACGCCGGGGATCGAGGCCCGGGCCCGGTCCCTGGAACGCCAGTCCATCGCCGACGGTGAACTGCCGGATCCCCGGCTGAAGCTGGGGGCCATGAACCTGCCCACGGACAGCTTCGACCGGCGCCAGGAGGCCATGACCCAGATGCAGGTGGGACTGGTGCAGCGCTTCCCCCCGGGTCGGAGTCTGCGCCTGCGGCGCCTGCGTACCCAGCGGCTGGCGGCAGCGGAACGGGCCCGGGCCGAGGCCCAGCGGCTCAAGCGCCAGCGGGATGTACGGCAACGCTACCTGGATCTCTGGTACTGGTTGCGCGCCGGGGTGATCGTGGACAAGAGTCGCGCCCTGTTCGAACAGCTGGTGGAGGTCACCCGCAGCCACTATGCCTCCGGCCGGCGCAACCAGCAGGACGTACTCCGTGCCTCGGTGGAACTGGCGCTGCTGGACGACCGCCGCATCCGCATCCGGACCGACGAGGCGCGTGCCCGGGCGGCCCTGGCCGAGCTCATCGGTCCGGCCGCCGAAACCGCGACCCTGCCACGGGCCCTGCCGGACTGGCCGGATCCACCCCCCCTGGACGCCATGCGCGCGGGTCTCGATCGGCATCCGGAGCTGGTCGCACTGGGACGCCGGGTCGAGGCCGCCCAGCGGGCGGTGGACGTGGCGCGCCAGCGTTACCGGCCGGGCTGGTCGCTGGACGTCACCTACGGCAACCGGGTGGGGACCAACCCCGATGGCAGTGACCGGGCCGATTTCCTGTCCGCCATGGTGCTGGTGGATCTGCCCCTGTTCCCGGCCCGGCGCCAGGATGCCCTGGTGGCGGCCCGGCAGGCGTCACTGACCGCGGCCAGCCTGCAGCGCAAGGACCGCCTGCTGCAGCTGACGCAGGCGCTGGAGGCCGACTACGCAAGTTACCGCCAGCTGTCACAGCGCGTGACCGAGTACCGGGAGCGGGTGCTGCCCGAGGCCCGGGGCAACGCGGCCGCGGCCCTCCAGGCCTATCAGAGTAACGTCAGCGACTTCACCGGCCTGATGCGGGCTCGGCTCACCGAACTGGACAGCCGGCTCACAGCCCTGCGCCTGGTCCGGGACCGGGCCAAGGCACGGGCCCGCCTGTATTACCTGCAAGGAGAAGATCGATGAAGACCGGATGGATCATTACGACCCTCGCGGTGGCCGTTGCCTTCGGCGCCGGCTGGCAGCTGGCCCGGCAGCAGCAGCCGGAAGCCAGGCGGACCGGGACGGCCACCCAGCCGGCCGCGACACCCAGGAAGCGGAAGATCCTGTACTGGGTGGCCCCCATGAATCCCAACTTTCGCAGCGACAAGCCGGGCAAGTCGCCCATGGGCATGGACCTGGTACCGGTCTATGCCGACCAGAAGAAGCCGGCGGCCGCCCAGGGTGTGCGTATCGATCCCCGGGTGGTGGAGAACCTGGGTGTCCGCACCGCGCCGGTGCAACGCGGTGATCTGCCGCGGCTGATCGAGACCGTCGGCTACGTGACCTTCGACGAGGACCGGCTGTCGCACGTGCACCTGCGCACCTCGGGCTGGATCGAGAAGCTCTATTTCAAGTCCGAGGGGGAGCCGGTGCATCGTGGCGACGTGCTGTTCGATCTCTATTCGCCGGAGCTGGTCAATGCCCAGGAGGAATACCTGCAGGCCATCCGCATGGGCAATGCCGCCCTGCGCCGGGCCTCGCGGGAACGGTTGCGGGCCCTGGGTATCGGGGAGGGCGAGATCGCCCACATCCGCAAATCCCGGCAAGTCCGGCAGCTCATCCCCATCCGGGCCCGGCAGGACGGCATCATCGACCGGCTCAAGGTGCGCGAGGGCATGTACGTCAAGCCCAAGGACGAGGTCATGATGCTGGCCGATCTGTCCCGCGTCTGGCTGCAGGTGGACGTATTCGAGCGCCAGTCGGCCTGGGTGAAGCTGGGACAGCCGGCCCAGGTGCGTCTGCCCTACATGCCGGGGCGGGTATGGCGCGGGAAGGTGACCTTCATCTATCCCGACATCGACCCCAAGACCCGGACGCTCCGTGTCCGCCTCCGGTTCGATAATCAGGACGGTCTGCTCAAGCCCAACATGTACGCCGATGTCCGAATCGCGGCGGCACCCCGTCGCAACGTGCTGAGCATTCCGCGCGAGGCGCTGATCCGCACCGGTAACGCCGAGCGGGTCATCGTGGCCCTGGGCAACGGCCGGTTCGATGCGCGGCCGGTGGTGGCTGGCATCGAGTCTGGTGATCGCGTGGAGATCGTCAGGGGGCTGCGCGAGAACGAGCGCGTGGTGACCTCGGCCCAGTTCCTGATCGATTCGGAGTCCAGCCTGCAGGCCAGCATGGCGCGCATGGGGGCCGGGGCCGAGGATACGAAGCCGGCGGAGGAGACGCAACCATGATCGAGGCCGTCATCCGCTGGTCCATCCGCAATCGCTTTCTGGTCCTGCTGCTGACCCTGATCCTGGTCGGGTTCGGTCTCTACAGCCTGCGCCACACGCCGCTGGACGCCATTCCCGACCTGTCGGACGTGCAGGTGATCATCAAGACCACCTACCCGGGGCAGGCGCCCCGGGTGGTGGAGGACCAGGTGACCTATCCACTGACCACCACCATGCTGTCGGTCCCGCGGGCCACGACCGTGCGTGGCTACTCCTTCTTCGGCGATTCCTATGTCTATATCCTGTTCGAGGACGGAACGGACCTCTATTGGGCAAGGTCGCGGGTGCTGGAATACCTGAGCCAGGTCCAGAGCAAGTTGCCGGCCGGTGCCCACAGCGCCCTGGGCCCGGACGCCACCGGCGTCGGCTGGGTCTACGAATACGCCCTGGTGGACCGGACCGGAAAGCACGATCTGTCCCAGCTGCGCAGCCTCCAGGACTGGTTTCTCAAGTATGAGCTGCAGACGGTGCCCGGTGTCTCCGAGGTCGCCACCATCGGCGGTATGGTGAAGCAATACCAGGTGGTGGTCGATCCCGACCGGCTGCGGGCCTACGGCATCCCCCTGGCCAGGGTCCGGCGCGCCATCCAGCGGGCCAACCAGGAGGTCGGTGGCTCGGTGGTGGAGATGGCAGAGGCGGAATACATGGTCCGCGCCACGGGTTACATCAAGCGTATCGAGGATCTGCGCCGGATCCCGCTGGGGTTCAATGCCAATGGCACGCCGATCCGCCTGGCGGACGTGGCCCGCATCCGCCTGGGACCCCAGTTGCGCCGCGGGGTGGCGGACCTCGACGGTCAGGGTGAGGTGGTGGGTGGCGTGGTCATCATGCGCTGGGGGGAGAACGCCCTGGCCACCATCCACCGGGTGAAGGCCCGACTGGCCGAGCTCGCACGCAGCCTGCCCGAGGGCGTGGAGATCGTGCCCACCTATGACCGCTCCGGCCTGATCGAACGGGCGGTGGAGACCCTGCGCGGCAAGCTCATCGAGGAATTCATCGTGGTCACCCTGGTGTGCGCGGTGTTCCTGTTCCACCTGCGTTCGTCCCTGGTGGTCATCCTGAGCCTGCCGGTGGGTATCCTGGTGGCCTTCCTGGTCATGTATGCCCAGGGCATCAATGCCAACATCATGTCCCTGGGCGGCATCGCCATCGCCATCGGGGCCATGGTGGACGCAGCCATCGTCATGATCGAGAACGTACACAAGCACCTGGAACGGGAACAGGTGACCGCGCACAACCGCTGGGAGATCATGGGCCGGGCCTCGGCGGAGGTGGGGCCGGCGCTGTTCTTCTCCCTGCTCATCATCACCCTGAGCTTCCTGCCGGTGTTCACCCTCCAGGCCCAGGAGGGGCGCCTGTTCGCCCCCCTGGCCTTCACCAAGACCTATGCCATGGCGGGGGCGGCGGGCCTGTCCATCACCCTGGTCCCGGTGCTGATGGGGTATTTCATCCGCGGTCACCTGGTGCCCGAACATCGCAATCCGGTCAACCGCCTGCTGATCGCCCTGTACCGGCCGGTGGTGGCCTGGGTACTGCGCATGCCCTGGGTCGTATTGCTCGTGGCCGCCCTCGCGGGTTCGTCCATGATCTGGCCCCTGGCCGGCTGGTGGCCCCTGCACGGGCGCCTGGGGTCCGAGTTCATGCCCCCGCTGGATGAAGGCGACCTGCTCTACATGCCCACGACCTTTCCGGCCATCTCCATCGGCAAGGCACGGGAACTGCTTCAGCAGACCGACCGCCTGATCAAGACGGTGCCGGAGGTGAAACGGGTGTTCGGTAAGGTGGGGCGGGCCGACACGGCCACCGACCCGGCGCCGCTGACCATGATCGAGACCGTGATCGAGCTCAAGCCGCGGGATCAGTGGCGACCGGGCATGACCCCGGAGAAACTGCGGGCAGAACTCGATCGGGTGGTCCGGATTCCCAGCGTGGCCAATGCCTGGGTCTATCCCATCAAGACCCGCATCGACATGCTGGCAACAGGGATCAAGACACCGGTCGGGGTCAAGGTCTCCGGCCCGGACCTGGCCGTGATCCAGCGCATCGGCAAGGACATCGAGCGGGTGCTGCACCGGGTGCCCGGAACGGCCTCGGTGTTCTCCGAGCGGGTGGCGGGGGGCCGCTATATCGTGGTGGACATCGATCGTGAGGCGGCGTCGCGCTACGGGCTCAATATCGCCGATATCCAGGACGTGGTCCGGACGGCGGTGGGGGGGATGAATGTCACCGAGACCGTGGAGGGACTGGAGCGCTATCCGGTCAACCTGCGTTATCCGCGGGACCTGCGTGACTCCCTGACCCGGCTGCGCGAGCTGCCCATCGTCACCGCCGGTGGCCAGCAGGTGGCCCTGGCCGATGTGGCCAAAGTACGCATCGAGGACGGGCCGGGGGTCATCAAGAGCGAGAATGCCCGGCCCAATGGCTGGATCTATGTCGACATCCAGGGCCGGGACCTGGGCTCCTACGTGGACGAGGCGAAGCGTGTCGTCGCGCGGGAGGTCAAACTGCCGGCCGGTTATGCCATCAGCTGGTCCGGGCAGTACGAGTACATGCAGCGGGCACGGGAACGGCTCAGCGTGGTCCTGCCGGTCACCCTGGCCATCATCGTGCTGCTGCTGTACCTCAATTTCCGGCGTCTGGCGGAGGTCCTGATCATTCTGGTGACCCTGCCCCTGGCGCTGGTGGGCGGCCTCTGGCTGCTCTACGCCCTGGGGTACAACCTGTCGGTGGCGGTCGGCGTGGGGTTCATCGCCCTGGCCGGCGTGACCGTCGAGGTGGGTGTGGTGATGCTGGTGTATCTGAACCAGGCCTACCGTGCCCACCGGCAACAGGCGCTGGCCGCCGGGCGGGCCATGGCCTTGGAGGACCTGCGCGAGGCCGTGATCGCGGGGGCCCTGCTGCGGGTACGGCCCATCATGATGACCGTGGCCGCCATCATCGCCGGATTGCTGCCCATCATGCTGGGCAGCGGCACCGGCTCCGAGGTCATGCGCCGGATCGCGGCCCCCATGGTGGGCGGCATGGTGAGTTCAACCATCCTGACCCTGCTGGTCATCCCGGCGGCCTTCCTGGTGTGGCGCCGCCGGGGTCTTGGCCGGACAAAATCCTGATCGAGGAGGTGAGCCATGGATTATTGCAAGGTGACGGCCATCATACGGCTGGAAGCGTTGGAGGCGGTGGAGCAACGGCTCATGGCCGCCGGGGCCTGCGGCATGACCGTGACCCGGGTGCGGGGTTGCGGCGAGTGGAAGGATTTCTATCACCGTGACGCCCTGGTGACCCATGTGCGGATCGAGATCTTCACCCATGCCGACAAGGCGGAGGCATTGGCGGGCCTCATCGTCGAGGAGGCCCACACCGGGGCCCCCGGGGACGGCATCGTGGCGGTGCTGCCGGTGAGCCATCTATGGCGAATCCGCACCGGCAAGGCAGGTGTGCCGACGGAACTCTGAAGGCGGGACGCGGTCCTCGCAACCAGTGGGGGCAGGGGGTACACTGCCGGGCGGCCCGCATCACGCGGGTGCGATCGGTACCATCGAGTCAACGGATCTCAGGAGGTAAGTCATGTATGGTTTCAGCGTGGAGGTGGCCGGCGGGTTCGAGGAGACGGTGCAGAAGGTGATCGAGGCGCTCAAGGCCGAGGGCTTCGGGGTGCTGACCGACATCGACGTGGCCGCGACCCTCAAGGAGAAACTGGGCAAGGACATGCGGCCCTACCGGATCCTGGGGGCCTGCAATCCCCCCCTGGCCCACCAGGCGCTGGAGGCGGACCCGGACATCGGCCTGCTGTTGCCCTGCAACGTGGTGGTGCGCCAGGCCGACGATGGGGGCACCGTGGTGGCCTTCATGGATCCCCAGGCGGTACTGGGCCTGATCGACCGGGACGACATCGCCGAACTGGGGGCGGAGGTGCGTGGGCGCCTGGAGCGGGTGCGCGACGCCGTCGCGGCCTGAGGGCGCAGGAGGGTGCCGGGCCGCACCGGCGGTGGTTGACAGGCAGGGCGGTTACGGCGCTAAATGGAGCCGGAAGGAACCGGTACCAACGAGGTGGCAAGAGGGGGAAGTGGATCCATGAAGATGCAACTGGTGCGGTCGAAGGCCAGAGAGATCGGAATCCGTCCGGGCAAGTTGAACAAGCTGAACCTGATCCGGCGGATTCAGCAGACGGAAGGGAACTTCGACTGCTTCGGGACGGCGGTCGACGGCTACTGTGACCAGGCAGACTGCCTCTGGCGCGAGGACTGCCTGAAGCTGTCACTGCAGCAGTCGGCCTGAGCCCGGCCCGGGCCTGCCAACCCCCGGCCCCGGGCCGGGGCGGGATCCTGCTCCCCCGCATGCCATCCTCCGGCTCATGGGAGGCAAGGGTGATGCGTCATTCGGGACTGTTCCATTCCACTCCCACCGAGCACAGCCGCCCGGATCCCCGGCGCGGCAGCGATGCCGAACGGGCGTTCCGTATTCTGAAAACGGTGGTGGGCGACTACCAAGGACCCGCCGGCATCCGGCTGTGGGACGGTTGTCGCGTCTACGGTGGACCCGAGGTGCCCGGCAGCTTGGTGTTCCGGGATGCGGCCTTCCTGCGCCAGCTGGTCCTTCACTGGAGCGCGCTGACCCTGGGCGAGGGCTACCTGGCCGGGCGGGTAGATGCCGAGGGCGCCATGGAGCCCCTGTTCCACCTGATCGAGCACCTGCGCCAGCGCCGCCTGGCGCCGGGGGCGCGGGCCCGGCTGGCCTGGGAGGCGCTGCATCTGCCCCGTACCCGGGCAGCGCGCGGACCGGGGTTACGGGGGGCGCGGGCACACGAGAACTCACCGGCCACCATCGCCCACCACTACGACGTGGGCAACGATTTCTACCGCCTGTGGCTGGATCGGGAGATGGTGTACTCCTGCGCCTATTTCCGCGACCCGGCGCAGTCGCTGGAGGCGGCCCAGCGCGACAAGCTGGACTACATCTGCCGCAAGCTGCGGCTGGCGCCGGGGATGGACCTGCTCGACATCGGCTGCGGCTGGGGTGCCCTGGTGTGCTGGGCGGCGCGTCACTACGGGGTCCGCGCCCATGGCATCACCCTGAGCCGGCAGCAGTACGCCTATGCCCGCGAGCGGGTGCGACGCGAGGGCCTCGAGGACCGGGTGCGTATCGAGCTGCGCGACTACCGTGACCTGCCGCCGGCACCGGCCTACGACCGGGTGGTGAGCGTCGGCATGTTCGAACACGTGGGCGTGGCCAACTTCCCCACCTATTTCGGCACCGTGCGCCGGGTGCTGCGGCCGGGCGGGCTGTTTCTCAACCATGGCATCACCAACGACACCGGCTGGACCCAGACCGACATCCAGCAGTTCGTCAACCGCTACGTGTTCCCGGACGGTGAGCTGGCTCCGGTGAGCGAGGTCCAGGATGCCATGGAGAAGGCGGGGTTCGAGATCCATGACGTGGAGGGGTTGCGCCGGCACTATGCCCTGACCCTGCGCCACTGGGTCCGGCGACTGGAGGCCCACCGGGAACAGGCCCTGCAGCAGGTGCCCGAGCCGGTGTACCGCCTGTGGCGCCTGTACATGGCAGGATCGGCCTATTATTTCGACGAGGGCAGCGTCGGTGTCTACCAGATCCTGGCCGGGCACCAGCTGGACCGGCCGCCGCTGCCGTTGCGCCGGGACGATCTCTACCACTGACGCCATACTGCGGGCGGGCAGAGGTTGTCGCGGCGGCCGGCCAATGGCATCCTGAGCAGATGTCGCCAGCAACCGGGGGCCGTTCCGTGTCGTTGCCCAGGATCACCGTCTTTCCACTGCTCGACCCGGAGGAGCCCCTGCGCAAGCGGGCGCCGGCGGTGGACGAGACGGGGCGGCCCCTGAGTGATTTCATGATGATCATCCCGGGGCTGAAGGAACGCCCGCAGCGTCTCATCCAGGCGGTGACCACCGAGATCCACGCCGCCCTGGCCTGTTTCCCCGATGCCGTGGTGTTCGCCGAACTCAACGTGAAGCTCAACCTGCTCTGGGTTTCGATCCGGCCCATCAGTGGCGTCCGCTTCGAGATCGCCAGCGCCATCCAGAACCGGGTGCCCGAGGCGCGCCTGGTGTCCCACATCTGAGCCGCGGGGGCCGCGGTCCGGCTCGCAGCGGAGAACCCGAGGTGAACGAAGAGGGCGTCATTCGTCTGTCCATCGGTGGCATGAGCTGTGCGGGCTGCGTGGCGGCGGTGGAGGATGCCCTGCGCCGGGTGCCCGGGGTCCGGACGGCCCAGGTCAACTTCGCCGAGCACACCGCCCAGGTGGAGGGCGAGGTGGCCGCCGAGGCCCTGGTCACGGCGGTGCGCCAGGCCGGCTACGAGGCGGCGGTGCTGCGCAGCCTGGCGGACGAAATGGAGAAGGAGGCGGCGGAATTCGCCCACTATCGCCGCCTGTTGCGCCAGGCCGGGATGGCCGGCGTGGTGGCCCTGCCGCTGCTGGTGGGGAGCCTGGTGCCCGGGTGGTTGCCCCCGGTGGACAGCCCGGCCCATCCTCTGTTCTGGCCGCTGGTGGCCCTGGCCACCCTGGCCGTACTGGTCTATTCCGGTGGTCACTTCTTCACCGGCGCCTGGACCAGCCTGCGCCATCACAATGCCAACATGGACAGCCTCATCGCCTTGGGCACGGGGACTGCCTGGGGCTACTCCACCCTGGTGGTGCTGTTTCCGGCCGCGGTGCCCAGCCTGGCGCGCCATGCCTATTTCGAGGCCGCGGTGGTCATTCTCAGCCTGATCAACCTGGGCAATGCCCTGGAGATGAAGGCCCGCGGCCGCACCTCCGAGGCCATCAGGCGGCTCATCGGGCTGCAGCCGCGCACGGCGCGGGTGATCCGGGACGGGCGGGAGCAGGAGGTCCCCATCGAATCGGTGGGGCTGGACGAGACACTGCGGGTGCGGCCGGGGGAGAAGATCCCGGTGGATGGGCGGCTGCTGGAAGGACGTTCCATGGTGGACGAGTCCATGCTCACCGGGGAACCGGTGCCGGTGGAGAAGGGACCGGGTGACCTGCTCACCGGCGGCACCCTCAACCGCAGCGGCAGCTTTCTCATGCGTGCCACCCGGGTCGGCAGCGAGACCACCCTGGCGCGCATCATCCACCTGGTGCGCCAGGCGCAGAACTCCAAGCCGGCCATTGGCCGGCTGGCGGACCGGGTCAGCGCCCTGTTCGTGCCGGCCGTGCTGATCGTCGCCGTGCTCACCTTCCTGGCCTGGTTCGATTTCGGCCCCGAGCCGCGCCTGAGTTACGCCCTGGTCACCGCCATCACGGTGCTGGTCATCGCCTGCCCCTGCGCTCTCGGGCTGGCCACGCCCATCTCCATCATGGTGGGCGTGGGCAAGGCCGCGGAGCAGGGTATCCTGATCCGCAGCGGCGAGGCGTTGCAGCGCGCGGGACAGCTGCAGATCCTGGTGCTGGACAAGACCGGCACCCTGACCGAGGGCCGGCCGCGGCTGGTGAGCCTGGCGCCGGCGCCGGGGGTGACCGAGGCGGATCTGCTGCGCCGGGCCGCGGCCCTGGAGGCGGGCTCAGAGCACCCCCTGGCGGAGGCAGTGACCGGTGCGGCCCGCGACCGGGGCATCGAGATCCCGCCGGTGACCGAGTTCCAGGCCCTCAGCGGCCAGGGGGTGACCGGGGTCCTGGACGGGCAGGCCCTGTTGCTGGGCAACCAGCACCTGTTGGAGGCGCGGGGGATCGACTGTTCCGCCTGGGTGGAACGGCTGGACGCCATGGCGGCGGACGCAGTGACGCCGGTGCTGCTGGCGCAGGGAGACCGCCTGCTGGGGGTACTGGGGGTCGCCGACCCGGTGCGACCCGATGCGGCCCGCGCGGTGGCCCGGCTCAGGCAGCTGGGACTGAGGCTGGTCATGGTCACGGGCGACCGGCCGGCCACCGCCCGGGCGGTGGCGGCCCGGGTGGGGATCGACGAGGTGCTGGCCCAGGTGCTGCCGGCGGACAAGTCGGAGCGGGTGGCCGCGCTCCAGGCGGAGGGGGTGGTGGGCATGGTGGGCGACGGCATCAACGATGCCCCGGCCCTGGCCCGGGCGGACGTGGGCTTCGCCATCGGCAGCGGTACCGACGTGGCCATCGAGAGCGCCGACGTCACCCTGATGCGCAATTCCCTGTTCGGCGTGGTCGATGCCATCCGCATCTCCCGCGCCACGGTGCGTAACATCCGTCAGAACCTGGCCGGCGCCTTCGTCTACAATGGCCTGGGCATCCCCATCGCCGCCGGTGTGCTCTATCCCTTCACCGGCATGCTGCTCAATCCCATCATCGCCGGGGCGGCCATGGCCATGTCCTCGGTCACCGTGGTCAGCAACGCCAACCGGCTGCGCTACCTCATCGGGCGGTCCGAGGCATGAGCCTGCTGGCCGTCAACCTCGCCGGGCTGGCGCTGATCCTGCTCATCGTCTGGTGGTTCTGGCTCGTGCGCTGAGGGCGGTCAGCCCAGCAGGGCGCTGCGTACCGCGGCGAAGTCGGCCAGGGCGCGATCGAGACAGTCGTCCAGCTCGGTCACCGACAGGTGCAGCAGGGCCCACTGGTCGCCATCCAGCTCGGGGCGCAGCTCGATGGCCGCCTCCCCCTCCAGCCAGGTCGTCGCCAGCGCATCGGCCACATGGACGACCGCCGTCTCGAAGGGATGATCTTCCGCCTGTCGGGGCTGGTGGTGGCAGCGGACCGCGGCGGTGACCGATTCGGGGAGGTGCCAGTCGGCCAGCAGGTCCGCCCCCAGTTCCCCGTGGTCGAAGCCCAGGGATTCCCGCTCCAGATCGGCCAGTGCGACCTCCGTGTCGGCGGCCCGGGCCCGCAGGCCCGCGTAGAAGCTGCCGGCGCCCTGGCACAACAGCAGGGCCCCGATGTCGTGCAACAGGCCCATGATGAAGTAGCGCTCGGTACCCGGTGCCTGGAGGCTGCGGGCCAGGGCTCGGGCCAGGGTGCCGGTGAGCAGGCTGTGATGCCAGAAGGCCCGCATGTCCAGCTGCTCCGGGGGGATGCCGCGGAAGCTGCGCACGATGCTGGCCGCCAGCACCAGGTCGACCAGCTCCAGGGTGCCGATGACCGTGATGGCGCGGGACAGGGTGTCCACCTTGCGCACCAGGCCGTAGAAGGGGCTGTTGACGATGCGCAGCAGGCGCGCGGTCAGGGCCGGATCCTCGGCGATCACCGCGCCGATGTCCCTGGCCGAGGTCGTTCCGTCGTGGATCATGTCGATGATGCGGGTGACCACCTCGGGCAGGGAGGCCAGCCGGCGCGCCTGTTCCAGCAGCCGGGTCCGGCTGGGTGGCAGGGGCGGATTTCCGATCGGTTGGGGTTGCATGGCGGGTCGATTCCCTGGGTGATGGCGTCCTGCGTTCTGTAGCGACCGGTTGCTGCCGAGGTTTATGCCGGCGGGTTTCCATCCGGCCAGGTTTTGTAAGCAGTTTTAGTCATTCATGTAAGCCGCCGCCTTCATCGTCGTAATCAGCTTGGATGGGGTCTAAAGCACTGGTGTCGATGGACGTTAACCCGGGCAAGGGCGGCACCGGTTGCGGCCGGATGCACGGATCCATACCAGGAACAGACTGCCAGGGGCAGGGAGACGGGGATGAAGAAGAATTTTCCGGTCACGGGCAAGGAACGCAGCTACGGGGAACAGGTCACCATCATCTCGATGACGGACCCCAAGGGCGTCATCACCTATGCCAACCAGGACTTCTGCGAGGTCAGCGGTTATTCCGCCGAGGAACTGGTGGGCCGCAGCCACAACATCGTGCGGCATCCCGACATGCCGCCGGAGGCCTTCCAGGATCTCTGGGATACCATCAAGGCCGGCAAGGCCTGGCACGGCATCGTCAAGAACCGTTGCAAGAACGGGGATCACTACTGGGTCGATGCCTTCGTAACCCCCGGTGTACGAGGGCACCAAGATCGTGGGCTACCAGTCGGTCCGTACCCGTCCCCAACGGGACGAGATCGAGCGGGCCGAGGCCCTGTACCGGGCCATGCGCGAGGGTCACCGGCCCCTGGCCATGCGGCCCGGCCTGCGGCGTATCCAGCAGATGCTGCAATTCAAGTTCTGGCAGAAACTGGCGGCCATCGCCCTGGTCGCCGTCGGGCTGCTGGTGGCGGCCTTCGCCTTCCATGAAAGCGCGGTCCGGCAGCTGGCCCGTGACATGCTGGCCAGCCTGGAACAGGGCGATACCCTGGTCCAGGCCGGCAACCTCATGACCACCATCGACGGGCTGCGGGAGCAGCTGCAGCAGGCGGCGGCCCGGGGGCAGTCCCTGCCTGCAGCCCGCCTGCAACAGGCGCGGGCCACCATCGAGCAGGCCCTCGCCGGGCTGGCGGAGGAGGAGGGCACGCCGGGGCAGACCCGGCCACGGGCCTGGTTCCGTACCCTGGCGCAGCACTACGTCGAGCAGGTCTTGGCGATCCCGGCGGGGAACAGCGATGCCGCCGCGTCCGCCAGCCGGGTGGCGCTGGAGGCCAGCCTCTACCCGGCATTGGTACGCAGTTACCGGACCCTGGTCCAGTCGGTGGCCGGCCAGTGGCAGGAACGGGCCGGCCGGGGCGTGGCGGTCGGTACCGGCAAGGCGGTGTTGACCCTGTTGCTGGGGGTGGCCGGCCTGGCCCTGCTGCTGGCCGGTGGTGGCCTGGTGGTGGGCCGTGGCCTGGGACAGCTGAGGGCCCTGTCCCTGCACCTGCAGCACATCGCCACGGGCGACCTGCGCCACCGGGTCCCGCACAGCGGCAGTGACGAGTTCGGCCAGCTGGCCCTGGCCATCCGCATCATGCAGGCCAACTTGCAGACCATCTTCGAGCGCTTCACCACCTCGGCCACCCGGGTGACGGCGGCGGACCAGATGCTGGACTACAGTGAAGTGGCCCGCACCGCCATGGATCGCCAGCAGCGGGAGACCGAGCAGGTGGCCAGCGCCATGGAGGAGATGGTGGCCTCGGTACAGGAGGTGGCCGACAACACCAGCGCCGCGGCCGAGGCTGCGACCAGGGCCGAGGAGGAGGCCCGCCAGGGCAAGGCGGTGGTGGTCGAGGCCCGGCAGTCCATCGAGCGCCTGGCCGGGGAGGTGAGCCGTTCCGCCAACGTCATCGAGGCCCTGGAGGCCAAGGGCAACAGCATCAGCAACATCATGCAGGTGATCCGTGAGATCGCCGAGCAGACCAACCTGCTGGCCCTGAACGCCGCCATCGAGGCGGCACGGGCAGGCGAGCAGGGCCGGGGGTTCGCGGTGGTGGCGGACGAGGTGCGTACCCTGGCCAAGCGCACCCAGGATGCCACGGTGGAGATCTCCGACGTCATCGGCGAGCTGCAGAGCGGTATCGGCGAGGCGGTGGGGGTCATGGAGGGCGGCCGCGGCCTGGCCGACGCCGTGGTGGCCGAGGCCGGCCGTGCGGCCCAGTCCCTGGATGCCATCGCCCGGAATGTCACCCACATCCGTGAGGCCAATACGGAGATGGCGCGGGCTGCCGGCGAGCAGTCCCGCGTGGCGGGTGAGATGGGGCACAACGTCAATGCCATCAGTGACCTGGCCCGCGAAACCAACGAGATGATGCGCAAGGCCAGTGCCGCCGGCGGTGACCTGGCGGCGGTGGCGGCGGCACTGCGGGAGCAGATCGTGCGCTTCGATGCCGCGGCCGGCGGGGGCTTCGACTTCAGCCGGGCCAAGGCGGCCCACCTGGCCTGGAAGGATCGCATCCGCGCCTACCTGGACGGTGACGACCAGGCCATCAGTCGCCAGCAGGCCGTGTCCCACCGCCACTGCGTGCTGGGCAAGTGGTACTACGCCGAGGGGCTGGAGAAGTTTGGCGACATACCGGAGATGCGGGCACTGGAGGCCCCCCACGAGCGGCTGCATGCCGTGATCCATAGCATCCTGGACGCCAAGGAGAGCGGACGCATGACCGAGGCCGAGCAGCTCTATCGCGAGGTGGGCGAACTGTCGCGCCAGATCGTCGGCCTGCTGGACCTGGTGGAGCGCAAGGTCAGGGTCCGGGGCTGAGACGCTCCGGTCCCGGTCGGCCCCTGGCCGCCGGTACGGTGGCAGCGACCGGTGCCGGGTCATGGCGCCGGGCATGGGCCAGGTAGAGGCTGACCGTCAGCAGGAGCAGGGCATTGGCCTGGTGCACCGAGGCCAGGGGTATCGGCACCCGCAGCAGCAGGGTGGCGATGCCCAGGGAGGCCTGGGCCAGGGCCACCAGGGGCAACAGGTGCAGGGCCCAGCGCCCCCGGCCCGCCGGTGGCGTCCGCCGCGCCCGCCACCACCAGGTGAGGATGGCGGCCAGGGTGACCAGGGCCAGCAGCCGGTGGTCGAACTGCACCGTGGCGATGTTCTCGAAGAAATTGTGCCAGGCCGGCTGCAGCAGCAGGTAGCCATCCGGCACCAGCCTCCCGTTCATCAGCGGGAAGGTGTTGAAGGCCAAGCCCGCCTTGAGCCCGGCCACGAATCCCCCCGACAGCATGGTGCCGAACACCAGGCCCGCCAGCAGCAGCGGCATTCGCGCCCGGCCCTGCGTGCCCTCACCCCGGGGTGGGAACAGCAGGCCCAGGGCGACCCAGAGGATGTAGGCATAGATCAGGGTGGCGGCACCCAGGTGGGCGGTCAGCCGGTACTGGCTGACATGGGGCCGGTCCACCAGGCCGCTCTTCACCATGTACCAGCCCAGCAGGCCCTGCAGTCCCCCGAGCACGAACATGAGCACCAGCCGGGGCACCAGCGCGCGGCGTATGCGCCGGCGCCAGAGGAAGTAGAGGAAGGGCAGCAGAAACACCAGGCCGATGGAACGGCCCAGCAGGCGGTGGGCATACTCGAACCAGTAGATGCGCTTGAAGCCGGCCAGGTCCATGCCGTAGTTGATCTTGCGGTATTCGGGCGACTGGCGGTACTGGTCGAAGACGGTCTGCCAGCGCGCCTGGCTCAGCGGGGGCAGGATGCCGAAGATGGGGTTCCAGCGCACCATGGACAGGCCGGATCCGGTGAGGCGGGTGACGCCGCCCAGCACCACCATGCCGTAGATCATGGCGCAGACCAGCAGCAGCCAGATGGCGATGGCCCGCTCGGATTGCGTTCCTGGGGTGGCGGTATTCATCCTCTGTCGTTCTCAGGTCCGGTGGCGCCGGCGGCCGCGGAAGCGGGCCATGTGGCGCACGATGTCACTGTAGGGCCACTGCTCCAGCGCGCCGAACCGCTCCCGGGCGCGATCCAGCAGGGCGCAGACGTCGGTCACGCCGGGGCCGCCCGCATCCACCAACAGCGCCGCGATGCCCTGGAGCCCCCCGGCCTGTACCCGGAGTTCGGCATTGTGGGGCAGGGGGCCGTCCACCCGGGTGCGCATGAGGGAGAAACGGGCGGCCTCCCGCAGCCGTTGCAGCAGCTGCTCGCAGCGCCGTTGCGCCGGGGCGGAGCCGCAGGCGATGCCCTCGCGGCCCGCCAGCAGGAAGGTCTCCGCCTGGTGGCAGCCCACCCGCTGGGCGTTGATCGCCTTCTCGAACCGGCAGCGGCGCTGGTTGACCTGGTGATAGGTGGCGCGGAACTCGTCCTCTTCCATGCCCCCGGCCCGGCGCGGTTACTTCTCCCATTCCTGGAGGATGGGCGGTTCCCGGTGTTCCTGCAGCTTCTCCTCGGCCTCCAGCTGGCTGGCGGCGAACATCACCTTGATGGTGACCCGGCTGTCCGGTTCCAGCTCGGCGCGCCGGGCGCGCGCGAAGCGCTTGGCGTCCTGGAAGCGGTCGAACTGGTCCAGCAGGTCCAGGTCCTTGACCAGGGGCGTGCTTCCCGGCGTGATCCGGAAGACGAAGTAGGGCATCGACTGCTATCCTCCCAGGGTGTCCGAGGGCGGATTCTAGCAGCCTCGCGGGGCGAGCGCATGGTCACGACCGGTACATTCTCTGCGGATTTGTCCCGCCGGCCAGCCGGTGGGTACGGTGGGCGGCCGCCCCGGGGCCGGGTGGCGTGAGCCGGCGCGTGCTGCTGCGCCCCAGTGGCCATCGCTTCGAGGTGCAGGCGGGGGAGTCGCTGCTGGACGCGGCCCTGCGCGCCGGGCTGGCGCCGGCCTACCGCTGCCACGACGGGCGTTGCGGCGAGTGCCGGGCGCGGCTGGTCTCGGGCCGGCTGGCCGACGGGCCGCCGGGGGATTTCACCTTTCCCGCCCGGGACAAGGCGGCGGGCTGGTTCCTGCTGTGCCAGGCCCGGGCGGAGACCGACCTGGAGATCGAGGCGCGGGAGGCGGCCGGGGTCGAGGACATGCCGTTGCAGGCGGTGGACACCCGCGTGGTCCGCCTGCAGCCATTGGCCGACGATGTGCTGGATGTCCACCTGCGCACCCCGCGCAGCCAGGCCTTACGCTTCCTGCCGGGGCAGTACGTGCAGCTCGATCTGTCGGGCCTGCCGCCCCGGGCCAAGTCCATCGCCAGCTGCCCCTGCAACGGCATGGTGCTCCAGTTCCACGTGCGCCGGGTGGCGGGCGACCCCTTTTCCGAGCGGGTGTTCGACGGCCTGCGGTTGCGCGACCCGGTCCGGGTGCGAGGACCGTTCGGGCGTTTCACCCTGGACGAGGCATCGGGGCGCCCCAGCCTGTTCCTGGCCTTCGAGACCGGCTTCGCCCCCATCAAGAGCCTGATCGAGCACGCCATCTCGCGGGAGTGGACCCAGCCCATGCGGTTGTACTGGGTGACACGCCGGCCCGGCGGGCACTACCTGGGCAACTATTGCCGTTCCTGGGAGGACGCCCTGGACGATTTCCGCTACCGGCCCCTGGTCTGTGCCGGGGATGGGGCGGCGGACGCGGGCGCCGCCGAGAGCCTGCTGTGTGCGGTGCGCCGGCTGGTGGCGGACTGTCCCGACCTGTCCGGCTGGGATCTCTATGCCAGCGGGCCGCCGGCCCTGCTGGCACCCGCCCGGGCCCTGCTGCTGGCGGCCGGGCTGCCCATGCGGCGACTGTTCGTGGACGAGCTGGAACGGTTCGGCTGAGGGCCCGTTTTTTCGTCCGGGTCCGCGGCTGCTAGAATGGGAGCGTCCATCCCTATCACGCCAGTCGGCTTTCGCCGGGAAACCGAACCGCATGTCCCTGGACGACGAAGACATCCTGGTCCTGCGCCAGCGCCTGACGGCGTTGCGCATCGAGCACCGTGACCTGGACGACGTGATCCACCGCCTGGCCCGGGATCCCTACATGGACCAGCTCCAGCTGCGACGCCTGAAGAAGCGCAAGCTGGTGCTCAAGGACATGATCCAGCGGCTGGAGAGCGCGCTGATCCCGGACATGGACGCCTGATTCCGGACGGCCGGGCCCGAGCCGTGGCTAGCGCACCGAGCCGGAATGGTGCCAGGCGTAGGAGCAGTCCAGGTGGGAGCGGACCTGCACCAGGCCGTTGAGGCCGTCCTCCAGCATGATGGACAGCGGGGTGCGGCCCCGCAGCCGGCGCACCCGTCGGCGGATCCAGATCGGTCCCATGGCCGGGTTGGAAGGATAGGTGGTGCGCAGCGCATCGGCGATGCCCACGATGTGCTCCACCCGTTCCAGCAGCGCCGGGTCGTCGGGGAAGGGCTTGTCGTGGCGGTACTGGCGGATGGCGCGCACTGGCGTGCCCTCGGGCAGGCACAGCATCTGTACCTGGTCGCGGTCCGGGATGCCCCAGCTGTCCAGCAGGTTGATGATGGCTCGCGTCAGCGCCTGGCGGTCTTCCAGGCTGAGATTGGCGTACTCTTGTTGCATGGGGGACATCCTCTGAATCCTGATTCTCCTGCCCGGTGGCTCATTGCTGAGTCTTTTGGTCAGGTAATTATGATGCGGGAAAACGGCGCCGGGTGCCATAAACCGCGCCAAGTCTGTGGTTGTGATGGGGGTTCAGTCGTCCCCGGACTTGGTGCCGGGCCGGCGGCTGTCCAGTTCCACCACCAGGCTGCGAGGTGGCTCGTCGGTGAACCGGGGCCGCATGTTCATCGGCCGGCCCAACGCCTCCGCCAGCTCCCGTTCCCGCGCCACGATCAGCGACAGGCATTGGCGGATGCCTTCGATGGTGTGTTCCGACAACGGGTGACGGTAGCCCGGACGGGCATAGGTATCCTTTGCCACGTCGGTGAGCACCTTCTTCATCATGCGGAGGACGCGCTCCTCCTTGGTCAGTTCGGGTTCGTTCATGGTTTCGGGTTCCTGTGCTGGATCCCTCATTCTGGCACAGGGCGGGCCCGGCGTCAGCCCGCCGCCGGGCCCCCTGGATGCCGACCCCGTGGGGCCGGACGTGGGGCGCGGGCTCAGGGTCGGGCGGTGCGGCGGAGGCAGGCATAGGCGCGGTTGATGCGTTGCAGGGTGTCCTTGTCCCCGCCCCGGTCGGGATGATGGCGCATGACCAGCTGGCGGTAACGGGCCCTTATGGTGCCCGCATCGGCCCCGGCGTCCAGTCCCAGTACCGCCAGCGCCTGGCGGCGTCGTTCCGGGGCCAGGTAGCGGCGCCAGAAGTCGCCCAGCAGGCGCTCGACCGCCGCCCGGTCGGTGCCCGCCAGCTGGTCCAGGTCGAGGTAGTAGGCGCGCAGGGGGTCCGCCGGCACAGGCAGGGGGCCGGTGGCGGTCGTGCCCGGTCGGCACCGGATGCGCAGAGGCGAGATCTGGAGCCGCAGCCCCCGGGCGGCCAGGCGGTCGTCGAGCCGGTAGAGACAGTGGAACAGCAGGAAATGGGCGCGGAACAGGGCCAGGGGGTCGCGCAGGCGTGGAGACTCGAACAGCGTCCAGCCGCGACCGGCCAGGACCTTCATCAGGGCGTGTTCGGACAGGCCCTCGGGCTGGTTGACCACTACGGCCGCGATGGCCTGTTCCAGGGCCGCCAGGGTCTGGTCCGCGGTGTCGGGTTGGGGGTTCGGTGTCGGCATGGAGAAGGCCATACAGGATCCGTGCCGTCCGGGTGTGCCGTGCTCCGGAGGCATCCCGACGCAACCGGTTCCAGTGCCGGCGCATTCGGCCGATAATGGCAGCAGGAGCCAAGTCATGTCCGACCATACCCGGCTGTACCTGGAGACCACCCTGTTCGACCGCCTGCTGCAGCGGTTGCGGCGGGGGCTGGCGCGTTGCCTGCCGCGGGACCCGCTGCAACGCTGGTGCCGGCTGTTCCAGGGCCTGGCCGGCGGCTGTCTGGCTGCGGCCGCCGGGCTCGGCAGCGGAATCTGGCTGGATGCCGCCCTGCCCCGGCGGCTGGCGGACCTGGGCATGGCCTTGCTGCTGCTGGCCGCGGCCGGTTTCTTCCTGCGTGTGGCCCAGGGCATCCGGCCATCCGTCCGGCCACAGCGTCGCACCAGCGCGGAGTCGTGCGCGGCGGGAACGCCGGCGGGACCGGGTACGGCCGGGGGCGCCCCGCCCAGCCCGAGTTCCCGCGAGGGACTGGCGTTCCTGCGGGCCATCCGGGCGGCGGGGATCAATGTCAGGATCGCCACCGCCCTCTATCGGGCCGGCATCCGGTCCATGGCCCAGGTGCGCCGGCTGGACGATGCCGCGCTCCAGTCCATCCCCGGGGTGGGGCCCGCCACCGTGCGGCGGCTCCGGGCCCATTGCGCCGGTCAGGCACACCGGGGCGGGCGCGCCCATGGATCGCCATAGAGGCGGTTTTCCAATGGCCCGCTAGGGCTACGCTCGCGAAGCGCGTTACCATGGGGTACGGAGCCTTTCCGTCCATCCGGAGCGCGCACCATGGAAAGCAGCAAGGAACCGACCCCCTATCGTATCCACGCCCTGGAACTGGGGCCGATGGAGAACTTCGTCTACCTGATCGAGGACCGGGAGAGCGGCCGGGCGGCGGTGGTGGATCCGGCCTGGGACGTGGACCGGATCCTGGCGCTGGCCCGGGATCTGGGTGTCCGCATCACCGACGTGCTGCTGACCCACAGCCACCATGACCACATCAACGGGCTCGAGGCGCTGCTCCGGGTCCATGACGCCCAGCTGCACCTGCTCAGGCCCGAGGCACGCTTCTGGGGCCGTTACCTGGACCTGCCCACCCTGCATCATGGCGGCGACCACATCACCCTCGGTGCCACCGACATCCAGGTGCTGCACACGCCGGGACACACACCCGGTTCCGCCTGTTATCGCCTGGCGGACGACCTGGTCACCGGGGACACCCTGTTCGTATTCGGCTGTGGCCGCTGCGATCTCCGCGGCGGGGATCCCGAGCGCATGTTCCATACCCTCCGGGACCTGCGCGAACAGCTGCCGCCGGGGATCCGCATCCGGCCGGGGCACAATTACGCCGAGCAGCCGACATCCACCCTGGAGGAACAGGTCCGCTACAACCCCTTCCTCCACATCCGGGACCTGGGCCGCTTCGTCCACTACCGCATGGACTACCACGACCGGCACCGCAGTCCGCCCCTGCGGCCGGTGCCGCCGGGGGAGGAGATGCCGGAGGAGGCGGGGGCCTGAGGCCGGGGTCAGCCGGCGCTGGTGCCGAACCGGCGCTGGACGTAGTCGGTGACGATGGCCTGGAACTCCTCGGCGATGTGCTCGCCCTTGAGGGTCACCATCTTTTCACCATCCACGTACACCGGGGCCACTGGCCGCTCGCCGGTGCCGGGCAGGCTGATGCCGATGTCGGCATGGCGGCTCTCGCCGGGGCCGTTGACCACGCAGCCCATGACCGCCACCGTCAGGTTCTCCACGCCGGGGAACCGTTGCCGCCAGCGGGGCATCTGCTGGGCCAGGAAACCCTGGATGTCGCTGGCCAGGTGCTGGAAGTAGGTGCTGGTGGTGCGGCCGCAGCCGGGGCAGGCCACCACCCGCGGCAGGAACCGGCGCAGCCCCAGGGCCTGCAACACCTCCCGCGCCACCTCCACCTCGCGGCATCGGTCGGCGCCGGGTTCCGGGGTGAGGGACACGCGCAGGGTGTCGCCGATGCCTTCTGCCAGCAGCAGGGACAGGGCGGTGGTGGAGGCGACGATGCCCGGGATACCCATGCCGGCCTCGGTGAGGCCCAGGTGCAGGGGATAGTCGCAGCGCCGGGCCAGGGCGCGGTACACCGCCACCATGTCCTGGACCCCGCTCATCTTCACCGACAGCACGATGCGATCGTGGCCCAGGCCGAGGGCCTCGGCCCGGGCGGCGCTCTCCAGCGCCGAGGCCACCAGGGCCTCGCGCGTGACCTGGGCCGGCGCCAGGGGCCGGGCCCGGCGGGCATTCTCGTCCATCAAGCGTTCCAACAGGGCCGGGTCCAGGCTGCCACCGTTGACGCCGATACGGATGGGCCGGTCGTGGTGGATGGCGATCTCGATGAGGCGGGCGAACTGGCTGTCCCGGCGGGCGCCCCGGCCCACGTTGCCGGGGTTGATGCGCAGCTTGGCCAGGGCCTCGGCGCAGGCGGGTTCCCGCGCCAGCAGGCGGTGGCCATTGAAGTGGAAGTCGCCGATCAGGGGCACCGCCAGGCCCTGCCGATCCAGGCGCTCGCGGATCCGGGGCACGGCCGCGGCCGCGGCCTCGTTGTTGACCGTGACGCGCACCAGCTCGCTGCCCGCCCGGGCCAGGGCCGCCACCTGGGCCGTGGTGGCCGCCACGTCGGCGGTGTCCGTGTTGGTCATGGACTGGACACACACCGGGGCCTCGCCCCCCAGGGTGACGGGGCCGACGGCCACGGGCACGGTCTTGCGGCGCGGGATCACGGGATGGTTTCCGGCTCGTTGCAATCCGACCCTCATTGTCGCAGGCCCGGCCCCGGCGGCAAAGTCCCGCGCGGGCCCCGGGCTGTCATTTTTCCGTCCGGCGGGGCATAATGGCGCGCTGGAGCCGTTCCCGACCCGATCCAAGAATCCACAAGAACCGCCTCAGGGAAGCCAGGAAGGCCATGGCCGAGGGCAGCGAATTGCGCACTGGAGAGCCGGCACCGGACCGAGCGGCATTGAAGCGTCGCCTGGTCCACAGCACCAATCTGCCCACCCTGCCCGGGGTGGCATTGCAGATCGTCGAACTGGCGCGCAATCCCGAGGTGGGCCTGGCCGAGGTGGCCGAGGTCATGGGTCGCGACCCGGCACTGGCCACCAAGGTCCTGCGCATGGCCAATTCCCCGGTGTATTCGCGCCAGCGCAAGATCGAGAACGTGCGCCAGGCCCTGGTGCTGTTCGGCCTGGACGGTGCGCTCACCGTGGCGCTCAGTTTTTCCGTTGCCACCGTGGTTCGCGATGCCTCCAGCGGGGGCCGGGGTCTCGATTATGCCCATTTCTGGCGCCGGTCGCTGTCGTCGGCCGCCGCCGGTTCCCTCGTGGGACGCCAGGCCGGCCTGCAACGGGCCGAGGACCTCTTTCTGGCCGGTCTCATCCAGGACATCGGTATGGCAGCCCTGGACCGGGCGTTGCCGGAACTCTACGGGGAACTGGGCGACGTTCAGTACGACCACCGGGCCCTGCTGGCGGCAGAGGCCGCCGTGGCCGGGGCCAACCATGGCGAGGCCACCGCCTGGATGCTGGAACACTGGGGCTTTCCCGAGCACCTGGTGGCCATGATCCAGGCCAGCCACGGTGGTGATGTCCAGGCCCTGGAGGGGGCTCCGGTCGAGGCCAGGGCCCTGTTCGTGGCCGCCGACCTGGCGGATGCCTGGTGGAGCCCCGACCGGCAGGGGGCGCTGGCCGGTTGTGCGGAACGGGCCGACCGGCTGCTGGAATTCGGGCAGGAGGCCCTGCTGGCGCTGGTGGAGCAGCTGGCGGAGGAGATTCACCTGCTGTCCCAGCTCATGGAGACCGATCTGGGGGATGCCGCCTTCCTGGCGGCGATGGCCGACGAGGCACGGGAACTCCTCATGCTGCGCAACCTGCGCAACATCCGTCGCGCCGACGACCTGGAGGAGCGGACCCGGGAACTGGAGGAGGAGGCCCAGACCGATCCCCTGACCGGGGTCGGCAACCGGGGTCGCTTCGACGAGGTGCTGGCATCGGAGTTCGAGGCCGCCCGGGCCCAGAAGTGGCCGTTGTCCCTGGTGTTGATCGATCTGGATCACTTCAAGCGCGTCAACGATGAGCTCGGCCATCAGGCCGGGGACCAGGTGCTGTGCCAGGTGGCCCAGGCCATCCGCAGCTGTATCCGCGAGTCCGACTGCCTGGCCCGCTACGGCGGGGAGGAGTTCGGCATCGTGTTGCCGGGCACGCCACTGGAGGGCGCGGTCCAGGTGTGCGAGCGTATCCTGGAGGCCGTGCGCAGCGCGTCCCGGCCGGTGGCGGGGCGGACATTGCGAGTGACGGTCAGTATCGGCCTGGCCGCATTGGATGCCGGCACGGACATGGCCTCGCAGGAGGACCTGGTGGCGGCGGCGGACAAGGCGCTCTATGCCGCCAAGCGGGGTGGCCGGGATCGGCTGGAGGTGTTCGGCCTCGACCGGTGAACAGAGGGGGGAACCGGACCCGCTACCGCTGCAGCCTGGCCGCGACATCCAGCGCACCACGCCCGCGCCGGATGCTGGCGAGCGGTGCCGGAGAGAGTGGAAGGGACGCGCCGGGTGTCACCGGCGCATCCCCGTCCCGTTCAGCCGTGGACGTGGCCGTGGGCCAGTTCCTCCTCCGTGGCCGCGCGCACGTCGGCGATCTCCACGTCGAAGGTCAGGGTCATGCCGGCCAGCGGATGGTTGGCGTCGATGGTGACGGTGTCGTCTCCCACCTGGGTCACCACCACCACTTGCGGCCCCTGGGGGGATTCGGCCTGGAAGCGCATGCCGGGCTCGATCCGGTCCACGCCCTGGAAGGCGGAGCGCGGCACCTCCTGGATCAGGTCCTCGTTGGGCTGGCCGTAGCCCTCCTCCGGCGGCACGGTGACGGTCATCTGGTCGCCCACGTTCTTGCCGGCCAGGGCGTTTTCCAGGCCGGGGATGATGTTGCCCGCCCCATGGAGATAGGCCAGGGGTTCGCCCCCGGCGGAACTGTCGATGGTCTCCCCTTCGGCGTTGCGCAGGGTGTAATGGATGGATACTACGGTATTGTCGGCAACTTGCATGTTTGAACCCTTGATTGGCAGGGCATGGCAACGGAACGGCGTGATCGTCGCAGGCGCGCGGACGCAGGATGGGTCGGCGTGGTCGGCAGCGGAACGGCTCCGGAGGCTTCAGGCCCTGGATTGAACGAACTGACTATCATACGATCTTCGGTCCGCCTTGCCTACCGCCGATGGGGCCCGGCTACCCCCCGGTCGGTTGCGGTTTTGCGGCCGAGCGGGGCGGCGCCTATACTTTTGCCCCCGATGCTGCGAAAATACTTGAGCGTTTTCGTGGGCTATCGAATCCCCGGATCTCCAGGCGGAACGGCATTGCAGACATGAACTTGGGTGAGGCAGGCAGGGTGGCTTTGTCGGCGCCGTTGCGGATGCGGCGCGGCGGCTCGCTCACCGACGTGGTGCTCGCCTACGAGAGCTGGGGCCAGCGGGCCGCGGACGGTGACAACGTCATCGTCCTCTTCACCGGGCTGTCGCCCTCGGCCCACGCCGCCGCCTCCACCGCGGATCCCACCCCCGGCTGGTGGGAGTACATGGTGGGGGAGGGCCGGCCCCTGGACACCCGCCGCTACCAGGTGATCTGCTTCAATTCCCTGGGCAGCTGTTTCGGTTCCACCGGCCCCGCCTCGCCACGGCCCGATGGCGGCGGGCCCTATGCGGTGGATTTCCCCGACCTGTGCGTGGAGGACATCGCCGCCGCGGTCCGCATGGGGCTGGAGGCGCTGGGCATCCCGCGGGTCCGCGCCCTGGTGGGCACCTCCCTGGGCGGCATGTCGGCCCTGGCCTTTGCTGCGCTGTATCCCGGCTTCGCCCGGGAACTGGTGGTGATCTCGGCCGCGGCCGCCGCGCTGCCCTCGGCCATCGCCATCCGTTCCCTCCAGCGTGAGGTGATCCGGTCCGATCCGGCCTGGCAGGGTGGACGCTATGCGCCCGGGCCGGGTCCCCGCGATGGCATGCGCATCGCGCGCAAGATCGGGCTCATGTCCTATCGCTCCGCTCTGGAGTGGGAGCAGCGGTTCGGCCGCGAACGGCGCGAGCCGGATGCCGGCGAGGTGCCGGCGTTCGGCATCGAGTTCCAGGTGGAGTCCTACCTGGATGCCAACGCCCGCAAGTTCGTGGACGGCTTCGATGCCAACTGCTACCTCTACCTGTCCCGGGCCATGGACTGGTTCGACCTGGCGGAGCACGGCGACGGCGACCTGGTGGGCGCCATCGCGGCCATGGCCCTGCGCCGGGCCCTGGTGGTCGGCGTGGAGACGGACTTCCTGTTCCCGCCGCGGCAGCAGGTAGAGCTGGCCACCGCCTTGCGCCAGGCGGGGGTGGATACCCGGCTGGAGCTGCTGCCGTCCGTCCAGGGCCACGATGCCTTCCTGGTGGACCGGCCGCGGTTCGGCGCCCTGCTGCGGGATTTTCTGGCCGCCGGCGCCGGCGCGGACGCCAAGGGACAGCGGCTGGCCACCGCCTGATGCCGCCGCGCTCGGTATCGCAGCGCCGCGCGGGGGGCGGGCGATGAAATTCTGCAGCCGCTGCGGGGGACCGCTGGAGGTCCGGGTGCCGGAGGGCGACAACCGGCCCCGCCACGTGTGCCAACGCTGCCGGACCATCCACTACCAGAACCCCAAGATCGTGGCCGGCTGCCTGCCGGAGCTGGCCGACGGCCGCATCCTGCTGTGCCGTCGGGCCATCGAGCCGCGGTACGGCCTCTGGACCCTGCCGGCGGGGTTCATGGAGAACGGGGAGACCACGCTGCAGGCGGCGTTGCGGGAGACCCTGGAGGAGGCCGGGGTCCGGGTCACGGACCCCCGCTTGTACATCGTCTTCAACCTGCCTCACATCGACCAGGTCTACATGATGTTCCGCAGCCGGCTGCCAGCACCGGTGTTCGCCGCCGGCAGCGAGAGCCTGGAGGTGGCCCTGTTCGAGGAGTCCGCCATCCCCTGGGACCGGATCGCCTTCCCGGTGATCACCGAGACCCTGCGGCTCTACTTCACCGACCGCCGCCAGGGCCGGTTTCCCCTGCACCTGGGGGACATCGAGCGGCTGGCGGGGGAGCCGCCGCGGTACCGGGTACATCTGCCGGCGCGGGCCGAACTGCCCTAGCGCGCGGGAGGCGTTACTCGGCCGGGGCGGCGGGGCGGCGGCCGATGGAGTAGTAGGTGAAGCCCTGGGCGGCCAGCCGCGCCGGATCGTAGAGGTTGCGGCCGTCGAAGATCACCGGGTTGGCCAGGCGCGAACGGATGTGCTCGAAGTCCGGGCTGCGGAACTCCGGCCATTCGGTGATCACGATCAGGGCGTCGGCACCCTCCAGCGCCGCGTCGGCGGTCTCGCACAGCTGCAGGTCGGGCCGCTCGCCGTAGATGCGCCGGCATTCCTCCCGCGCCACCGGGTCGTAGGCCTGGATGTGGGCGCCCTGGGCCCACAGGGTCTCCATGATCACCCGGCTGGAGGCCTCGCGCATGTCGTCGGTGTTGGGCTTGAAGGCGAGCCCCCAGAGGGCGAAGCGGCGGCCCTCCAGGCGGTCGCCGAAGTGGGCCAGGACCTTTTCCGCCAGCAGGCGCTTCTGGCGGTGGTTGACGGCCTCCACGGCGCCCAGCAGCTGGGCCTGGTAGCCCACCTCGGCGGCGGTGCGCTCCAGGGCCCGCACGTCCTTGGGGAAGCAGGAGCCGCCGTAGCCGGCGCCCGGGTAGATGAACTGGTAGCCGATGCGCGGGTCGGAGCCGATGCCGACCCGGACCTGCTCGATGTCCGCCCCCAGGCGCTCGGCCAGATTGGCCAGCTCGTTCATGAAGCTGATCTTGGTGGCCAGCATGGCATTGGCGGCGTACTTGATCAGCTCGGCGGAGCGGACGTCCACCGCCAGCATGCGGTCACGGTTGCGGTTGAAGGGGGCGTAGAGGGCGCGCAGCAGTTCCGTGGTGCGCGGATTGTCGGTGCCCACGACGATGCGGTCCGGCCGCATGAAGTCGTCCAAGGCCGCGCCCTCCTTGAGGAATTCCGGGTTGGAAACGACGTCGAACTCGGTGTCCAGGCCGCGCGCCTGCAGTCGCTCGCGGATGGTCGCCCGGACCCGGTCCGCCGTGCCCACCGGCACCGTGGATTTGTCCACCACCACCCGGTACTGGTCCAGGTGGTCGCCGATGGTACGGGCCACCGCCAGCACGTGCTGCAGGTCGGCGGAGCCATCCTCGTCCGGCGGGGTGCCCACGGCGATGAACTGGAACAGGCCATGGGCGACGCCCTCGGCGGCGTCGGTGGTGAACCCCAGCCGACCCGCCCGCTGGTTGTCGTGGATCATGGTCTCCAGGCCGGGCTCGTAGATGGGGACGCGCCCCGCCTGCAGCATGGTCACCTTGTCCGCGTCGATGTCGACACAGAGCACCTCGTTGCCCACCTCCGCCAGGCAGGCGCCCGTCACCAGGCCGACGTAACCCGAGCCGTAGATCGTGACTTTCATTGTCCCCGCTTCCCGTTGTAAATTGCTGCCCCGTCAGGGCCTTGTCCCCCCGCCGCCGGCCGGCGGCGGGGCCCCCCTGGTGCGATCCGCCGGCATCCTACCACAATCGGGGCCTGGATTCGGGCGCGGACGCGCATAACGGTTGACAGCCGACCGGCGGTCAACCAAAATACCCCGCTTCGCTCGCGGAGGGGTTCCCGAGTGGCCAAAGGGATCAGACTGTAAATCTGACGGCTCAGCCTTCGGAGGTTCGAATCCTCCCCCCTCCACCAGTTGCAGGCGGTGCGCCGGAATGCCGGGACGGTTTCCTGGCGGGTGTAGTTCAATGGTAGAACCTCAGCCTTCCAAGCTGATGACGTGGGTTCGATTCCCATCACCCGCTCCAGACGTGCCGGGCCCCGGCCGACGGGCGCAGCGCTTGGGTTTTGCCCATATAGCTCAGTCGGTAGAGCACTTCCTTGGTAAGGAAGAGGTCACCGGTTCAAATCCGGTTATGGGCTCCATATGCAATCCCGAGCGGACTCGGGTGTCGTTGCCGTCGTCGGCGGATAGCGCCGAAACTTGAACCTTTAAATATGGAACCGGAACGGGAGACAGTCCATGTCCAAGGAAAAGTTTGAGCGAACGAAGCCGCATGTGAATGTGGGGACGATTGGTCATGTGGATCATGGGAAGACGACGCTGACGGCGGCGCTGACGAAGGTGTCGGCGGAGAAGTTCAGTGGTGC
>JALWSQ010000273.1 GCA_026993645.1 Thiohalobacter sp.
CGCTGCAGCCCCCGGCCCGGCCGCTGGACGAGGCCGGCCGTTGCGCCGACGCCATCCTGGCCCGCGGCTGGTGCCCCCCAGGCGCCCGGCGGGTGGCCGCCGGCACCCCGCCCGGCGAGGCGGCACCATGAGCCGGCCGCTCAGCGTCCTGCAACTGCTGCCGGCGCTGGAATCGGGCGGCGTGGAACGCGGCACCCTGGAGATCGGGGCCGAACTGGTGCGCCGCGGGCACCGGTCACTGGTCATTTCCGCCGGTGGCCGGCTGGTGCCCGCCCTGACCGCCGCCGGCAGCGAGCACTTCACCTGGCCCATCGGCCGCAAGTCCCTGACCACCCTGGCCCTGGTGCCTAGGCTCAGGCATTTCCTGCGGCGCGAAGGGGTCGACCTGCTCCACGCCCGCTCCCGGGTGCCGGCCTGGATCGCCTGGCTGGCCTGGCGCGGCATGGACCCCGCCCGGCGGCCACGCTTCGTCACCACGGTGCATGGTTTCTACCGCGTCAACCGCTACAGCGCCATCATGACCCGGGGCGAGACGGTGATCGCCGTCTCCGACAGCATCCGTGACTACATCCTCCGCAACTACCCGGCGGTGCCCTCCGAACGGATACAGGTGATCCACCGTGGCATCGATCCCGCCGCCTACCCCCATGGTTACCGCCCTCCGGAGAGCTGGCGAAGAGACTGGGAACGGGTCTGGCCGGCGACCCGGCAGCGGCGGCTGCTGACCCTGCCGGGACGCATCACCCGGCTCAAGGGCCACGAGGACTTCCTCTGGCTGCTGCGGCGACTGCTCGATGCCGGGGAACCCGTGCACGGCCTGATCGTGGGCGGTGAACATCCGCGCCGGCAGGCCTATGCCCGGGCCCTGCACCAGGCAGCGCAGCGGCAGGGGCTGGCGGACCACCTGAGCTTCACCGGCCAGCGGACGGACCTGCGCGAGATCCTGGCCATCTCCGACCTGGTATTCTCCCTCTCGCGCCAACCCGAATCCTTTGGCCGCACCAGCCTCGAGGCCCTCGCCCTGGGGCGGCCGGTCATCGGTTATGACCATGGCGGGGTGGGCGAGATCCTGGCGCGGCTGCTGCCGGCCGGGGCCGTCCCCGCGGGGGATCGTGCCGCCCTGTTGCAGCGCACCCGCGACTGGCTGGCGCATCCGCCACGGGTCCCCGAACGGCAGCCCTTCACCCTGGCCAGCATGCTTTCTGCTACCATCGACCTCTACCAGCGCAACGCACCGACCCGCCCATGAGTCCAACCCCCGCCAAGGCCGCCCCGGCGCCCACCCTGGTGGTGCAGCCTCTGCCCGGCATCGGCGACATGGTCTGGTACCTGCCCCTGATCCACGCCATCGCCCGCCGCACCCCTGGTGGGCGGGTGGCGATCCTGACCAAGCGACGCAGCCATGCCGACGAACTGCTGGCCGACGACCCCGCCGTGGCCGGCATCCTCTGGCTGCAACGCAATCCCGGGCCCCATGGCGGCGTGCTGGGCCTGCTGCGGCTGGCGGCCACACTCCGGGCCCATGCCTTCCAGACCGTGTGGATCTTCCACCAGAGCCTGCGCTATGCCCTGGCCGCACGCCTGGCTGGCATACCGGAACGGCGCGGTTACGGCATCGGCTGGCAGCGCCACCTGCTGACCCATGGCGTCCCCCTGCCCCGGGATGCCTGGAGGGCCCATCCGCTGGACAAGGCCAGCCGCTTCCTCCAGGCCCAGAACATCGAACCCGAGGAACCGGAACCCCGCCTCCCCATCGACCCGGCGCGCGCCCAGGCCCTGGTGCGACGCTACGCAGGCTGTCCTCGTCCCTGGATCGCCTTCGGCATCGGCAGCAGCGAGGGCTACAAGCAATGGGGCGCCGCCCGCTTCGCCCGGCTGGCGGAGGACGGCCAGCGCCTTTTCGGGGGCAGCGTCTTTCTGATCGGCGGCCCGGCGGAAAGGAGGCTGGCAGAGGAGATCCGCGGCCTCGCCCCGCCGCAGGTCCTGGCCCAGCCCGGTCACGGGCTGGACGTGGGCGAGGCCGCGGCCCTGCTGTCCCGCTGCGATCTCTACGTGGGCAACGACACCGGCATGCTGAACGTGGCGGCGGCGGTCGGCACCCGTGCCATCGGCCTGTTTGGCGCCTCGCCCCCCCTGCGCCACAGCCAGAAAATATTCCCTGTTACCCCGAACAACGGAAAAGGAGACATGGTAGAAATCCAGGTCTCAGAAGTTATAACTGCCATCACCCATATACTTAACTTAAACTTTGACAAAACAACATAAGCTGAGCAGTTACTTCATGAAAAGTCCTGC
This sequence comes from Thiohalobacter sp., assembly GCA_026993645.1. Classification (GTDB taxonomy): domain Bacteria; phylum Pseudomonadota; class Gammaproteobacteria; order Thiohalobacterales; family Thiohalobacteraceae; genus JALWSQ01. The sequence continues at coordinate 2,296 of JALWSQ010000273.1, forward strand.
ACACGAGGAAGAACCAGTTGAAAATTGTCGCAATTGGTGATTGTAATACTAGCGGCGCGGAAGGGCTGAAAAAGGGATCATCATATCCGGACCAGCTCGCTGAGCTTTTTCGTGGTCACGGCCACCGTGTAAACATGATAAATGCCGGGCTGACCATGTCTACTTCTCGTGAAGGGATAGCAATCTTGAAAAACAGCAATATCTGCCACAATGCAGACCTACTTATTGTCAATTATGGATTAGTAGACGCATGGATAACGACCATACCCTCTCTCTACGTTCCTTACTACCCGGATAATCCGTTTAGAAAAATCCGCCGCAAACTGCTCAAGTCGTTGAAACGGAGACTTAGGACACCATGGATTCGCCGTTTTGTACCGATGGGAGAAGTAGTCTCCCCGGCTGAATATCAGGGAAATTTATTGGAAATAATTCGTTGCGCGAGGAGAAATAATCCTGCCATAAGGATTATAT
>JALWSQ010000274.1 GCA_026993645.1 Thiohalobacter sp.
GGACGGGATCGAAGGTACCGCCGAAGACCCCGATCATGGGCGGGCCGGGCCCTCAGCGGCGCACGTGGCCATCGCCCAGGACCACGAATTTCTGCGTGGTGAGCCCCTCGACCCCCACCGGGCCGCGGGCGTGCAGCTTGTCGGTGCTGATGCCGATCTCCGCCCCCAGGCCGTACTCGAAACCGTCCGCGAAGCGGGTGGAGGCGTTGACCATCACCGAGCTGGAATCCACCTCGCGCAGGAAACGGCGGGCACGGACGAAATCCTCGGTGACGATGGCATCGGTATGACCCGAGCCGTGGCGGGCGATGTGATCCATGGCCGCGTCCAGCCCGTCCACCACCCGGATACTGAGGATGGGGGCCAGGTACTCGGTGTCCCAGTCCTCCGCCGTGGCCGGCTGCAGATCCGGTTGCAGCGCCCGGGTACGCTCGCAACCCCGCAGCTCGACCCCCTGTTCCCGGTACAGGGGCACCAGGCGGTCCAGCACGGCGGACGCGATGCCCTCCGCCAGCAGCAGGGTCTCCATGGTGTTGCAGGTCCCGTAGCGCTGGGTCTTGGCGTTGAACGCCACCGCCACCGCCTTGTCCAGGTCGGCGCGGTCGTCCACGTAGACGTGGCAGATGCCGTCCAGGTGCTTGATGACGGGGATGAGCGACTCCTCGGTCACGCGCTGGATCAGGCCCTTGCCGCCACGGGGGACGATGACGTCCACCCAGTCCTTCATGCGCAGCAGCGCCCCCACGGCCCTGCGGTCGGTGGTCTCCACCACCTGGACCGCCGTATCCGGCAGCCCGGCCCGGGCCAGACCCCGGGCGATGCAGCCGGCGATGGCGCGGTTGGAATGGATGGCCTCGGAACCGCCGCGCAGGATGGCCGCATTGCCCGCCTTCAGGCACAGGCCCGCGGCGTCGGCGGTGACGTTGGGCCGGGATTCGTAGATGATGCCGATCACGCCCAGCGGTACCCGCATGCGCCCCACCTGGATGCCGCTGGGACGGTAGGCCAGGTCGGTGATCACCCCCACCGGATCCGGCAGGGCCCGGATCTGGCGCAACCCCTCGGCCATGGCCTCGATCCGGGCCGGGGTCAGTTCCAGGCGGTCGAGCAGGGCCGGGGCCAGGCCGCGCTCGCGCCCCGCCGCCAGGTCGCGGGCATTCTCCCCCATCAGCCGCCCGGCATCGGCCTCGATGGCCTCCGCCATGGCCGCCAGGGCCCCATTGCGCGTCGCCGTGTCGGAGGCCGCCACCTGGCGCGCGGCAGCCCGGGCCTGCCGCCCGAGCCGCTCCATGTAGGCCTCGACCTGGTCGCCCTCTCGCTGCCCTGTCGCCTTCATGCCCTCCGTCTCCGCGCCCGCGGCCAGGGGTGCCCCGCCACCGCGAGCGCCAATTGTAACAGTTCGTTCCAGGGCTGGCCGCTCTCCACCCCCTTGACGATGCGGTCGATGCGGGCACAGCGGCCCAGCAACCGGCCCCAGGCCCTGTCCGGCAGGCGGTCCAAGGCGCGGCGGACCCGTGCCTGGCGCTCGCGGAACAGGCGTGCCCGACGCATGGCATCGGCCAGGTCCCCGCCCCTGGCCCGTACCCGGGCCAGCCCGGTCAGCAGGCGCAGTTCCCGGGCCAGGGCCCAGTTCACCAGCACCGGTTCCACACCCTCGGCGCGCAGACCGTGCAGGATCCTCAGCGTGCGGGCGGCATCCCCGGCCAGGGCACTGTCCACCAGTTCGAAGGGATCGAAGCGGGCGCTGTCGGTCACCGCGGCCCGGGCCGCGGTGATGTCCAGCCGCCCCTCGGGGAACAACAGCCGCAGTTTCTCGATCTCCTGCACCGCGGCCAGCAGGTTGCCCTCGGCCCGTTCCGCGATCAGCGCCGCCACCGCCGGCTCCGCCTGCAGCCCGGCGGCGCGCAGGCGCTCGCCGACCCAGGCCGGCAGGCGGGCCGGGGTGACCGGCCACACCGGGACGGCGACCCCGGCTTCGGTCAGCGCCCGCACCCAGCGGCTGCGGCGCTGGGCGCTCTCCAGCCGGCCACAGACCACCAGCAGCAGGCAGTCGGGCGGCAACCGGCCGGCACAGCCGGCCAGGGCACGCGCACCCTCGTCCCCCGGCCGGCCCTTGGGCAGCCGCAGCTCCACCAGGCGCCGGTCGGAGAACAGGGACAGGTGGGACAGGGCGTCCTCCAGGCGCTGCCAGTCGAATCCGTGCGCCACCTCCAGCCGCTGGCGCTGACCGAAGCCCCGGGCCCGGGCGGCCGTGCGGATGGCATCCGCCGCCTCCTCCACCAGCAGGGGCTCGTCGCCGTAGACCAGGTAGGCCGGGGCCAGGGTGTCCGCCAGGTGCTGCGCCAATCGTTCCGGTTTCAGTTCCATGGCCGCGCCGGCAACCCGCCCCTCAGCGGCCCGGCTGGTGCCGGCCCGCCAGTTCCAGGCGCATCAGGGCCAGCCGCACCAGGTCGCGGCGCATCTGCTGGCGCAGGTTCTGTTCCTCGGCCGCCTTGCCCAGCACGTCGTTGGGGTCGAACAGGTAGCTGCGCCGCACCATCAGCCGTTGCACCGGCACCAGTGGCTTGCCCTGGAGATCCTCGACCCGAAAGCTCAGGGTGCCGACGAGTTCGTATTCACGCACCTTGCCGTTGGTGTCCACCGACAGCACGCGGCGGTCGATGTGGTGCTCCATGACCACCAGCAGGGCCGACGCCTGGCGCGCCGGCACGAACGCGGCGCCGGCGCCGCGCAGGGCCCGGTGCAGCTCGATGCCCAGCGGACTGTAGGGCCCCGCCCCCACCAGGTGGATCCGCGTCATGCCGGCCGGCAGCGAGACGGCACCGCGCAGGTGAAAACCGCAGGCCGCCAGCAGCAGGCAGCCGGCCAGCAGCAGGCAGGCACGCGCAACGGACGGCCGCGGCCCCCTCATGCGACGATGTTGACCAGCTTGCCGGGCACCAGGATCACCTTGCGCACCGTCCTGCCCTCGAGGAAGCGGCGCACGTTGGGTTCCGCCATGGCGCGTTCCTCCACCTGGTCGCGGCCGGCATCCGCCGGCACCGCGATGCGCCCGCGCAGCTTGCCATTGACCTGGACCACCAGTTCCACCTGGTCCTGCACCAGGGCCTCGGCATCCACCGCCGGCCAGGGCTCGTCCACCACGGCACCGGCATGCCCCAGCTCGTGCCACAGGCGATGGCAGATATGGGGCACGATGGGGGCCAGCATGAGCACGACCCGCTCCAGTGCCTCCTGCAGCACCCAGCGGTCGGCCTCGTCCGCGGGCCGGAACCGGGCCAGCTCGTTGCTCAGCTCCATCACCGCGGCGATGGCCGTGTTGAAGGTATGGCGCCGGCCCATGTCGTCGCCGACCTTGGCCAGGGTCTGGTACAGCCGGCGCCGCAGATCGCGCTGGGCCGGGGTCCAGGCGGCCGGGGCCGGCCCGGTCACCGGCCCCGCCGCCACGTGGCCGGCCACCAGCCGCCACAGCCGGCGCAGGAACCGGTAGGCCCCCTCCACCCCGGCATCCGACCACTCCAGGGACTGGTCCGGGGGCGCCGCGAACATGGTGAACAGGCGCACGGTGTCCGCCCCGTAGCGGTCGATCAGATCCTGCGGATCCACCGTGTTGCCCTTGGACTTGGACATCTTGGCACCGTCCTTGAGCACCATGCCCTGGGTCAGCAGCCGGGTGAAGGGCTCGTCGCAGCCCACCAGACCCTCGTCGCGCAGCAGCTTGTGGTAGAAACGCGCATACAGCAGGTGCAGGATGGCGTGCTCGATGCCACCGATGTACTGGTCCACCGGCAGCCAGTAGCGGGCCCGCTGGTCCAGCATGCGGTCGCCGGCGTCGTGGCAGGTGTAGCGGGCGTAGTACCAGGAAGACTCCATGAAGGTGTCGAAGGTGTCGGTCTCCCGCTCCGCCTCGCCGCCGCAGCGCGGGCAGCGGGTCCGGTAGAACTCGGGCATCCGCTTCAGCGGCGAACCCACCCCCTCCAGCCGCACGTCCTCCGGCAACCGCACCGGCAGGTCCGATTCGGGCACCGGCACCGCCCCGCAGGCGGGACAGTTGATCACCGGGATGGGCGTACCCCAGTAGCGCTGGCGCGAGATGCCCCAGTCACGCAGGCGGTAGTTCACCTGGCGCCGGCCACGGCCGTGGGCCTCCACCCAGTCGGCGATGGCCTCGAACGCCGCCTCGAAGGTCAGGCCGTCGAAGGGCCCCGAATCGGCCAGCCGCCCGTGCTCGGTGAAGGCGGCCTGCTGCACGTCGAAGGCGCTGCCATCCAGGGGATGGACCACCTGGCGGATGGGCAGGCCATAGCGGCGGGCGAAGTCGTGGTCGCGCTGGTCGTGGGCGGGGACCGCCATCACCGCGCCGGTCCCATAGCCCATGAGCACGAAGTTGGCCACCCAGACCGGCACCGGCTCCCCGGTCACCGGGTGGGCGACCCGCACCCCGGTATCCATGCCGCGCTTCTCCATGGTCTCGATGGCCGCCTCCGCCACCTCCGCCCGACGGCAGGACTCGAGGAACGCCGCCAGCTCCGGGTTGCCGCGCGCCGCGGCCTCGGCCAGCGGATGCTCCGCCGCCACCGCCACGTAGGTCACCCCCATGAGGGTATCCGGCCGGGTGGTGAACACCCGCAGCGGCGCCTGTCCCTCCATGCCCAGCACCGGGAACTCCAGTTCCAGCCCCTCGGAACGCCCGATCCAGTTGCGCTGCATGGTGCGCACCGCCTCCGGCCAGCCCTCCAGCCGGTCCAGGTCGGCCAGCAGCTCGTCGGCGTAGGCGGTGATCCTCAGGAACCACTGCGGGATCTCGCGCCGTTCCACCGGCGTGTCGCAGCGCCAGCAGCGGCCCTCGATGACCTGCTCGTTGGCCAGCACGGTCTGGTCGTTGGGACACCAGTTGACCGCCGCGGTCTTCTTGTAGGCCAGGCCCTTCTCCAGCAGGCGGGTGAAGAACCACTGCTCCCAGCGGTAATAATCGGGGTCGCAGGTGGCGATCTCGCGCCGCCAGTCGTAGCCGAAGCCCAGCCGCCGCAGCTGGCCGCGCATGTAGTCGATGTTGTCGTAGGTCCACCGGGCCGGCGGCACGCCGTGCCGGATGGCCGCGTTCTCCGCCGGCAGGCCGAAGGCATCCCAGCCCATGGGTTGCAACACGTTGCGCCCCTGCATGCGCTGGAAGCGGGCGATCACGTCGCCGATGGTGTAGTTGCGCACGTGCCCCATGTGCAGGCGACCGCTGGGATAGGGGAACATGGACAGGCAGTAGAAGGGTTCCCGTTCCGGGTCCTCCGTGACCTGGAAACTGCCCTCGGCCTCCCACCACTGCTGGGCCTCGGCCTCGACCTGTGCCGGATCGTACCCTTCTTCCATCGCCTGTTCCGCCATCGCGTCCGCCGAAGCGCGAAGCATACCCCAGCGGCTCCGAACCCCACAATACGGGTACCGGCGGCGGCCGCCGGGCCTTCCCCTCGCCGGCGGAATGACGCAGACTATGACTCCCATCCAGCAACGGGCAGCAACCATGAAGGAAAACCCGCGCGATCACCTGGTCGACGGCTACAACCGCATGATGGAGCGCGTGAAGGCCGCCCTGGAGGAGGTGGGCGAGAAGGCGCCGACCCTGGAACAGGCGCTGGCCAGGGCCCGCGACAAGGCGGTGGAGCTGAAGGAACTCAGCCGCGAGGAAGCCGGGCAGATCAGTGACTACGTCCGCCGCGACATCGAGGAGGCCGGCCGCCACCTGGCCGAGTCGGGCACCGAACTCAGGTCCTGGCTGAGCTTCGACATGGAACTGATCGAGGACCGCCTGCTGGACATGCTGTTCTCGGTCGCCGACCGCACCACCCTGGAACTGATGCAGTTCCAGGAGCGCATGGCGCAAAGCGCCGTCTACCGCACCGGCGAGGTGACCGGTCCCGGGGTGCTGGAGTGCACCGCCTGCGGCGAGCGCCTGCACTTCTCGCGCACCGGCCGCATCCCCCCCTGTCCGCGCTGTGCCGGGACCGAGTTCCGCCGGCCCCTGCCTCAGGGCCGATAGCGCCGCCGCACCCCCGCCGCCGCCAGCGCCAGCAGCGCCAGCAGCAGCGCCGGCGCATCGCGCCAGCGGGCATAGGGGGTGAGCCCCTGGCGGGGCTGGACCCGGCCGCGCACCACCGCCACCTGGAACCGGGGTCCACGCGTCCGGACCCGGCCATGGGCATCGATGATGGCCGTGATGCCCGTGTTGGTGGCGCGCAGGAGCTCGCGCCCGGTCTCCAGCGCCCGCATGCGGGCGATCTCCAGGTGCTGGTGCGGTGCCAGGGAATCGCCGAACCAGGCATCGTTGCTCAGGTTGAGCAGGAGTTCCGCCTCCGGCAGGGCCTCGGCGATCTCGCTGCCGAAGGCGATCTCGTAGCAGATGGAGGCGCCGACCCGGTGCCGGCCCAACGCCAGCAGGGGGCGGCCCCGGCCGGCGCTGAAGTCCGCCACCGGCAGACGGACGATCTCCAGCAGCCCACCCAGCCAGCGCCGCAGGGGCACGTACTCGCCGAAGGGCACCAGGTGACGCTTGTAGTAGCGGTGGGCGGGGGCGCCGGCATCGACGATGGCGTTGTAGTAACGCCAGTCGCTGGTATCCATGACCGGCACCCCGGTCACCAGCCGGCTGCCGGCCCGGGCCCCCTCCGCCGCCAGCGGCCGCAGCACCGCCGCCTCCACCTCGTCCAGGAAGGCGGGGACCGCCGCCTCCGGCCAGACCACCCATTGCGCCCGCACCGCGGCGGGCCGCTGCCATTCACCGCGGGTGAGATCGGTATAGAGATCGAGGATGGCGGAACGGGCCGCGGGGTCCCACTTCTCGTTCTGGGGGATGTTGCCCTGCACCAGGGCCACCCGCAGCGGCGCCCCCAGCGGCCGGGTCCAGTCATGCCGGTCCAGGACCAGGCCCGACGCCAGCAGCAGGATCAGGATCCCCAGGGCCGACCAGCGCCGGGTACCGGGCCGCGACAGCGCCACCGTGGCACCGGCGGCCAGCACCAGCAGACCACCGACGCCATAGGTCCCCAGCACCGGGGCCCAACCGGCCAGAGGCGTGCCCAGCTGGGAGTAGCCCAGGTCCAGCCAGGGAAAACCGGTGAGCAGGTGCCCGCGCAGCCATTCGGCCAGCAGCCAGGCGGGCGCGGCCAACCACCCGCGGCCCGGCCCGGGCGCCAGCCAGGCGGCCAGGGCGCCGGCCAGCGCCGGGAAGGACGCCAGCCAGGCCACCAGGGCCGCGGTGGCCAGCCAGGCCACCCAGGCCGACGCACCGCCGTAGACCTGGATGCTCAGATGCACCCAGGCCACGCCCGGCCCGAACAGGCCCAGGCCGAACAGGAAGCCCCGCCCCAGGGCCCGGACCGGCGTCACGCCCTGCCAGGCCAGCAACAGCAGGCAGGCCGCCAGCCAGCCGGCCCAGGGCCGGTCGAAGGGGGCGAACCCCAGCACGGCGAGCGCCCCGGCGGCCAGGGCCAGCCCCTCCCCGGCCAGGCCGCCGAGCCGGCACCGTCCCCGGGCCGCCTCAGCCCTGCTCATGGGCGGATTCCGGCGCCTCCCGTTCCCGCGTGACCTGCAGCATGTGCAGGCGCCGACTGTCGGCCCGGATCACCTCGAACCGGAACGGGCCGATGTGCACCGATTCACCGCGCCGCGGCAGGTGGCCGAATGCGTGCAGCACCAGCCCGCCGATGGTGTCGTAGTCCTCGTCGCTGAAGTCGGTACCGAAATGGGCGTTGAAGTCCTCGATGGGCGTGCGCGCCCTGAGCACGTAGCTGTCGTCGCTGCGGCGCAGGATGAAGGGGCGTTCATCGACATCGTGCTCGTCGGCGATGTCCCCCACGATCTGCTCCAGCACGTCCTCGATGGTGACGATCCCGGCCATGCCGCCGTATTCGTCCACCACGATGGCGATGTGGTTGCGGCTGGAACGGAATTCCCGCAGCAGGACGTCGAGGCGCTTGCTCTCGGGGACGAACACCGCCGGGCGCATGATCTCCCGGACGTTGAAGCCCGCTTCACCGTCGCAACGGTAGCGCAGCAGATCCTTGGCCAGCAGGATGCCCACCACCTCGTCCCGGTTGTCGCCGATGACCGGAAAGCGGGAGTGGCCCGACTCGATGACCAGCGGCAGGATGTCGTCCAGCGCCGCGTCCCGGTCCACCATCACCACCTGCACCCGGGGGATGAGGATGTCGCGCACCTGCATCTCCGACACCTGCAGCACGCTCTCGATCATGGCCAGGGCCTCGGCATCGATCAGCCCCCGGCGCTGGGCGTCACGCAGCTGTTCCACCAGTTCCGCCCGGTCCCGGGGCTCGCCCAGGAACACCTGGCTCAGGCGTTCGATCCAAGATCTATGGCCCGGATTGCCGCTGTCGTCGTCGTTCATGTCCCTCCGCTCCCCTGCCGGCCGCCGTCCGGAGCCCGGTCCGCCCGGTAGGGATCCGGGTGACCCAGGCCGGCCAGGATGGCCACCTCCAGTGCCTCCATGTCCGCCGCCTCGGCGGCCTGCTCGTGGTCGTAACCCTGCAGGTGCAGCATGCCATGCACCACCATGTGCGCCCAGTGCGCCGCCGGCGCCTTGCCCTGCTGCCGTGCCTCGCGCGCCACCACCGGGGCACAGATCACCAGGTCCCCCAGCGGCCGCTCTGGCACGCCGGGCACCGCCCCCGCCTCGAAACTGAGTACGTTGGTGGCCTCGGGCCGGCTCCGGTAGCGACCGTTGAGGTCGGTCATCTCCCCCTCGTCCACCAGCCGGATACAGACCCTGTCACCCCGTTCCGGGTGTCGCCAGGCGGCCTGCGCCCAGGCCTCGAGTTCGTCCGCGGCGGGCAGGGCCCCGGCATCGCTGGCGAACTGGATCTCGACCTTCAGCCCTGTCATGGCGCTCAGTCGCCGTCCCCACCGTCGGTACCGCCCTGGTAGCGGTCGTAGGCCTGGACGATACGCTGCACCAGGGGATGCCGTACCACGTCGGTGGCATTGAAGAAGGTGAAGCTGACCCCCTCCAGCCCCTGCAGCACGGGGACCACGTGGCGCAGCCCGGACTGGGCCCGGCGCGGCAGGTCGACCTGGGTGACGTCCCCGGTCACCACGGCGGTGGAACCGAAACCGATGCGGGTGAGGAACATCTTCATCTGTTCCACCGTGGTGTTCTGGGCCTCGTCGAGGATGATGAAGGACTCGTTGAGGGTCCGGCCGCGCATGAAGGCCAGCGGGACCACCTCGATGACGTTGCGCTCGACGAGCCGGCCCACCTGGTCGAAGCCCAGCATCTCGTACAGGGCGTCGTACAGGGGCCGCAGGTAGGGATCCACCTTCTGCGCCATGTCGCCGGGCAGGAAACCCAGCCGTTCCCCCGCCTCCACCGCCGGCCGCACCAGCACCAGCCGCCGCACCGCCTCCCGTTCCAGGGCCTGCACCGCGCAGGCCACCGCCAGGAAGGTCTTGCCGGTGCCGGCCGGACCGATGCCGAAACTCAGGTCATGGCCCAGGATGCGCCGCAGGTAGCGGTCCTGGTTGCGGCCCCGGGGCCGGACGCGGGTCCGCCGGGTGCGGATGACCAGCGGCTCCCCGCCACCGCCATCGGCCGGCTCGCCCTGGGCCTGCTGCAGGCACAGGTGCACGTCCTCGCGGGTCAGTTCGTGGCGCAGGGTCTCGCCATAGAGCTGGCGCAGCACGTCCCCCGCCAGCCGCACCGAGGCATCGTCGCCGATGAGCTGGAACCGGTTGCCGCGGTTGTTGATCTCCACCCCGAGCCGACCCTCGATGTGGCGCAGGTGTTCGTCGAACTGGCCGCAGAGGCTCGCCAGGCGCTGGTTGTCCGCCGGCTCGAGCACCAGGTCATGCATGTCGGTTTCGGGTTTCAACGCGGGAACGGGACGGCCATGCGGGCTTCAGGGCAGGGACACCGCGGCCGCGGCGGTGGCCACCGGCTGCAGTCGTCCGCGCAGGGAATTGGGCAGGGCCTCGGTGACGAGGACGTCCACGAACCGCCCCTGCAGGTCGGCCGGTCCGTCGAAGTTGACCACCCGGTTGTTGGCGGTGCGCCCGGCCAGCTGGCGCGGGTCCTTGCGTGCCGGGCCCTCCACCAGCACCCGCTGCACGCTGCCCACCATGGCCTGGCTGTAACCGGCCGCCAGCTCGCCGATCCGCGCCTGCAGTCGTGCCAGGCGGTGCTTCTTCTCCGCCAGCGGCACGTCGTCCGGCAGCGCCGCCGCCGGGGTGCCGGGACGCGGGCTGTAGACGAAGCTGAAGGAATGGTCGAAACGGATCTCGTCGATCAGGGCCATGGTGGCCTCGAAATCGGCCTCGGTCTCGCCCGGGAAGCCGACGATGAAGTCCGACGACAGGCTGAGGTCGGGCCGGGCGGCGCGCAGCCGGTCGACGATGGCACGGTAGTCGTCCACCCGGTGGTTGCGCTTCATCAAGGCCAGGATGCGGTCGGAACCGCTCTGCACCGGCAGGTGGAGATGGCTCACCAGCTCCGGCACCTCGGCGAAGGCCTGGATCAGACTGTCGTTCATCTCCAGCGGATGGGAGGTGGTGAAACGGATACGGTCGATGCCGTCGATGGCCGCCACGTAGTGGATGAGCAGGCCCAGGTCGGCCGTCTCACCGTCGTGCATGGCACCGCGGTAGGCATTGACGTTCTGCCCCAGCAGGGTCACCTCGCGCACCCCCTGCCGCGCCAGTTCCGCCACCTCCGCGATGACGTCGTCGAACGGCCGGCTGACCTCCTCGCCGCGGGTATAGGGCACGACGCAGAAGCTGCAGTACTTGCTGCAGCCCTCCATGACCGAGACGAAGGCACAGGACCCCTCGGCCCGGGGTTCGGGCAGGGCATCGAACTTCTCGATCTCGGGGAAGGAG
>JALWSQ010000275.1 GCA_026993645.1 Thiohalobacter sp.
GGCAAACAGTACCCCTTCACAGAAAAAACCTGTCCCGGCAACGAAATCGCCAAGTTGGCACGCCCCATGCATCTGCCTGGATACGAGTGACCAGACCGAAGCACTCGGAAGATCAACCGTCACAACCCCTCTCAAGGAGAACCGACATGAAGAAAGTCCAGCAAGGTTTCACCCTCATCGAACTGATGATCGTGGTTGCCATCATCGGCATCCTGGCCGCCATCGCCATCCCGGCCTACCAGGACTACATCGCCCGCTCCCAGGTCACCCGCGTGGTCGGCGAGCTGTCTGCCCTGAAGACTGCCACCGAGGAACTGCTGATGCGTGGCCAGACCCCGGCCACTGCCGCCGAGCTCGGCTACAACACCTCCAACCTGCTTACCGCTGCCCCTACTGTCACCTTTGCGGCTGACGGCTCCGGCAGCATCGTCGGCACCCTGGGCACCAATGCCTCGGCTGCCGTGGCTGGTGCTACGGTCACCATCGCACGCGATGCCGCCGGTACCTGGACCTGCACCGTCGATGGCTCCGGCGCAGGCTCCTGGAAGGCCTCCTATGTCCCGGCCGGCTGCACCAACAGCTAAGGTCTGAAAGCGGACATGAGCTGAACGGGCCCCGGGCATCCCTACAGGATCCCGGGGCCCTTTCGTTCGGAAAGGCACCATCGATGCCTTCCCGAACGAAAGGGCCTGACGCACCGCTCCTTGGGTCATATACAACAAGAATCGTCAACTGCCGCCATGCTGAAATCACGGCCTCAGACTGGCCGGTCACCGGGAGGATGCTGGAGATGAAACACAGCAGCAATCGGGGTTTCACGCTGATCGAACTCATGATCGTGGTGGCGATCATCGGCATCATCGCGGCCATCGCCATTCCGAGCTATCAGGACTATGTGGCCCGCACCCAGGTCACCCGTGCCCTGGGCGAACTGGCCGGATACAAGACGCCCGTGGAGGAATTCTTGCAGCGCGGCAACACCGGATTCACTGCCGCCGATCTCAATTACAAGACCTCGAATCTCACCACCGGGGTGCTGGCCATCAACTTCAATGCCGACGGCAGCGGCAGCCTCGGGGTCACCCTTGGCAACAATGTCTTCAATGGCATCTCCGGTGCACAGATTATCTTGAGCCGTACCGTGAACGGTGCCTGGAGCTGCGTCATCGACACCAGCGGTGCGGCCGCATGGAAGGCCAGTTACGCCCCCAGTGGCTGCACAAACTCCTGAGCCGGCCACACCCGGTACAAACGGCCAACAGCGCGACACCGGAAGCGCCAAAGCGCCTTTTCTCCTGATCCCGTGGCTGGTACTTCTGCTGGTACTGGTCTGCCTGCCCAATCTCGGCCTGCACACCCATCTGCATCCCTTCGATGTCAAGCGCATGGCCGAACTCGGCTTCATGGCCATTGGTATAGCCCTGATTCCCCTGCCGCCCGTATCCCGAACCATCACAACGGTTCTCGAGCAGTTGCCCCGTTGGGCGCGACTGGGGCTCAGCGCAATCGTGCTGCTGGGTCTTGTTTCCTCACTGACGGCCGCACACCCCCGGGCCGCCCTGCAGGAGTGGGCCACGCTGGTCGGACTGGGCCTCTGCACCCTGCTCCTGGCCGTGGCCTACCGGAGCCAGGCCAGGACCATTCGTGCCGCGCTCGCCATCGCCCTCCTGCTCGCCAGCGGGTGGTATCTGCTGCAGTTCCTGGTCGGCCTGCTGGCCGCGGTGATGGAAGAGCTGGCGCCAGCCTGGCCGCTGCCCCTGTTCGGCTTTGCCAATGTCCGTTTTTTTGCCCACTACCAGCTTGGCCTGCTGCCCCTGCTGGGCTGGGCCGCACTGTATTTCCGACACCCGCTGCTGCGCAGCCTGGCAGGCGCCCTTTTCGTGCTCTGGTGCAGCCTGCTCTGGTACAGCCTGGGTCGTGGTGCACCGTTGGCACTGATCCTTGGCATGGTGTTCATTGCCGTAATCCTGCGCGGCCGTGGCCTGCGCTTCCTGGCCCTGTTGGCCACGGGACTCCTGCTCGGCCTGTTGCTGGCCTGGCTCTTCCTGCAGTTCCCGCACTGGATGGGACTCAGCGAACTGCGTGCACCGACCGGACATGTCATGAGTACCGAGGATCCCGCACGGCTGTTCCTCTGGCAGCGGGCGCTGGAATTCATCCTTGCGCACCCGCTGCTGGGAATCGGCCCCATGCACTATGCAGCGGAGCCCAACCCCATCGCGGCCCATCCCCACGATGCACTGCTGCAGATCGGCGCCGAATGGGGGCTGCCGGTGCTTCTGCTGGTACTGGCACTCGCCACGGTGGGCCTGTGGAAGTGGTTCCGCCTGCTGTTGAACGAGCCGGGGCCGTGTACCGCCCCCCTGCGTCTCGCCATTACCCTTGGCCTGCTCTCGTTGGGCGCGTTGTCCCTGGTCAGCGGGGTGATCGTGATGCCGCTGAGCCAGCTGCTGCTGACACTGCTCATTGCGCTGGCGCTTGGGGAATGGCTGGTGTCGAAACAGGACAGGGGCACGGATACCCCTGCCACGCGCACGGCCCGGGTGCTCACGGTCTTGCTGGCCCTGTCCGCGCTTGCCGTGCATGCGATCTTCACCTGGCCCCAGATCGCCTACCGCCTCGAACATGCGGACTATGTCCTTGCCCAGCCGAAGGCGGTACACGGCCCCCGCTTCTGGGTTCAGGGAGAAGTTCCCCGGCGTCCGTGAGCACTTGCTGAAATGCTGATGTTCAGCACAGTGGACTTTTC
>JALWSQ010000276.1 GCA_026993645.1 Thiohalobacter sp.
GCTTCTGGAACCTCATGGTCGGCCATGACAATGTCGGCAGCCAAGGTATCACGGCCGGCAACGAACCCGGTAACCAATTGGCTGGCTTCGATTTTCGTTGGCGTTCGCCCCTGTTCGACGGGCCCTATGCGTTCTACGGGCAAGGCATCGGCGAGGACACCGCCGGGGGACTTCCCTCCCGTTACATCGGCCTGTTCGGGGTCGAGACCTGGGGTGACTGGGGTAAGACCGGGGCTTCCTGGCGGGTGCACCTGGAGTACGCCGACACGGCTGCGAATTTCCTGGGGCACCCGCCGTTCTTCGATACCGCGTACAATCACCACATCTATCGCAGTGGCTACCGTTTCCGGGGCCGTAGCATAGGCCATGCCATGGACAACGACGGGCGCATGCTTTCCCTCGGGGCGCTGTTGGCGGAATCCTCGGGGCGCAGCTGGAATCTGCTCCTGCGCCGCGTGGAAATGAACCGTGACGACGGTGGCCTCAACACCGCGGCGCCCAGGGCCGAGACCCGCCATGATCTGGACCTGAGCAATACGGTGACACTGGGGGCCTCCCTGTTGCACTGGGGCGTCGGCGTGGAACGGCGCCACTTCAAGGCCAGCGGGCGTCGGGAAACCGGGGCCCATGTCTACCTGGAGTGGTCCATTCATGGCTAGGATTCGTTCACCGCACATCCAGGATTCGCAGCGTTTGCTATGAAAGGGTTCATCTCCAGGCATCTCGTTCTGTTGTTGCTGACGTGGGTGTTCGGGCTGCCGCTGCCCAGCCTGGCCCAGCTTCCGGCTGCGGCCACGGCGCAGCAGATACAGCTGTTCCAGCAGCTCAGTCCGGAACAACGGGCCCAGCTGTTGCGAATGCTGAAGCAGGGGAAGCAAGCCCCAACACAACCCGTGCGCCTGAATGAGCCCCGGCTGGTGAAGCCCAGGCCGGTACCGGCCCATGGGCAGCAACCGCAGGGTGAGCATGGCACGCCAGTCGAGCCCAAGGCCGAACCCCGTCAGGCCGGGACGGGCGGGGCCAAAGGTGGGATGTCGCACGGTGGCCTACGGCCGTTCGGCTACGATCTGTTTGCCGGTGCGCCCACCACCTTTGCGCCAGCCACGGACATCCCGGTACCGGCGGACTATGTCATCGGCCCCGGGGATGTCGTCCAGGTGCAGCTTTTCGGCAAGGAGAACAATGAATATACCCTGACGGTCACCCGTGAGGGCCAGCTGCAGTTTCCCGGTATCGGACCGATCACCGTCACCGGCCTGACGTTCCGGGAGATGAAGCACATGCTGGCTGAACGGGTCAGCCACCAGATGATCGGCATGAAGGCCAGCATCACCATGGGACCGTTGCGTTCGATCCGGGTGTTCGTGCTGGGGGATGCCTATCGTCCGGGGTCATATACCGTCAGCGCCCTCTCCACCATGACCAATGCCCTGTTCGTCAGCGGTGGTATCCGTACCATCGGCAGCCTGCGTGATATCCAGCTCAAGCGCCGGGGCAGGGTGGTGACACGCCTCGATCTCTACGATCTGTTACTGCATGGGGATACCCGGGGCGACCGCCGCCTGCAGCCGGGCGACGTGATCTTCATTCCACCTGTCGGCAAGACCGCCGGTATCGCCGGCGAGGTGCGACGGCCGGCCATCTATGAGCTGCGCAAGGAGAAACGCGTACGCGACCTGTTGGCCATGGCGGGGGGGCTGCTTCCCACCGCCTACCCGCAGGGCGCACAGATCGAGCGCATCGGGCCCGATGGCGGGCGCGAACTGATCGACCTGGACCTCACGCGCAAGCGCGGCCTCGACATGCGGCTGCGGAACGGGGATGTGCTCCACGTCTATTCGGTGCTGGAGAAGATGGAGAACATCGTTCTGCTCTCCGGTCACGTTGCCCGGCCGGGCGGCTATCAATGGCACAAGGGGATGCGTCTCGCAGACCTGATTCCGAGCACGGACGACCTTTTGCCCCGGGCCGACCTGAACTACGTGCTCATCCGCCGCGAATTGCCCCCCGACCGCCACATCCAGGTGTTCTCGGCACGGCTCGGTGCTGCCCTGCAGGATCCGACGTCCCGTGCCAATGTGCTGCTGCGGCCACGTGACCAGGTGCTGGTGTTCGATACGGGGAAGGATCGCAAGGATGTCCTGAAACCCATCCTGCACCAACTGCAGCAACAGGCCTCACTCAGCGCACCGGCGCAGATCGTCGGCGTCGGGGGTGAGGTGCGCATACCGGGGCAGTATCCACTGGAACCGGGGATGCGCATCAGTGACCTGATCCGCGCCGGCGGCGGGTTGCAGGAGGCCGCCTACGGGCTCGAGGCCGAACTCACTCGCTACGAGATCGTGGACGACCAGTATCGTGAGACCGAGCACATCCCAGTGCACCTGGCGGACATCCAGAAGGGCATTGTCACAGCCGACATCGTGCTGCGCCCACATGACTATCTGAGCATTCGGGCCATCCCCCGCTGGGGCAAGCAAGAGATGGTGCAGCTCGCCGGCGAGGTCAAGTTCCCCGGCAAGTATCCCATTCGTCGTGGCGAGACCCTGCGCCAGCCCCTGCAGCGGGCCGGCGGGCTGACCGACCAGGCGTTTCCCGCGGGTGCCGTGTTCCTGCGTGAGGACCTGCGCAAGAAGGAACAGGCCCAGATGAACCGTCTGGCCAACCAGCTTCAGGCCGACCTGGCCTCGCTCCAGCTCTCCGAACGCGGCCAAAACGACATGCGGGATAAGC
>JALWSQ010000277.1 GCA_026993645.1 Thiohalobacter sp.
GGGCAGCCAGTGGGCCAGCAGGTCACGGATCTGGCCGAACATGGCCGTCACCGTGGCCTGGGATTCCAGGAAGGCCGCCACCTCGGCATCGAGCCCGGTCAGGGGCCGCAGCCGCGGATCCCAGTAGGGGTTGGGCAGGCAGCGCAGGTCGAATACGAAATCCGCGTCCGGCGGTACGCCGTACTTGTAGCCGAAGGACTCGAACAGCAGCGAAAGCCCCCCCTCGGTACCCGCCTGGAAGCGGGTCCGGATCCGCTCGCGCAGCTGGTGGATGGTGCTGGTGCTGGTGTCCAGCAGCAGGTCGGCTGCCGTCGCCAGGGGTTCCAGCAGCGCGCGTTCCTCGCGGATGGCATCGATCAGCGGGCGGTCGTCACGGCTCAGCGGGTGGCGCCGGCGGGTCTCGCTGAAGCGCTTGAGCAGGACCTCGTCGTCCGCCTGCAGGAACAGGACCTCTACCGCCATACCCTGCCGTTTCAATGCCTGCAGGATATCGGGCACATGGCCCAGATCGGCGGGGCGGTTGCGGGCGTCGATGCCCACGGCGGCGCGGTCCTGGCTCGGGTGGGGGCGGTCCATCAGTTGCCGGGCGAAGGCCTCGAACAGACCCACGGGCAGGTTGTCGACGCAATAGCAGCCGATGTCCTCCAGCGTGTTGAGGGCAACGCTCTTGCCGGCCCCGGACAGGCCGCTGACGACGATGAGTTTCATTCCCCGGTGTCGCTGATGCGTTGTTGCTGTTGTTCGATGAACGAGGCCCCGGCGTCGTAGCCGCGGGTCAGCAGGATCTGGTTGCGCGCGGCGGCCTCCACCAGCACCGCCAGGTTGCGGCCGGGCGCCACCGGCAGGCGGATCTCCGGGACGTCGACCCCGAACAGGTTGCGGGTGAGCCGGCTGCCCTTGAGACGGTCGATGCGGTTCAGCTCCTGCTCCGGCATCCGGATCAGCCGCACGATCAGCCGCAGGTACTTGCTGTATTTTACCGCGGCATCGCCGAACATGGCACGGATGTTCAGCACCCCCAGGCCGCGCACCTCGATGAAATTGCGCAGGATCTCCGGGCAGGTGCCCACCAGCAGGTCGGGGGCGACGCGGGCGAATTCGGGCGAGTCGTCGGCGATCAGGCGGTGGCCCCGGCTCACCAGTTCCAGCGCCAGCTCGCTCTTGCCGATGGATGGGTCGCCCATGATCAGCACGCCGATGCCCATCACCTCCATGAACACGCCATGCAGGGTCATGCGCTCCGCGTAATTGTGGACGTAGAAGTACTGCAGGTGGCTGATGAGTTCGTGGCTGGGCAGGCAGGACAGCAGCAAGGGGATGGAGGCGGCCTCGGCACGGCGCTTGATGTCCTCCGGCACGGGCTGGCCCTCGGCCAGGATCACGGTGTCGGTGTCGGCGGAGAACAACCGGCCCAGGGCGGAACGGCGGGCCTCCTCGTCCAGTGTCTCCAGGTAGCGCAACTCGATACGGCCGACGACCTGGATGCGGTAGGGATGGACGAAATTGAGATGACCGATGAAGGAGATGGTGCCCGTCTCCTCGTCGATCTGGCTGCGGATGGGTCGGCTGCCGCCTTGCCGGGCAGCGATCCAGCTCAGGCACAGCTTGTCGCGCAAGCGATCGAACAGGTTGTCGACGGTCAGTTTGTCGGCCATGGCCCCATCCTAACCCCCGTGGCCGGACGCAGCGGCGGGCTCAGGCGGTGGCCCGCGGTGGCTGCCACTGCTGGAGCAGGGCCAGCAGTTCCGCATCGCTGCCGGCCTGGCGCAGGCGCGCACAGAATGCCTCGTCGGCGAACATCCGTGCCAGCTGCGCCAGCAGGCCGAGATGGACCTCGTCCGCATCCTCCGGCACCAGCAGGGCGAACAACAGGTCCACCGGCCGGTCGTCGACGGCATCGAAGGGTATGGCCTCGCGCAACTGTACGAAGGCACCGATGGGTTCGGCCAGCCCGGCCATGCGGCCGTGGGGGATGGCCACGCCGCCGCCCAGGCCGGTACTCCCCAGCCGTTCCCGTTCCAGCAGGCTGGTGAAGATCTCCTCGACTGTGAGGTCGGGGGCAGCGCCCGCCAGCAGCTCGCTCAGATCCTCGAGCACCCGCTTTTTGCTGGAGGCCCGATGGCAGCAGCCGACCCGGTCGGGCGCCAGGAGTCGTGCGATTGTCATTGTTGGTTCGTTCCCAGGTCGCGGATGATCGGCCGCGCGCGGCCCTGTTGGCAGTACATGCTGCCGGAACGGCGGCCGCCGGAGCACGTTCTTGAACCGGCGGGTCGCTGCCAGGGGTCCACGCATCGGCACCCTCTCCCTTCATGGACGGGTCGGTTCCGCCGCCCGTTTCCGTACCCTGATCAGCGTGTGCCCTCTTCCCGGTGGTGGTCGGTCAGCCGTTCCTTGTGTTTCTTCACCTGGCGGTCGAGCTTGTCGACCAGCGCGTCGATGGCCGCGTACATGTCACCGTCCACCGACTCGGCGTAGATGTCGTTACCCGAGATGTGCAGGGTGGCCTCGGCCTTCTGCCGCAGCTTCTCCACGCTCAGCACCACGTGCACCTTGGCCACGTGATCGAAGTGGCGCCGCAGGCGCTCCAGCTTGGTGGTGACGTAATCGCGCAGTGGATCGGTGACATCGACGTGATGGCCGGTGACGATGATCTGCATGGTCGCAACTCCTTCAGCAAAGGCGATAGGTTGAAAAATCCAGCGGTTCCCCTGGCCACCCGCGCACCGGGCGGCCGGGGGCCGGACCCCCGCTGCCACCGCATCCGTGGATGGTGCCCTCAGGCCAGCCGCTTGCGTTCATTTGAGGGGGGGATGCCCATGTGTTCGCGGTACTTGGCAACGGTGCGCCGTGCCACCTGGATGCCTTCCTCCGCCAGGATCTCCGCGATCCTGCTGTCGCTCAGTGGTTTCCCGGGCGGTTCCGAGCCGATGAGCTTGCGGATCATGGCGCGGATCGCGGTGGCGGAACATTCGCCGCCGTCCGCCGTGCTCACGTGGCTGGAGAAGAAATACTTGAATTCGAAGATACCGCGCGGGGTGTGCATGTACTTCTGGGTGGTGACGCGGGAGATGGTCGACTCGTGCATGTCGACTGCTTCGGCGACATCACGCAGCACCAGGGGTTTCATGGCCTCCTCGCCCTGCTCGAAGAAGGCCTGCTGGCGCTCGACGATACAGGATGCGACCTTGAGCAGGGTCTCGTTGCGGCTCTGCAGGCTCTTGATGAACCAGCGCGCCTCCTGCAGGTGGTTGCGCAGGTAGCTGTTGGTCTCGCTGTTGTCGGCCCGCTTGACCAGGCCGGCGTACTGGCTGTTGATGCGCAGCCGCGGCGTCGCCTCGGGATTGAGGCTCACCTGCCAACGGCCCTGGCGCTTGCTGACGAAGACGTCAGGGATCACGTACTGCGCCGTGGATGCGCTGATCTGGGATCCCGGGCGCGGATTGAGCGACTGGATCAAGGCCATGGTCTCCCGCATGGCGGATTCCGGCAGTTTCAGCCGGCGCATGATCTGTTTATAGTCGCGGTTGCCCACCAGGTCCAGGTATTCCCGGACCAGGGTCAATGCCTCGCTGCGCCAGGGGGTGTCCGCCGGCAGCTGCCGCAGCTGGATCTCCAGGCACTCGCCGGGTGAGCGGGCGCCGACGCCGACCGGGTCGAACTGCTGGATGCGGTGCAGCACCGCCTCGACCTCGTCCAGCTCCAGCTCGGGCAGGCTGCGGGTCAGGGTCTCGTGGATCTCCTCCAGGGGCAGTTCCAGGTAGCCGTCGTCGTTGATGGCATCGATGAGGGTGGCGGCGATGAGCCGGTCGGTCTCGCTGAAGGGGGTGAGTTCCATCTGCCAGGTCAGGTGGGCGTGGAGACTGGGGCTGTCGGTGTTGTGGGTCTCGAAGAAGTCCCGGTCCTCGGCCAGGTCCGGGGCGCTGTAGCTGGTGGCGCCGGAATCGTAGATCTCGTCCCACTGGGTGTCCACCGGCAGCTCGTCCGGGATCTGGTCACTGTCGCTGGTGACGCCGGTCTCCGCCGCTGCCACCTCCGGCTCCGGGGCTTCGGCCGGGGTGCTGTCGCCCAGTTCGCTGGTGGCCGTGCCATCGACGCCGTTCCCGTCGTCCTGTTCCAGCATCAGATTGGATTCCAGGGCCTGCTGGATCTCCACCTGCAGCTCCAGCGTCGACAGCTGCAGCAGCCGGATGGCCTGCTGCAGCTGGGGCGTCATGGTCAGGTGCTGGCCGAGGCGAAGTTGAATGGACTGCTTCATGGTCTCCGCGGGCTGCCGCTGGTGGATGCTGCCATGGGCCTACTTTACCGCGTTAGCATTTTGTGTGCCACTGGAGGCAGGTGCCGGTCACAGACGGAATCCCTCCCCCAGGTAGCAGGCCCGGACCCGCTCGTCGGCGAGGATCCGGTCCGGCTCCCCCTCGGCGATGACGCGGCCCTCGCTGAGGATGTACGCACGCTGGCAGATGCCCAGGGTCTCGCGCACGTTGTGGTCCGTGATGAGGATGCCGATACCCTGTTCCGCCAGCTCGGTCACGATGGACTGGATGTCCACCACCGAGATGGGGTCCACCCCGGCGAAGGGTTCGTCGAGCAGCATGAAGCGGGGCTCCATGGCCAGGGCGCGGGCGATCTCCAGTCGTCGCCGTTCCCCCCCGGAGAGGCTGATGCCCGGCTGCTGCGCCAGGTGGCCGATGTGCAGCTCGTGCAACAGGGCCTCGGCCCGTTCCCGCCGCTGGCGGGCCTTCATGCCGGGCCGGGTCTCGAGGACGGCGAGGACGTTGTCCAGCACGCTCAGGCGGCGGAACACCGAGGCCTCCTGGGGCAGGTAACCGACGCCCCGGCGCGCCCGCTGGTGCATGGGCAGCCCGGTCAGATCGGTGCCGTCGACGACCACCTGGCCGCCATCACAGCCCACCAGCCCGACGATCATGTAGAAACAGGTGGTCTTGCCCGCCCCGTTGGGTCCCAGCAGGCCCACCACCTCGCCCTCGTCCACCGCGAGATCGACCCGGTCCACCACCAGCCGGTCCTGGTAGCGCTTGAGCAGGCCGCTGGCGGCCAGGCGGCTCATGGCGGTGAGGCCCCCGGCCGTTCCCGGGGCTGGATGGTGATGTGGACCCGTTCACCGGCCTTGCTGCCGCCGGCCTGGACCCGGTCCGCCTTGATGTCGTAGACGATGTGTTCGCTGCGGAACACGTCGCCACCCTGGTGCACCTCGGCACCACCATCCAGGATCAGCCGTCCCCGGTCGGCCTGGTAGTCCATGTGATGGGCGACGGCGGTCACGTCCTCCTGTCGGCCATCGGGCCGCTGGCGGTAGCGGGCCGGCCGGCCGTCGGCCAGGATGCGCTGGATCTCGCCGTTGCGCATGCGGGTCTCCAGGCGTTCGGCCCAGAGATGCAGGGTGCCCTGGACCACCTTGACGTGGCCGGTATAGATCGCGATCCCCCGCTGGTTGTCGATGCGGGCCTGGTCGGCGACCAGGTCCAGGGGTTGCCGGCGGTCGCTGTCCAGGGCCGGGGCGGCGAGGGGCAGCAGGAGCAGGATACCCGTCAGCAGCAGCCGGCTCATGGTGCCACCTGTGGCAGGTAGCGCATCCGCACCTGGGCCCGCAGTTCCAGCCGATCCCGCGCCAGGTCGGCGTGCATGCCCCGGGCCTGGGCCGACAGCCGGCCGCGACGGTAGCTGACCGGGGCCGGGGTGTCCGCCTGGCGGCGGTCCGGGTAGAGGGTGATCATCGGGGTCTCGGCGTGCACCGGTGGCTTATGGTCGTAGCCGGCGCGGTCCAGCCGGACATGGCCGGTGAGCAGGATCCGCCGGTCGCCCCGCTCGCTGGTGGCGCGGTCCGCCACCAGTCGCCAGGGCGGTGCCGGGTCGGCATGGATCTCGGCCCGCACCCGCCGCAGCCGGGTCCGGTCGCCTGCCGCGTAATGGGCCATGCGGGCGGCGCGCAGGCGGTACCGCAGCCGGCCGCCGGCATCCAGGCGTTCCAGGACCATGTCCTCGGCGAAGCTGTCCGCCTGCCCGGCAGCGGGCGGCGCCGGCGTGGCTGGCGGCCGCGACGTGGAGCGGGCCAGCCACAGGCTGGCCGCCGCGGCCGGCAGCAACAGCGCCAGGAGGGAGAGAGTGCGGGCATTCAAAGGTAGCTTTCCAGTTCCTCGCGCAGCTTGCCGCGGGCCTCGAGCAGCAACTCGCATACGTCGCGTACGGCCCCGCGGCCACCGCGGCTGGGGGTCTGCCAGTGCGCGTGCTGGCAGACGAAGGGGTGCGCGTCCCGGACCGCGATGGCCAGCCCCACCCGCCGCATGACCGGCAGGTCGACGACATCGTCGCCCACGTAGGCGGCCTCTTCGGCGGTGATGCCCAGGGTGTGCAGCAGGTCCTCGAAGGGCGGCACCTTGTCCAGTTGGCCCTGGTAGACATGGACGATACCCAGGTTCTCCATCCGGTGCCGCACCACCTGGGAGGTCCGGCCGGTGATGACGGCCATCTCCACGCCGTACTTCCTGAGCATGTTGATACCATGGCCGTCCTTCGAGTTGAAGGCCTTGTATTCCTGGCCGTCGTCACCGACGTACAGGCTGCCATCGGTGAGCACGCCGTCCACGTCGAAGATCAGCAGCCGGACACGGGCGGCCCGTTCGAGTATGTCCTTCATGATGTCTGCTCCTTGCCGATGGGGGATGGGGCTGTCGCCGGGCGGCGTCCCTGGCCGGTCAGACCACGCCGGCACGCAACAGGTCGTGCATACCCAGGGCGCCGACCAGCCGGTCCTCCTCGTCCACCACCAGCAGTCCGTTGATCTTGCTGGCCTCCATGATGGCCAGCGCCTCCGCCGCCAGCAGCCCCCGGCGCACGGTCTTGCAGTTGCGGGTCATCAGGTCGGCCACGGGGGTGCGATGGAGGCTGAATTCGCGGTCGATGGCGCGCCGCAGGTCGCCATCGGTGAAGATGCCGATCACCCTTTCGGTGGCGTCCACCACCGCCGTCATGCCGAGGCCCTTGCGGGTCATCTCGGACAGCGCCTCGGTCAGGGGCGCATCGCCAGACACCCGCGGCACGTCGTCTCCGGTGTGCATGATGTCGTCGATACGCAGCAGCAGGCGTCGGCCCAGGGTCCCCCCGGGATGAGCCAGGGCGAAATCCTCGGCGGTGAAGCCGCGGGTCTCGAGCAGGGCGATGGCCAGGGCATCCCCCATGGCCAGGGCAGCGGTGGTGCTGGCAGTGGGGGCCAGCCCCAGGGGACAGGCCTCCTTCTCCACGCTGACATCGATGTTCACGGTGGCGGCACGGGCCAGGGTCGAACCGGGGCGGCCGGTGAGGGCGATCAGCGGTACCCCCAGGCGTTTGATCAGCGGCAGGATGGTGAGCAGTTCCTCGGTCTCGCCCGAGTTGGACAGGGCCAGGACCAGGTCGCGGGGCGTGATCATGCCCAGGTCGCCGTGGCTGGCCTCGCCCGGGTGGACGAAGAAGGCCGGGGTGCCGGTGCTGGCCAGGGTGGCCGCGATCTTGCTGCCGATGTGCCCGGACTTGCCCATGCCCAGCACCACCACCCGGCCGTCGCACTCCAGCATCAGGCGACAGGCGCGGCTGAAGTCCTCCCCGATGCGGTCGGCGAGGGCGGCCACGGCCGCGGTTTCGGTCTCGATGACGGCCCGTCCGAGGGCGCGCAGGGTGGTATCCGTCATGCGCGTTCGGGGTAGCCCAGTTCGCTGAGCCGGGCCGCGAGCCGGGCGCGATCGAGGTCGGTGCCTTCCACCCTGACCTCGCCGCTGGGGATGTCGACGGTGACCGCCGTCACCCCGGGCAGCTCGCCCAGGCCGTCCTGGATGGTCTTGACGCAGCCCGCGCATTTGACGTTGTCCACGGTGAAGATCTCGTTCATGGCCCCTCTCCGCAGGTATTCAGGTGGAAGCGAAGTATAACAAGGCCTGGTAACCCAGGTAGCCGGCCAGGAGCAACAATCCCTCCAGCCGGTCGATGCGGCCATTGCCGCGGCGGCCGATGGCCATCAGGTAGACCGCCACGGTGAGGGCGAACATCCAGGGGTAGTCACGGGTCAGCACGGCCGGGTCGATGGGGCCGGGGGCGATGATCCCCGGCAACCCGAGTACGGCCAGCAGGTTGAACAGGTTGGACCCCACCACGTTGCCCACCGCGATGTCGTGTTCGTGGCGCAGCGCGCTCATGATGGAGGCCGCCAGTTCCGGCAGGCTGGTACCCAGGGCGACGATGGTGAGGCCGATGACCAGGTCACTGATGCCCATGGCTCGGGCCAGGTGTACCGCCCCCCACACCAGTAGCCGCGAACTCAGCAGCAGCACGGCGAGACCGGCGGCGACCCAGAACAGGGCGGCCAGGGTACGCATGTCGGTGGGGATCTCCTCGGAGAATTCGTGCTCCAGTGGGTCGGCGCGACCGGCGAGGCCGAGCCAGGTGACCCAGCCCAGCAGCCCGGCCAGCCCCAGCAGCAGGAGGAGGCCGTCGAGTCGGCCCAGGACACCGTCCGAGAGCAGTACCAGGCTCAGCATCATGACCACCACCAGCACGGGGAACTCGCGGCCCAGCATGCGGGAATGCACCCGCAGGGGCGCGATCAGGGCGGTGGTGCCCAGGATGAGGCCAATGTTGGTGATGTTGGAGCCGATGGCGTTGCCGATGGCGAGCCCCGGGTTGCCCTGCCAGGCGGCGATGGCGGAGACCAGCATCTCGGGGGCCGAGGTGCCGAAGCCCACGATGGTCAGGCCGATGATGAGGGGCGCGACCCCCAGGTTGCGCGCCAGGGCGGCGGCGCCGATGACGAAGCGGTCCGCACCCCAGATCAGGGCGATGAAACCGCCGATTATCGATAGCAAATACAGTGCCATAGGTGAATGGTCGGGAATACGCGCCGGGGGCTGGAGATTGGAGTCTGCATCATACACGGAACCCCGCCCCCCCCAAATGGGTCTCCAGGGGACCGGCCCGGTGTTGACTGGGGCCCGGATGTCCGCGAGACTGACGCGCCCATGGGGCCGCCGGGGCGGGAAGGGCCGGTCGCGGCCGTGACCGGAGAACCAGAATGGAAACCGCGTTGGAGACGAAACTGCCCGAACCCCTGGTACGGATCCGCGGCCTGCATTTCCGCCGCGGGCGGCGTCGGATCTTCGACGGAATCAACCTGGACATCCTGCCGGGCCGGGTGACCGCCATCATGGGGCCTTCCGGGACCGGCAAGACCACCCTGCTGCAGCTCATCGGCGGCCAGTTGCGGCCCAGCCGGGGCTCGGTGCAGTTTGCCGGCGAGGAGGTGTCACGGCTGGGGCAGGGGGCGCTGTACCGCCTGCGGCGGCGGATGGGCATGCTGTTCCAGAGCGGGGCCCTGCTGACCGATCTGGACGTGTTCGAGAACGTGGCCTTCCCGCTGCGTGAGCATACCACGCTGCCGGAGGCGATCATCCGCGATCTGGTGCTGATGAAGCTGGAGGCCGTGGGGCTGCGCGGGGCGCGCCGCCTCATGCCCAGCGAGCTGTCGGGGGGCATGGCACGGCGGGTGGCGCTGGCGCGGGCCATTGCCCTGGATCCGGAGATGGTGATGTACGACGAGCCCTTCACCGGCCAGGACCCCATCTCCATGGGGGTGCTGGTCAAGCTGATCCGCCAGCTCAACGATGCGCTGGGGCTCACCTCGGTGGTGGTGTCCCACGATGTGACCGAGACCGCGGCCATCGCGGACTATATCTATATACTTTCCGCCGGTCGGGTGGTCGACCACGGCACGCCCGCGCAGCTGGGTCGCAGCCAGTCGCCTTGGGTCAGACAGTTCATGGAGGGGTTGCCGGACGGGCCCGTACCCTTTCACTACGAGGCCCCCGACTATCTGGCCGACCTGCTGGCGGAGCCTACCTGATCCATGGCGGGTCCACGTACGTATCGGTTGGTGCCAGGGGGTGCCAGGGCATGATGGAATGGCTGGCGGCGCTGGGCCGGTTCGGCCTGGGGTTCTTCGAGCGCCTGGGTCGGGGCACCCTGTTCCTGGGCCGGGTGCTGGCGGGCCAGGGTGCGGTGCTGATGCGCCCGCGCCTGGTGGTGCGCCAGCTCCATTCGGTGGGCGTGTTGTCGCTGGTGATCATCCTGGTGTCCGGCCTGTTCGTGGGCATGGTCCTCGGCCTGCAGGGCTACAACACCCTGGTGGACTTCGGCGCCGAGGAGTCCCTCGGGGTGGTGGTGGCGCTGTCCCTGGTGCGGGAGCTGGGGCCGGTGGTGGCGGCGCTCCTGTTCGCCGGCCGGGCCGGCTCCGCCCTGACCGCGGAGATCGGCCTGATGAAGGCGACGGAACAACTGGCCGGCATGGAGATGATGGCGGTGGACCCGCTGCGGCGGGTGGTGGGCCCGCGTTTCCTGGCCGGCTTTCTCGCCATGCCCCTGCTGGCCGCGATCTTCAGCGCGGTGGGGATATTTGGTGGCTGGTTCGTCGGGGTCGGCCTGCTGGGGGTGGACGATGGCGCCTTCTGGTCACAGATGCAGGCCAAGGTCGACCTCTACGACGACGTGTTCAATGGGGTGATCAAGAGCCTGGTGTTCGGCTTCGTGGCCACCTGGATCGCCGTGTTCGAGGGCTATGACGCGGTGCCGACCTCGGAGGGCGTGGGTCGCGCCACCACCCGTACCGTGGTACACACGGCGCTGGCGGTGCTGGCCCTGGACTTCGTCCTCACGGCCCTCATGTTCGGAGACTGAGACGGGATGGAAAGGGAACGACTGATGGAGATCGGGGTGGGGCTGTTCGTGGCGGCCGGCCTGG
>JALWSQ010000278.1 GCA_026993645.1 Thiohalobacter sp.
CGGATGCGCCGCGCGGGCCCTACGAGGTGCTGACGCCGGCCGAGGCCACGCGGCGCATCCGGGCGCTGGAACAGCGCATGTACGCGCATGCCCGCAACCTGGAGTTCGAGGAGGCGGCCCGGCTGCGCGACCAGATCGCGGCCATTCGCGAGCGGGCCTTCGTGGCCGAGGCGGCGGGCTGAAGCGGCGCCGGCCGCGGCCGGATCGCATTGACAGGGCGCGGGCAACGCTTATAATCCCACCCTTCCAATTGCAGGCGCGTAGCTCAGTTGGTTAGAGCACCACCTTGACATGGTGGGGGTCGTTGGTTCGAGTCCAATCGCGCCTACCAATCATCGCTCCAATCCAGCCACCGCGACCCCGGGTATGCCCCGGCCTGGGGGCGCGTGGTTGCTTCCTTGACGCTCATTCGCAGTGATGGTCGATTCCTGGACGCCTCCGGACCGGCAGGTCGTCCTTTTGCTTCATCGCCCCTCACTGGAACTCTGCCTGGGGAAGCGGGTCTTCCGATATAGGGTTGGCCATCGTGGCTCGGGTAGTGGCCGGTAAGGGGAAGGATCATGGGCGATGAGAAAATGGATCGAGGCCGGAGACGGTTCCTTGTGGGTGCAACCGGTGTGTTGGGTGCAGCCGGGCTGGTGGGGGTTGCCGTGCCCTTCATCCAGTCGATGGAACCCAGTGCGGCAGTAAAAGCGGCAGGGGCAGCCATCGATGTCGATATCAGCAAGTTGGAGCCTGGCCAGTTGCTCACGGTTTCCTGGCGTGGCCGACCAATCTGGATCCTGCGCCGCACCCGGAGCCAGTTGAAGACACTCGAGGATCCAGGCCTGATCAAGCGCCTGCGTGACCCCCAGTCACGCGAGCCGCAGCAATTCAGCAACGTCGTGGTCAACACCTGGCGCTCTATCAAGCCCGAGCACCTGGTGCTGGTGGGTATCTGTACCCATCTGGGTTGTGTGCCCACCTACCGGCCAGACATTGCGCCACCCGACCTGGGACCTCATTGGCTCGGTGGTTTTTTCTGCCCCTGCCATGGTTCCCGTTACGATCTTGCGGGGCGGGTATACAAGGATGTGCCGGCACCCCTGAATCTGCCGGTACCGCCTTATCACTATGTGTCGAGCACAATCATCCGTGTCGGTGAGGCGGAAGGCGGTAAGGAGACCAACTGGTCCCCCATCGCTTGGTGACCGTTCCCGTTGCCGTGGCTTCGGAGGGGGCTGGAACCGTCCCTTGCCCCCGGCGGGGCATTCCTGATCGTTTCCGTGGCGGGTATGGGCTGCGGTTCCGCTGATGCCCTTTGCTTCGCGGCATGCTTTTCGGTATGGTACGGTCCCTTTCGATAAACCCATGAGCCACGTGGCCCCTCGTATCGGCCACCACTGGAGACCGGACAGCATGCCCACCATCAGCCTCCCCGACGGTAGCGAGCGCGAATACCCCCACCCCGTGACCCTGGCCGAGATCGCGGCCGACATCGGCCCCGGCCTGGCCAAGGCGGCCCTGGCGGGTCGGGTCGACGGCCGCCTGGTGGACCTGTCTCACCGCATCGACCGGGACGCGGCGGTGGCCATCGTCACCGCCCGCGACCAGGACGATGCCCTGGAGCTGATCCGCCACGATGCCGCCCACGTCATGGCCCAGGCGGTGCAGGAGCTGTATCCCGGCACCCAGGTGACCATCGGTCCCACCATCGAGAACGGCTTCTACTACGACTTCGCCCGCGACGAGCCCTTCACCCCCGAGGACCTGGAGCGCATCGAGCAGCGCATGCGCGAGATCGTCCAGCGGGACCTGCCCATCCAGCGCGAGGTCTGGGATCGGGACGAGGCCATCGCCCTGTTCGAGAAGATCGGCGAGCATTACAAGGTGGAGATCATCCGTGACCTGCCGCCGGACGAGGAAATCAGCATCTACCGCCAGGGCGACTGGTTCGATCTCTGCCGCGGGCCCCACCTGCCCAGCACCGGCAAGCTGGGCACCGCCTTCAAGCTGATGAAGGTGGCCGGGGCCTACTGGCGCGGCGATCCCCGCAATCCCATGCTGCAGCGTATCTACGGCACGGCCTGGACCGACCGCAAGGCCCTCCGCGCCTACCTGCAGCGGCTGGAGGAGGCGGAAAAGCGCGATCACCGCAAGCTGGGCAAGGCCATGGACCTGTTCCACACCCAGGAAGAGGCCCCGGGCATGGTGTTCTGGCACGACCGCGGCTGGACCCTGTTCGTCACCATCCAGGACTACATCCGCGACCGGTTGCGCCACCATGGCTACCAGGAGGTGCATACCCCGGAGATCATCGATCGTTCGCTGTGGGAGAAGTCCGGTCACTGGGAGAAGTTCCACGAGAACATGTTCGTGACCCACTCCGAGAACCGGGACTATGCCATCAAGCCCATGAACTGCCCGGCCCACATCCAGATCTTCAACCACGGCCTCAGGAGCTACCGCGACCTGCCGCTGCGCCTGGCGGAGTTCGGTTCCTGCCACCGCAACGAGCCCTCGGGTACCCTGCACGGGCTGATGCGGGTGCGCAACTTCGTGCAGGACGATGCCCACATCTTCTGCACCGAGGCCCAGATCCTGCCCGAGGTGTCCGCCTTCATCGACCTGCTGTTCGAGGTCTACCGGGACTTCGGCTTCGAGGAGGTGCTGATCAAGCTCTCCACCCGGCCGGAGCAGCGGGTGGGGGACGACGCCCTGTGGGACAAGGCCGAGCAGTCGCTGCGCGACGCCCTGGACCACAAGGGGCTGGACTGGGAACTGCAGCCGGGGGAGGGTGCCTTCTACGGGCCCAAGATCGAGTTCTCCCTGCGCGACTGCCTGGACCGGGTATGGCAGCTGGGCACCATCCAGCTGGATTTCTCCATGCCCGGCCGGCTGGGGGCCCACTACGTGGCCGAGAACGGCAGCCGCCAGGTGCCGGTGATGCTGCACCGGGCAGTGCTGGGCTCGCTGGAGCGCTTCATCGGCATCCTGATCGAGCACTACGCCGGCGCCCTGCCCACCTGGCTGGCGCCGGTGCAGGTGATGGTCATGAACATCACCGACCGCCAGGCCGACTGGGTCGGCCAGGTGCGGGAGACCTTGGAAAACAAGGGGGTCCGGGCCGGCGCGGACTTGAGAAACGAGAAGATCGGCTTTAAAATCCGCGAACACACGCTGCAGCGCGTCCCCTACCTGCTGGTGGTGGGCGACCGCGAGGTGGAAGCGAAGACTGTGGCCGTGCGCACGCGGGGCGGGAAAGACCTGGGCGCGATGCCGGTGGAAACCTTCATCGAGCGCCTCACCGCCGAGATCGCGAGCCGCGGCCGCACTGTTTTGGAGGGCTAGAGCATCGCTGCTGTAAAGGAAAGGTACCGGACCAACGCAAGGATCACGGCCCCGGAAGTCCGGGTGATCGACGCGGCGGGGGAACAGGTCGGCGTCATCCCGCTGGAGGACGCCCTCAAGATGGCAGAGGAGGCGGAACTCGACCTGGTCGAGATCGCGCCCCAGGCGGAACCGCCGGTCTGCCGCATCATGGACTACGGCAAGTTCAAGTTCGAGCAGAGCAAGCGGCAGCAGCAGGCCCGCAAGAAGCAGAAGCAGGTCCAGGTCAAGGAGATCAAGTTCCGGCCTGGCACGGATACAGGGGATTATCAGGTCAAACTCCGCAACCTGATACGTTTCCTGAAGGACGGGGACAGGGTCAAGGTCACCCTGCGCTTCCGTGGACGGGAGATGGCGCACCAGGAACTCGGCCGCGAGCTGCTGGAGCGGGTGCGCGACGACCTCGCCGAGTACGGTACGGTCGAGCAGTTCCCGAAGATGGAGGGGCGGCAGATGGTGATGGTGATGTCTCCGAAGAAATGAACGGCCGGTGCGACCGGTCAGCGACGACAGTCCCAATACGGAGCAGATGAAATGCCCAAGCTGAAAACGAATCGCGGGGCGGCCAAGCGCTTCAAGCGCACGGCCGGGGGTGGCTTCAAGCGCACCCAGTCCCATCACCGTCACATCCTCACCAAGAAGAGCAGCAAGCGCAAGCGCCAGCTCGGCACGCCGGCGCGGATCCATCCCGTGGATGCCGCCGCGGTACGGCGCATGCTGCCCTACGTCTGACCGGGGAGGAGTGAATCATGTCCAGAGTGAAACGTGGTGTCACGGCGCATCGCCGGCACAAGAAGGTCCTGAACAAGGCCAAGGGGTACTACGGCGCCCGGCGCAAGGTGTACCGGGTGGCCAAGCAGGCGGTCATCAAGGCCGGGCAGTATGCCTACCGTGACCGGCGCCAGCGCAAGCGCCAGTTCCGCGCCCTGTGGATCGCCCGCATCAATGCCGGCGCGCGCGAGAACGGCCTGACCTACAGCCGCTTCATCAACGGCCTGCGCAAGGCCGCCATCGAGATCGACCGCAAGGTGCTGGCCGACCTGGCGGTGGAGGACAAGGCCGCCTTCGCCGCCCTGGCGGAGCGGGCCAAGGCCAGCCTCGGCGCCTGAGCGCGCGATCCGCCGCGCGGGCGGCGGGCGGTGCGGACCAGCGGGGGAGGCGCCATGCCTCCCCCATTTTCTGTCGGCGGGCGGTGCCGGCCCCGGCTGGGGCGGATGCGGCACCGGCGCTCTTTCGTCCTGGAGCGGGAACGGAACGGCATGAACAGCAGCGGCGAAGAACTCCTGGAACAGGCCCTGGCGGCCGTGGCCGCGGCCCCCGACCTGGCCGCGCTGGAACGCATCCGGGTCGACTACCTGGGCAAGAAGGGTCGCCTCACGGCCCAGCTCAAGCAGCTGGGCAAGCTGCCCGCCGAGGAACGCCGGGCGGCGGGCCAGGCCATCAACCGTGCCAAGCAGGCGCTCCAGGGCGCGCTGGCGGAGCGCCAGCAGGCCCTGGAGGCGGAGGCGCTGGAGGCGGCGCTGGCGCGGGAGCGGGTCGACGTGACCCTGCCGGGGCGGCACCTCGACGCCGGTTCGGTCCATCCCATCACCCGGACCCTGAGCCGGATCGAGGCCCTGTTCGCCGGCCTGGGATTCGAGGCCGTCCAGGGCCCGGAGGTGGAGGACGACTACCACAACTTCGAGGCCCTCAACATCCCGCCCCAGCACCCGGCGCGGGCCATGCACGACACCTTCTACTTCGACGCCCACCGGCTGCTGCGCACCCATACCTCGCCGGTACAGATCCGGGTCATGGAACGGCGGCAGCCACCGTTGCGCATCATCGCGCCGGGACGGGTGTACCGCTGTGATTCCGACCTGACCCATACCCCCATGTTTCACCAGGTCGAGGGCCTGCTGGTGGACCGCGACGTGAGTTTCGCCGACCTCACCGGGACCCTGGATCTTTTCCTCAAGCGCTTCTTCGAGCGTGAGCTGGCGGTGCGCTTCCGGCCCTCCTACTTTCCCTTCACCGAGCCTTCGGCGGAGGTGGATATCCAGTGCGTGATCTGCGGAGGCGATGGCTGCCGGGTGTGCAGCCACAGTGGCTGGCTGGAGGTGCTGGGCTGCGGCATGGTGCATCCGCGGGTGTTCGAGGCGGTGGGTATCGACACCTCGGAATGGACCGGCTTCGCCTTCGGCATGGGGGTGGAACGCCTGGCCATGCTCCGCTACGGCGTCGACGACCTGCGCCTGTTCTTCGAGAACGATCTCAGGTTCCTGGCGCAATTTGCGTGAAAACAAGGAAAACGACGGCCTTGACCCATGAAATTCAGTGAAGCCTGGTTGAGGGAATGGACCGACCCGCCATTGGACACGGCCGCCCTGGTGGAGCGCCTGACCATGGCCGGCCTGGAGGTGGACTCGGTCGAGCCGGCGGCCAGTGACTTCAGCGGCGTGGTGGTGGGCCGGGTGCTCTCGGTGGCGCCCCATCCCGACGCGGACCGGCTGCGGTTGTGCCGGGTCGACGTGGGCGCGGAGGCGCCGCTGGACATCGTCTGCGGTGCCCCCAACGTGGCCGAGGGCATGCACGTGCCCACTGCCCTGGTGGGGGCCAGCCTGCCGGGCGGTATGCGCATCCGCAAGGCGAAGCTGCGCGGCGCGCCCTCCTTCGGCATGCTCTGCTCGGCCCGCGAACTGGGATTGGCCGAGGAGGCCTCGGGCCTCATGGCGCTGCCGGCGGACGCGGCGCCCGGGACCGATCTGCGCGAGCTGCTGGGCCTGGACGACCAGGTCATCGACATCGACATCACCCCCAACCGCGGCGACTGCCTGTCCCTGGCGGGCATCGCCCGCGAGGTGGCCACCCTGACCGACAGCCCGCTGCGGGTGCCGGACATGGTGCCGGTGGCGCCCGTGCTGGACGACCGCTTCCCGGTGAGGGTGACGGCGCCGGCCGCCTGTCCCCGCTACCTGGGGCGGGTGGTGCGCGGGGTGGACCCGGCGGCCCCCACGCCGCTGTGGATGCAGGAACGGTTGCGGCGCGGCGGCCTGCGCAGCCTGGGTCCGCTGGTGGACGTCACCAACTACGTCATGCTGGAGCTGGGCCAGCCCATGCATGCCTTCGACCTGGCGCGGCTGGAAGGCGGCATCGAGGTGCGCATGGCCCGGGCGGAGGAGGGCCTGGTCCTGCTGGATGGGCGGGCGGTGACCCTGGCCGACGACACCCTGGTGATCGCGGATCGCCGCCGGGTGCTGGCCCTGGCCGGGATCATGGGCGGCGAAGCCTCCGGCGTGGGTCCCGAGACCCGCGACCTGTTTCTGGAATGCGCCTTCTTCAGCCCGCTGGCCGTGAGCGGGCGGGCGCGGCGCTACGGGCTGCAGACCGATTCGTCCTATCGGTTCGAGCGCGGGGTGGACCCCGCCTTGCAGGCACGGGCCATGGAGCGGGCCACGGCACTGCTGTTGGAGATCGCCGGGGCGCGGCCCGGCCCGGTGGTCGAGGTGGCCAGCGCGGAGCACCTGCCGCAGACCGCCCCCATCGGCCTGCGCCGCGCGCGCCTGGACCAGCAGCTGGGGCTGGCGATCCCGGACGCGGAGGTGGAGCGCAGCCTGGGGGGTCTGGGCATGCAGGTGGAGCGGGTGGCCGATGGCTGGCGGGTGCGCCCGCCTTCGTTCCGGTTCGATATCGCCATCGAGGCCGACCTGGTGGAGGAGGTGGCCCGCATCCATGGCTACGACCGGTTGCCCCGGCGCCTCCCCCAGGGCGGGGTGGAGATGCCGCCGCGCCCCGATGCCCGCCTGGACCGGGACCGGCTGCGCGCGGCGTTGGTGGACCGAGGCTACCACGAGATCATCACCTACACCTTCATCGACCCGGAATGGCAGCGGGCGCTGGATCCGGACCAGGCCCCGCTGGCCCTGGCCAACCCGCTGTCGGCGGAGATGTCGGTGATGCGGACCAGCCTCTGGCCCGGCCTGTTGCAGACCCTGGCCTACAACCGTAACCGCCAGCAGGAGCGGGTCCGAATCTTCGAGACGGGCCTCATATTTATTCCACAAGATGATGAAATCGTACAAGAAGAATATATTGGCGGTGCTCTGTGCGGGCCGCGCTGGCGGCCGCATTGGGATGCCGGGGACCGGCCGCTGGACTTCTTCGATGCCAAGGGCGACCTGGAGGCGCTGCTGGCCCTGACCGGGCGCGGCGCTGACTTCGATTTCGAGGCGGCCAGCCACCCGGCCCTGCACCCCGGCCAGAGCGCGCGGGTCCTGGACGGCGGCACGCCGCTGGGCTGGCTGGGCCGCATCCATCCGGCACTGGCCCGGCAGCGGGGCCTGCCGGAGGAGACCTGCCTGTTCCAGCTGCAGCTGGAACCGCTGCTGCGGGGTGCGGACATCCGGTTCGCCCCTGTGCCGGCCTTCCCCTCGGTGCGTCGTGACCTGGCCCTGGTGATGGATGCCGACCGGCCGGTGGCGGAGCTGCTGCGGGGGGTGCGGGAGGCCGCCGGCGAATGGCTGCAGGACCTGATCCTGTTCGACGTTTATCAGGGTAAAGGCATAGAATCCGGTAAGAAAAGCGTGGCCTTGGGCTTGATTCTGCAAGATCCCTCACGCACACTACGGGATGAGGACGTGGAGGCGGTGATCGGCCGGGTGCTGGACAGCCTGGCCCGGGCCCTGAACGCAACACTGAGAGAGTGAGGATCCATGGCTCTGACAAAGGCGGACCTGGCTGAACGCCTGTTCGAGGAACTCGGCTTGAACAAGCGCGAGGCCAAGGAACTGGTGGAGATGTTCTTCGAGGAGATTCGCGTGGCCCTGGAAAGCGGGCAGCAGGTGAAGCTTTCGGGGTTCGGCAACTTCGATCTGCGGGACAAGAACCAGCGTCCCGGCCGTAATCCAAAGACGGGAGAGGAGATCCCGATTTCGGCCCGCCGGGTGGTGACCTTCCGGCCCGGGCAGAAACTCAAGTCCAGGGTGGAGGCCTATGCTGGAAGCGAGTCACAATAACGAGCTGCCGCCCATTCCGGGCAAGCGCTATTTCACCATCGGCGAGGTGAGCGAACTGTGCGGGGTCAAGCCGCACGTGCTGCGCTACTGGGAACAGGAGTTCCCCCAGCTCAAGCCGGTCAAGCGGCGCGGCAACCGCCGCTATTACCAGCGTGGCGACGTGCTCATCATCCGCCAGATCCGCAGCCTGCTGTACGAACAGGGTTTCACCATCGGCGGCGCGCGGCAGCGGCTGTCCAGCGAGGAGGCCCGCGAGGACCTGACCCAGAGCCAGCAGATCATCCGCCAGGTGCGCACGGAACTGGAGGAGGTGCTGCAGCTGCTGCGACGGTGAGCGGCAGGCAGGGGATTTATCTCGCCCGCCGGGATGGGGTATGATGGCGGCCCCGCGCACGGTTCCGGCAGCAACGGTCGCGCGCGGCGGTTTCTTCGGGGCGTAGCGCAGTCTGGTAGCGCACCGCAATGGGGTTGCGGTGGTCGGAGGTTCGAATCCTCTCGCCCCGACCATATTTCCCCCACCTTTGCTGTGGCACCCAACGCAATGTAGGATGCGCAAAGGCGCGCAGCGCCGTGCGCATCATCGCCCTGCGTATCGGGGATACCGCCTGCGGATCGATTGCCGCCGGCATGTTGGGCACGCTTGCTGCGCTCGCTTTGCCCAACCTACGGGTGTTATCGCACCCAACGCAATGTAGGATGCGCAAAGGCGCGTAGCGCCGTGCGCATCATCGCCCTGCGCATCGATGCCTACCCATGTTGAACCAAACACCACACCAGGGGGACAAACAGACATGCGGTCGCTGAAATCCACCACGACGGGTCCATTGCTCTCCAGCCTGTTGCTGCTGGCGCTGGCCGGCTGCGCCAGCTCGCCCTACGACGAGGCCAAGGATCCGCTGGAACCCGTCAACCGGGTGGTCTACAGCTTCAACGACAAGCTGGACCGCATCCTGATCAAGCCCCTGGCCAAGGGTTACCAGAAGGTGGTGCCGGCTCCGGCGCGCAAGGGCATCGACAACTTCTTCAACAACCTGCTGGAACCCCGCACCGTGGTCAATGACCTGCTGCAGGCCAAGTTCTCCCAGGGCCTGCACGACACCACCCGTTTCGCCTTCAACAGCACCTTCGGCGTGGCCGGTCTGCTGGACGTGAGCACCGACTGGGGTCTGCCGCGGCATCAGGAGGACTTCGGCCAGACCCTGGGCCACTGGGGCCTGGGCGAGGGCTGGTACCTGGTACTCCCGGTACTCGGCCCGAGCACGGTACGGGATACCGCCGGGCTCTACCCCGACTACCTGCTGGACCCGGTGGCGCGCTGGGACGAGGTGCGCGAGCGCAACGCCCTCACGGTGCTGCGCGGCATCGACACCCGCGCCCAGCTGCTGACCGCCACCAAGGTGCGTGAGAAAGCGGCCTTGGATCCCTACCTGTTCACCCGCGAGGCCTACCGCCAGCGCCGCTGGAACCTGATCTACGATGGCGACGTGCCGCCGCCGGAGTTCGACGACGACGAATGAGGCGGGCCCGCGGCCCGGCCTGCGCTTCCCCTGGTTCGACGCCTTTGCGATAATGTCGACTTTTCGGCGCTCCCGGCTGGGTAGCGCCGGTCCCATGGGCGAGAATCAGGCGCGAGCGACATGCCCCAGCGATACGTAACCGACGACCTGCGCATCATCGAGATCCAGGAGGTCATTCCCCCGGCGCAGGTGCACGAGGAATTTCCGGCCTCGGACGCGGCGACCCGGACCACCTACGAGGCGCGCCAGGCCATCCACCGCATCCTCCACGGCGAGGACGACCGCCTGCTGGTGGTGATCGGCCCCTGTTCCATCCACGATCCGGCGGCGGCCCTGGACTATGCCGGCCGGCTCGCCCGGGTAAGGGCCCGGCTGGCGGACGACCTGCTCATCGTCATGCGGGTCTATTTCGAGAAACCGCGCACCACCGTGGGCTGGAAAGGGCTGATCAACGACCCCCGCCTGGACGGCAGCTTCGCCATCAACCAGGGGCTGCGCATCGCGCGCAAGCTGCTGGTGGACCTCAACGAGATGGGCGTGCCCGCGGGGACCGAGTTCCTCGACCTGGTGAGCCCGCAATACATGGCCGACCTGGTCAGCTGGGGCGCCATCGGTGCCCGCACCACCGAGAGCCAGGTGCACCGCGAGCTGGCCTCGGGGCTGTCCTGCCCGGTGGGCTTCAAGAATGCCACCGACGGCACCATGCGCGTGGCGGTGGACGCCATCCGCTCGGCGTCCCATCCCCATCACTTCCTGTCCCTGACCAAGGCCGGTCGCTCGGCCATCTTCTCCACCCGCGGCAACGAGGACTGCCACGTCATCCTGCGTGGCGGGCGCCAGCCCAACTACGGTGCCGAGTGCGTGGCCCAGGCGGTGG
>JALWSQ010000279.1 GCA_026993645.1 Thiohalobacter sp.
AAATGTGAAGGACCTCTGAAGCTCGCTGTCAATTTATCACCCATACAGTTCCGGGATCCAGACTTGCTAACCTTCATTGCGGATTGCATCGACAGGTATGGTATTGGCAACGGAGAGCTGGAAATTGGGATCACGGAAGGCGCCCTCATCGACAATGAGAAACATGCCGACTGGATCCTCAAGAAATTGAGGGATCTCGGCATCAGTCTGGCTATTGACGACTTCGGTACCGGGTATGCCTCCCTTAGCTATCTGAGTAGGTACCCTTTCAATGTGCTGAAACTGGATAGGAGTTTTGTTGGTAACTTGGTCAACAACCCAAAGAGCAGATCCCTGCTGACCGGTGCCATCGCGTTGGCACATGGCATGGGCATGTCGGTGGTTGCCGAGGGCGTGGAAACCCGTGAACAACTCGATTTTTTAGCTAGGTTGCATTGTGAATTCGCCCAGGGTTATCTGTTTGGAAAACCGGTTCCTGCAAGTGATATCGAAGAATTTATTATGCAAAAGAGTCGCTCACTAAGACCTTCATAAGTAAGGCAACATGAATTCATTCCACGGCATAGCGGCAATCAGGTGCACAAAAAAAGCTTTTCACCTTTTCCGGCATCCGCTAAAGCGGCATCTACTACACTAAAAAGTATGAGGATGAAAAAGGCGCAGGTTATTACTTGCCTACAAGATGGCAAGCAAAAATAAAGAGATCCCTGATCATTGCAACGCTCTTTTGTCAAATTTCCACCTTGGCGGCTAATGCGTAACCCCTCGTAATCCTTTCGGTTTTCCGTGGCGGCGGCTGGCTACTGGTGGATACCTGAGATGAAGATTTCGTTTTGTAGCCCGAATTCAACGGAGGCGAGGTTTCCATTAGTCAGAAAACTCCGTTTGAAGGTACGCTTCCACCGCCAATCATCGAAAAGGGCCCCGACGCGGGCCCTTTATTGATGGATTGACAGGGATGGATTCGAACCCTCGATGGGAATCAAAATGGCGGGTTCGAGCCGAGCCCGCGTAGCGGGCGAGACAACGCCGGAGCGGAGCGACGACGGCCCGGAGGGCGAGGCCGCAGGCCGAGTAATCCCTCTCTCTCCGCCAATCATTGAAAAGGGCCCCGACGCGGGCCCTTTTTTCGCATTTCGTACTCGACGATTTCCTGTTGGCAAGGGAGGAAAGCCCATGGCGGGACGTTCGTGGATGACATCATTGTTCTGTGGGGTCCTGTTGTTGTCGATCGCGGGTCCGGTGGCCCTGGCCAAGTGCGGCAACATGGAGACGATGACGGGGCACGGCGCAGCGGGAAAGGTGCTGGATCACCGCCACTCGTTGCATCTGCCGCCGGCCATGCGGGCCCACCAGCTGGCCAACATGCGCTCGCACCTGGCGGCGGTTCGGGCCATCGTCGGCCTGCTGGCGGCGGGTGAGTTCGAGCAGGCATCACGGGTGGCCCACAGCCGTCTGGGCCTGACGCCGGAGATGAAGAAGATGTGCCAGATGTTCGACGACCCGGCGTTCCGCGACCTCGGCCTGGCGTTCCACCGCAGTGCCGATCACCTGGGCGACGTACTGGCCAAGGGCGACCGGACCGCGGCCCTGCGGGCACTGAACCAGACCCTCGGCTACTGCGTCCAGTGCCATGCCGGCTACCGCCAGTAGGCTCGCTGTGATGCGCCCGCAGTAGGTTCATCATGGCCCAGGCAGGTTCCTAGATGCGTACGAAGTAGGGCAGTGCCATGAGTCCAGCCCCAACGAGAGGCAGGGCATAGTGGTTGTCGATCAGGTAGGGAAACAGCATCAGGGCCAGCCCGCACAACAGCGGGACCAATGCCTTCTGCCGGCGGCCATAGACGAAATAGCCGAGGCCGGCGGCACCGAACAACATGCTCCAGGTCAGCCAAACCGTATCCAGCATCACCCTTTACCCCCGTCTATGTCATCGTCTGCCAGGATGGGATCCTGCTTGTTATGATACGCCGGCCATTGGCACATTCCGAAACCCGCGATTCCCCAACCCCGAGGACTTGGACACAGCGAGGAGGATTCCAATGTCGCGTCGTTGCCACGAAGTGGATTACCGGATCATCGGCCATGACATGCAACTGGTGGAAGTGGAACTGGATCCTGGCGAGACGGTGATCGCCGAGGCCGGTGCCATGACCTACATGGAGGACGGCATCGCCTTCGAGGCGAGGATGGGTGATGGTTCGGAGGCCGAGA
The DNA here is from genome assembly GCA_026993645.1 of Thiohalobacter sp. GTDB lineage: Bacteria > Pseudomonadota > Gammaproteobacteria > Thiohalobacterales > Thiohalobacteraceae > JALWSQ01. The sequence goes on from JALWSQ010000279.1 coordinate 2,215, forward strand.
GCGGTTTCTTCGGCAAGCTGTGGGGGGCGGGCAAGCGCATGCTGACCGGCGAGTCCCTGTTCATGACCCATTTCACCAACCAGGGCGCGGGCAAGCGCCACGTGGCCTTCGCCGCACCCTATCCCGGTGCCATCGTGCCCCTGGACCTGGGCACGCTCGGTGGTGAGCTGTTGTGCCAGAAGGATGCCTTTCTCTGCGCGGCGCTGGGCACGCGCCTGGACATCGCCTTCACCAAGCGCCTCGGGGTGGGATTCTTCGGGGGCGAGGGGTTCGTGCTGGAGCGCCTCGAGGGCGATGGCATGGTGTTCCTGCATGCCGGTGGCACCATCGTCGAGAAGGAACTGCATGGGGAGATCCTGCGGGTGGACACCGGCTGCCTGGTGGCCTTCCAGCCCGGTATCGATTACGACATCCAGCGGGCCGGGAACCTCAAGAGCATGGTGCTGGGTGGGGAGGGCCTGTTCCTGGCCACGCTTTCCGGGCATGGCCGGGTCTGGCTGCAGAGCCTGCCGTTCTCGCGCCTGGCCGACCGGATCCTGGCCAATGCCCCGGCCGTGGGCGGCGACGACAAGGGCGAAGGCTCCGTGCTCGGCGGTCTCGGCCGGCTGATCGACGGTTGAGCAGCATGACGGGCCGGCGGGTACCGGGCCTGCCCGTCACGGTTTTGTTGTTGCGCGCGGGGCGGGGAAGCGGGCGCCGATCAGCGCGACCAGAGCCAGTGTCCAGACGATGACGGCACCGGCGGGGAGATCGAGCAGGGCGGCCGCCACCAGGCCCAGGGCGTAGCCCAGGATACCGATCAGGTAGCCGAACCAGAGCGGCCCCTGGCGGCGGCGCATGGCCAGTGCCGGCACGATCAGGCTGGCGAATACCAGATAGACACCCACCAGCTGCACCGAGGCGGTGATGGAGAGGGCGAACAGTACGTAGAACCATAGATGGGAACGGCCGGCGCCGGAGACCCTCCACAGGCTCAGGATCAGGCCATAGAGCACGGCCACCGGCAGCAGCTGGCCGAAGTCCACCCACAGGATCTGCCCCACCAGCAGATCCTTGAGATGTTCCCCGCCATGGGGATTGCCCGCCAGCACCAGGATGGCGGCCGTGGCCGCCAGGACGAACAGGGTACCGATCAGGGCCTCCAGGGCATCCCGCCAGAGTCGTTCCGCCAACCACAGGATGGCCGCCCCCAGCAGTGCGGCACTGAAGGCGGTCAGCTGTACCTGCCAGCCACGATCATTCCACCCCGCCACCTGGGCCAGCAGGACGCCCAGCCCGGCGATCTGGGCCACGGCCAGGTCGACGAAGATGATGCCACGCCGCAGCACCTGCTGTCCCAGGGGCACATGGGTGGCGACGACCAGCAGGCCGGCGGCCAGTGCCGGGCCGATGATGGTGGGGTCCAGGCCGTCGAGGTTCATCGCGCCACCGCCTCGAGCTGGGCCAGGGTGGAATCGAACAACCCGAACAGGTCACGGGCATCCGGGTTGCCCCCCACGGTGAAAGGCAGCACCCGGACGGGGATGCCGGTCTTGCGGTGCAGCCACTGGGCCGGTCGAGGGTCCTGGAACGGAGCCCGGATGATGACCGCCGCCGGCGTCGTCTTCAGCTGCGTGAGCAGGCGGGAGAGATGGGCGCTGGTGGGCGGAACACCCGGTTTGGGTTCCAGCGACCCGATCTGTTTCAGGCCCAGCCAACGTTCCAGATAGATCCAGCCGTCGTGGTGGACCACGATGGGCAGACCGCGCAGGGCAGCTGCCCGCTTCTCCCAGTCTGCCATGGCGCGCTGCCACCGCTGCTCGAAGGCCGCCAGGGCCTGGCGATAATCCTGGGCATGCGTGCTGTCCAGCCGTTGCAGGCGCTGGCCGAGGGCACGGGCCACGGCCAGGATGTTGTGGGGGTCGAGCTGGATGTGCGGGTTGCCCTCGGGGTGGATGTCGCCCTCGGCCCGGTCCAGACGCTGGGGCTTCTCCAGCAGGGTGATCGCAGAGGCGGCCTCGAAGTAGCCCAGTGTGCCGGGCCGCACCCGCGGATTGGCGGCGCGTCGCAGCAGGACCGGCAGCCAGCCCACCTCGAGGCCGGCACCGGTACAGACCAGGAGATCGGCACGCCGCAGGCGCGCGATCAGGCCGGGCCGCGCCTGGATGTAGTGGACGTCCTGTTGGGCGTTGGTCGCGCTGAACACCTGGAACCGATCGGCACCCAGCATCCGGGCCAGCGCGACCCATTCCGGTTCGCAGCTGAAGACCCGGAGCCGGGCCTGCCCGGCCTGGCTGAGCAGGAGCAGGCCGAGCAGCAGAAAACGAAGACAGTGTTTCATGGGTGGTCTCCTCGGGCGGTAGGGTCAGAATTCATGGGCGCCATGACTGCCCAGCGCCATGATGTACTGCAACGTCCACTGGTCGTCGTTCCCCCGCGGGCGGGAGCGGTCCCTGTCGTACTGGAGGCGCAGGCGGCTGAATTCACTGGGGGACCAGTCCAGCATCAGGCTCCAGCGATCCGGGGCATGCCCCTGGTCGTCCAGGCCGGAGGCCAGGCGCAGGGCCTGGACGCTGGAGAAGCCGCCCAGCGAGAGTGGAGCCAGGTGGTTGGTCGAACTCAGCCGGTCGTACCGGATTCCGCTGCGCCAGCCGGTACGGAACTGGTAGACGGCCTGCACGTAGCCACCCCGCTGGGTACCGTGATAGGCCAGGCGACCCGGAGCCGTCGCGTCTGGCACGGCCACCGCGCCATCCTCCTGGCGCAGGAGGAATTCCGCCTGCAGCTTGAAATTGCGTTGACGGATGTTGCCGTTCGGTGCCCATTTCCACACCAGGTCACCCAGGTACAGGTTGGAGCCGCCACTGAAACGGCTGCCGTCGCCGGTGGTCCGGCTGTGGGGTTCCACCCGCAGGGCGGCCAGGCCGGCGAGCCAGGCATGACTGGCCCCGAGGTCACCGCCCAGCTTGACGAACAGGCTACGGCTGTCGCCCAGGGTACGGTGGGACTGGCCGGCACCGGGATAGGCATGGCCGGCGAGCAGTTCGCCCCCCAGCCGGACCATGACAGTGTCGGTCGGCGCCAGCCAGTTCAGCTGGATACCGTCGTCGCCGTACTGGCCACCGAGGAAGGCGCGGTAGGCAAGGGGGGCGTCGTGGAAGTCCCAGGCATGGGAGTGGAAGGCATTCTGGTAACCGACGGCGGAAAAGAACCGGCCAAAACGCAGGTTCAGGTAACCGGGCAGCGAGAGCGTGTCCACGTAGGCCTCTTCCACGGATACGCCGCTGTTGCCGGCCGTGTCGCTGAAGGAGAGGGTGGTCTGGGCCTGGAACATCGGATCCACGCTGGCCGATGCGGTGAGTTCCGTCTAGCCCAGGCTCAGGCCTTCCGCGGCCAGGCCGGCCTCGTCGGTCAGGGGAAACCCGGCCAGCCGATAGTTGCCGGCGGGGCGGGCATAGCCGTTCAGGGCACCCTGCAGGATGAGGGAGATCGCGGGGTTGAAGGCGTTGGCCCGTTGCTGGGTGCTGGGCCGGGATGGCGCCGCCGCCTGTTGTCGGGCCTGGGCCTCGGCCCGCTCCAGGCGGCGTTCCAGCGCCTCGATACGTTGGCGGTACTCGGTCCTCAGGGCCTGGATCTGCTGGCGCAGTTGCGCCAGCTCGTCGGCCCGGGGCGTGGCGGCATGGCTGCCGGGTGCGGGCAACAGGCAGGCGGCCAGTGCCAGCACCGGAATCGTCCTGTGCATGATGGTGACTCCGCAGTCGTGGTGGAACGGTCAGGGTTCAGCCGGTGCGGAGCAGGACGGGCGGGGCGCGTGCGGTCGGGCGGTGCCGGTGGATGCCGGCCACCACCGACAGGGGATGGAAAGAGACGGCGTGGTGGATCGGTGTGGCATTCGGGAGGCTGGCCATGGCCGGTACCGGATGGTCCATGCCATGCGCCGCCAGACACAGGGTGCAACTGTGGCCATCGGCATGGGCCACAAAGTCGACCTGGTGCAGCAGCAGCGCGCTCTGGCCCAGCAACAGCAGGGCGGCCAGCAGCAAAGCGAGTTGCCACCGAGAATGGGCCTGGCGTGAGATCCGTTCCACCACGGGCGGCATCCTAGCAACCCGCGCAAAGGGAAATCAATCCGCCGGGGGTACGGCGCGCTACCCACGCCGATGGGGCGAACAGGCAAAGGCCCCCGTCACGGGGGCCTCCGGTCCATATGGCGCGCCCGGAGAGATTCGAACTCCCGACCACCTGGTTCGTAGTGAAGCGTTCTGGATGCTATATCCTTCGGAGGCAAAAGCGAAAATCAGAACGAATTCCCCCAATAGATTTTTTCTCGGTGCTTCGTAACCCATTGAATTTTCGAGGCGTCACTTGCCTCTATTGGGGGGATTTTTCGGCCGTCTCAGAGGCCTCACGCGCACCGGTTTCCGCCGGTACACGCGCTGGGTGATCGCCGTGTCGGCATGCCCGAGGCGCTCGGAGGCCTCCACCAGCGTGTCGGAATCCGAGGCCACCTTCGCCCGCAGGTCGCGTTCCTGGAACCGTTCGGTCACCCGGGTCTCGGCCAGCAGCCTGGCCATGAACCGTTGCCAGAGGCTGTCGAAGGCGTTGCAGCGCCCGTTCTCGTCGATGTAGGGTTTCCCCTCCCTTGTCACGAAAAGCGGCGCATCGCCGATCCTGCGCGGCGGTATCCGCAGAATCTCGTCGACCACCTGCCTCAGATCGGCCGTCCATTCGATGATCAGCCGGCGCCCGGAACTCTTTCGGGTCTTGCTGGGCTGCACGTGGATGCCGTCGTCTCGCATGGAGGAGAGCCGCAGGGCAAGGATGTCGCCGCGGCGCAGCCCGGTCATGAGCTTGAAGCGGATGTAGGGCTGGATCACCTGCATGCCTCGGTTGGCGGCCGGCATGGACAAGGCCTCGGTAATCTCCCAGTCCTCGACCAACCGGTCGCGTGGCGGTGCCCCTGGCAGCCTCAGCTGCCCCATGAGGTGGTTTCGGTCGACCAGGCCCCATTCCACCGCCTTGGTGAGGATGTGCCGCAAGGTGGCCACATCGTGGCGCGCAGAGGTCAGTCCATGGCGTTTCGCCACCAGGTCGAAGTATCGGTAGGCGTGCGAGGGCTGGATGTCCTGCGGTCTCATTCGGCCGAACACCGGACGCAGCCGGCGGATGGCGAGCTGGTTCGACTCCTGCGTCCTCGAGGACTTGGCCGGCACGACCTCGAGGAGATAGCGGTCCATGATGTCCGACATGCTGCGCGGCTTGTGCAGATTCCCCAGGCGTTCGCTCCAGGTGCGGTAGGCCTCGGGCAGAGTCCGGCCCAGCCGGAATTCCTTCTTGCCGTCCCAGGCCGCCTCCATGCCGGGCGGCACGAGGTAGTAGTATGCGCCATAGCGGTAGCGCCAGCGCTTCGGGAGGCCGCGGTTCTCGGATCTACGCCGCTTCGGACTCATCGGTCAGGCTCGAGAAATCGGGTTCTGGCGCGGATTCTTCCATGGCGCTGTCGCCGAACAGATCACTGCGCAGCACGACAGGGGTGCCGTCCGGTCGCACCCGGTAGGGTATCCCCATCTCGGCCAGCACACGGACCTGGCATGACTTGTACTTCTTGCCGGTCAACTCGACCAGTTCCTCACGCGTCAGGCAGATGCTGCTCATCTTACTTATCTCCAGGATCGGCCAGAGATCTGGTGTCAGAATGGGATGTCATCGTTCAGGTCATCATCCACCGGCGGAGTCATAGCAGCAGAGGAGAGCGCCGGCCGGCGCGTCTGCTCCGATCCCTGCCCCGAGCCGCCGAGCATGATCAAGTCGCGCGCCACGATCTCGGTGGTGTAGCGATCCCGGCCTTCCTTGTCCTGCCACTTGCGGGTCTGCAGGCTGCCCTCGATGTAGATCTGGGCACCCTTGCGGAGGTACTTGTCGGCGATCTCGGCCAGGCCGCGATACATGACCACCCGGTGCCACTCGGTTCGTTCCTTCTGCTCGCCGCTCTGTTTGTCCGTCCAGCTCTCGGACGTGGCCACGGAGAGATTCGCCATCGCGCTGCCGTTGGCGGTGTACCGCACGTCCGGGTCCTGGCCGAGGCGGCCGATGATCTGAACCTTGTTCAGTGATCTGCTCATTGGAAAGTTCCTCTCGGCAATGAAAGGGACATGGCGATTGGCCGCACCCATATCGGCTGGTTGCTCAGCACGAACGTCTCGCCGGACCAGGCGAGCAGCAACGTCTGCCCCATGACGGAGGCGATGGCCTCGGCTGCCGGTGGTGGGACAGCGTTGCCAATGCGTTCGCGCCAGGCGCTGTCGCTGAGGCCCTCCAGTTCCAGGTGTTCCTCGGGGTCCACCAGGCCCTGCAGGGCGGCGAGCTCCAGGGTGGTGAATGGGCGGTGCCAGGTGTCGTCCTCGGCGATAATCTGGGCGGCGAGGCGGTCGGTCTCACGCCAGTCAGATGGTGGCTCGTGGCCGTGAAATGCGGTGTACTGCTCGCGCGAGAACAGATCGAGCACGGTGCCCGGGACGCCAGCCAAGCGCTCGAAGTCACTGATCGCCGCAGGGTCACTGTCTACGCCGCCGATGCAGCGAAAGCGCGCCTCCAGACTGCCGACACGGGCATGGCCGCGATTGAATCCGGCCGCGCCGCCACCGAGGCCGCAGAACAGATGGAAATGCCTGATCTCAGATTTCATTGTGCCATTCCCATCTTGCAAAGTGTGTAAACGTGTGTATATTTATCTCCATGAACAGCAGGGAGCTGATCAAGCGCCTGAAGGCCGATGGATGGGTACGAGTCGGCGGAAAGGGTGACCACGAGAAGTTCAAGCATCCGGAGAAACCCGGTCACGTCGTGGTCCCACATCCACGCAAGGACATCCCGCTCGGCACCCTGCGCAACATTTTCCGGCAGGCCGGATGGAAATGGAGGTGAACGATGATCTATCCCGTCTACGTGCATCCCGGCGATGAACGCCATGCGCACGGCATCACGGTGCCCGACTTTCCCGGGTGCTTCAGCGCGGCCGACAAATGGGAGGACATCACCGCCAATGTGCAGGAAGCCATTGAGCTCCACTGCGAAGGCGAGGACATGGATCTCCCGGAACCCACGCCGCTGGACGTGCTGATGAAGGACGAGCAGTATCAGGATGGCGTGTGGCTGCTGGTGGACATCGACACCAGTCGCCTGGACACCCGGCCCACCCGGCTGAACGTGTCCCTGCCGCGTGGGCTGGTGGCCCAGATGGACCGCTATGCCAAGGCGCATGGCATGACCCGCAGCGGGCTGATTCGCACCGCTGTCAGCAAGGTGCTCGAGGAGCGGTCGTAGTACAACGGAATTCGTGATCAACTGCTGTTCTCTCTTGGCCGCTTGCCCACTGATAAGTGCCCTCGCACCGGACGGCCGGGCCAGCCGCATGTGGTAGCGCCGGTGCTCGCTGCCCCTTTCCCCTGGCAGGCGGGCCACCTGTGGAGGTGCGCCAGGGCGCCGTTCAGGCGGAACAGGCCTTACACCAGGTGCCCGAGATACGCACCCGAGGGCGCGACATCTTGTGGCGCCTGGCGCAGATCTGCTCGAGGAAGTCGAGTTCCTGGATGGTGTCCTCGAAGGCCTCGCTGCTCACGAAGTAGAGCCCGGCGCTGACGCCACTGATCCATGTCTGCATTCCCATCCATTCATCGTCGCGCCGGGCGCGCCACTGTTCCGACAAGAATGCCATGAACTGCGGCAACAGGGTTTCGAGCTCGCACTGGACCTGGGGCATCATTCGTCCTCCAGGTGATTGACTCTGGATACCAGTGCCAGCATCAGGATGCCCATAACAGCGCCGATCATGCCGGCGCCAATGAGTGAGAACATAAATTCCCAGACCGTGATTTCCATCTTTGCTTTCCTCCGACACTGAATGTAGTCGTCACTTCTACGTGATATTGAGATCGCCGAACTTGTCGACCTGATGTCCCATGCGCTCCCTCAATATTTGCACTTTCACTTCGGTCACCATGCTTGCGGTGATCTGATTGGCAAGGCCGATGATGTTTCGGCCATCCTCTGACGAAAGTTCGCCATTCAGCGCCTTGTCGAGAGCCGCAGCCAGCATTTTCCTAAGATCTTTCGTCTTCATCTCATCATCTCCTTTTGTTGCTTGAGTGTTTTATCCAGAATCCGCGCCTGTTTGCGAGCCTCGTTCAACTCCACAACCTTGCGCAACCTTCTGCTGATGGACTTTATGCATTTCATGCATACATGTATTTCTGCAATTTCAATAACATCATCATTTTTTTTAAAACGCCAATGTGGAAATGCATCGTAGAATGATCTCGTGTCACCAACCCGTATTAACGGTGGAGAGTACTGCCCGCATCGGTGACATGTTCCTTTTCTTATCTCTTCGCGTTCCCTTGCACGTTGACGGAATCGTTCCAATCGATCATGGATTTCATATTTCTTTTCCAATGCGCGCACCAGGGACGATTCCAGAGCATCTCTGTCACGTGTGTCGATCCTTACCCACCAAGGCGCATGAACTGCGAGGTGTTTGAAGG
>JALWSQ010000280.1 GCA_026993645.1 Thiohalobacter sp.
ACCCGACGCCGAGCCCCATGCACAACACGGCCGAGTCGATCCTGGTGGGCCTGTCCGGTGGCGTCGATTCCGCCGTCGCCGCCCTGCGCCTGCAGCAGGCGGGCCGGGCGGTCGCCGGGGTGTTCATGAAGAACTGGGAGGAGGACGACCGCGACGGCTACTGTGCCGCCGCCGAGGACCTGGCATCGGCCCGGGCCGTGGCGGCCCACCTGGGAATCCCACTGCGGGCCGTCAACTTCTCCAGCGAATACTGGGACCGGGTCTTCCGTCGCTTTCTGGACGAATACCGGGCCGGGCGCACGCCCAATCCCGATGTCTTCTGCAACAGCGAGATCAAGTTCCGCGCCTTCCTCGATTTCGCCCTGGCCCAGGGCGCCACCGCCATCGCCACCGGCCACTACGCCCGCCTGCAGCGTCTGGCGGATGGCCGCCTGGCCCTGCTCAAGGGCCGCGATGCCGCCAAGGACCAGAGTTACTTCCTGCATCGCCTGGATCAGCAGCAGCTCGCCCACAGCCGTTTTCCCCTGGGCGAACTGGACAAGGGCGAGGTCCGGCGCCTGGCGCGCGCCGCTGGCCTGCCGAACCACGGCCGCAAGGACAGCACCGGCATCTGTTTCATCGGCGAGCGCCGTTTCCGTGCCTTCCTGGCCCGCTACATCGACCGCACGCCCGGCGACATCGTCAGCGTCGAGGGCGAGGTCCTGGGCCGGCACCAGGGGCTGAGCTTCTACACCATTGGCCAGCGCACCGGGCTCGGCATCGGCGGCCGCCCCCAGGCCCGCCAGGCACCCTGGTACGTGGCAGCCAAGGATCCGGAGGGCAACCGCCTGCTGGTGGCCCAGGGGGCGGACCACCCCGCGCTCCATGCCCGCGGCCTGCGCATGACCGAGATCCACTGGATCGCGAGCGAGCCCCCGGCCCGGCCCGATGGCCTCGCGGCCCGGATCCGCTACCGCCAGCCCGACCAGGCCTGCCGCCTGGACGGCCTCGACGGCGACCAGGCCGAGGTCTGGTTCGAACGACCCCAGCGGGCCATCGCCCCGGGTCAGGCCTGTGTCATCTACCAGGGCGAACGCTGCCTGGGGGGCGGCATCATCCAGGCGGCCCTGGGTACCCACATCTGATATCGAGCAACCTCGGGACCGGGCCGGGATCCCCACGGCTCGCTTGGCCAGGCCGGACAAATGCCGCATAATCCGCCCCTTCGCACCGGGCCCGTACCCGGTGCCCTACCGTTCTGGCCAGGAGTCTTCCATGAACGACAGTTTCTCGAGCCGCGCCGAGCTGCGCGTCGGTGACCACGCCTACACCCTGTGGCGACTGGATGCACTGGAGCAGGCCCACCGGGTGTCGCGCCTGCCCTTCGCCCTCAAGATCCTGCTGGAGAACCTGCTGCGACACGAGGACGGCCACACCGTCACGGCCGACGACATCCGCGCCCTCGCCGACTGGGATCCCCAGGCGGAGCCGGAACGGGAGATCGCCTTCCGCCCGGCGCGGGTGCTGATGCAGGACTTCACCGGGGTGCCGGCCGTGGTCGATCTGGCGGCCATGCGCGACGCCATGCAGGCACTCGGCGGGGATCCCGAGCATATCAATCCCCTGCAACCGGCCGAGCTGGTCATCGACCACTCGGTGCAGATCGACCGCTTCGGTGCGCCCGATGCCATCGAGGTCAATGCCCGCATGGAATACGAGCGCAATGGCGAGCGCTACCGTTTCCTCAAGTGGGGCCAGAACGCCTTCCAGAATTTCCGCGTGGTACCACCCGATACCGGCATCGTGCACCAGGTCAACCTGGAATACCTGGCGCGCGTGGTATTCGGCAGCGGGAGCGGAGATCCCACCCTTGCCTATCCGGATACCCTGGTGGGTACCGACTCCCATACCACGATGGTCAACGGCCTGGGCGTCCTGGGCTGGGGCGTGGGCGGCATCGAGGCCGAGGCCACCATGCTGGGCCAACCCATCTCCATGCTGATTCCCCAGGTGGTGGGCTTTCGTCTCAGCGGCCGGTTGCCCGAGGGCGCCACGGCCACGGACCTGGTACTGCGCGTGGTGGAGCTGTTACGCGAGCACGGGGTGGTGGGCAAGTTCGTGGAGTTCTTCGGCCCGGGCCTGGCGGAGCTGTCCCTGTCCGATCGCGCCACCCTGGCGAACATGGCCCCGGAATACGGTGCCACCTGCGGGCTGTTCCCCATCGATGCCGAGACCCTGGCCTACCTGCGGGTCACCGGCCGGCCGCCGCAACAGATCGCTCTCATCGAGCAGTATGCCCGCACCCAGGGGCTGTTCCACGAACCGGGCATGCCGGAACCGGAATACAGCAGTCGGGTGGAACTGGACATGAGCACGGTGGAACCGGCCATCGCCGGGCCGCGCCGGCCCCAGGATCGGATCCCCCTGCGCGAGGCCGCGCAGCGATTCCGCCGCGACCTGGACGACCTCAAGCGGGAACGGGACATCCACAGCCGGGCGGTCGGGCTGCAACTGGGGGACGAGACGGTGACCCTGGACGACGGCCTGGTGGCCATCGCCGCCATCACCTCCTGCACCAACACCTCCAACCCGTCCGTGATGCTGGCCGCCGGGCTGCTGGCCCGCAACGCCCGGCAACGGGGCCTGCGGGTCCGCCCCTGGGTCAAGACCTCGCTCGCACCCGGTTCCCGGGTGGTGACCGAGTACCTGCGCCGCGCCGGCCTGCTGG
>JALWSQ010000281.1 GCA_026993645.1 Thiohalobacter sp.
GGGGCAGGGAGGGGCAGGGGTCGCCAGCCAGGTGTTGCATCGTGCGGATCTTGCCTCGGGGGGTCGTGGTCGTCGGGCCTGCCCGCAGTGTACCCCGACCGGCGTCCGGGTGCATCCGGTGAGCGCGGCTGCCGACGGCACCGTGGCGGCGGTGGACCTGGGTTCGAACAGCTTCCACATGATCGTCGCCCGGCTGGAGGACGGGGAGCCGCGGGTGCTCGACCGGCTGCGGGAGATGGTGCGGCTGGCCGAGGGCGTCACTGCCGACAACCGGCTGACGGCCCCCGTGCGCCAGCGCGCCCTGGATTGCCTGCAGCGCTTCGGCCAGCGCCTGCGCGGCCTCCCGGAAGGGGCGGTGCGGGTGGTGGGTACCAATACCCTGCGCCGGATCCAGTCGGACCGGGGGTTTCTGGCCGCGGCCGAGGCCGCCCTGGGGCACCGGGTGGAGATCGTGTCCGGTATCGAGGAGGCGCGGCTGGTGTATTCCGGCGTGGTCGGCAGCCTGGGGGCGCGGGACCGGGAGCGCCGCCTGGTCATGGACATCGGCGGCGGCAGCACCGAACTCATCGTCGGCGAGGGGCCGGAACCGGTGCACATGGAGAGCCTGTACATGGGCTGCGTGTCCATGACCCGGCGCTTCTTCGCCGACGGTCGCCTGAGCCGCAAGCGCTTGCGCCAGGCCGTCACCGCCGCCCGCCTGGAACTGGAGCCGGTGGAGGCCGCCTTCCGCCGGCTCGGCTGGAAACGGGCCCAGGGCGCCTCGGGTACCATCAAGGCCGTCGGCCGGGTGGTGGCGGCCGAGGGCTGGTGCCGGGACGGGATCAGCGCCGCCGCCCTGGAGCGGTTGCTGGTCCGGCTGGAGGCGGCCGGGGACAGCGAGCGGCTGGTACTGGCGGGGCTGGCCCCGGATCGCCGCCCGGTGTTCGCCGGTGGCGTGGTGATCCTGCACGCCGCCTTCGTCGCCCTGGGCATCGAGCGCATGACGGTGTCGCGCGGGGCCCTGCGGGAGGGCCTGCTGTACGACCTGGTGGGGCGGCTGCGGCACGCGGACGTCCGCGCCCGGGCGATCGCCGCCTGCGGCCGGCGCTTCCGCGTCGACCAGGACCATGGGGAACGGGTGGCCGCCACCGCGGCGGTCCTGTTCGACCAGGTGGCGGCGGACTGGGAGCTGGACCGGGCGGCCCTGGGCCCCCTGCTGGACTGGGCGGCGCGGTTGCACGAGATCGGCCTGGTGGTGTCCCATGCCCAGTTTCACAAGCACGGCGCCTACCTGCTGGCGCACGCGGACCTGGCCGGCTTCAGCCTGCAGGAACAGGCCCTGCTGGCGGCCCTGGTACGGGCCCACCGGCGCAAGTTCCCGCTGGCGGTGTTCGAGGAACTGCCGACCACCTGGCAGCGGCCGGCCCGCCGCCTGGCCCTGCTGCTGCGCCTGGCGGTACTGTTGCACCGGGGGCGGGCGGCGGTCCGGCTGCCGCCGCTGCGGCTGAAGGCCGATGGGGCGCGCCTGCGGCTGGTCTTTCCCCCCGGATGGCTGGCGGCCCATCCCCTCACCCGGGCGGACCTGGAGGCGGAACGGGCCTGGGTGGAACGGGCGGGTTTCGCCCTGGCGTTCGCCGACTGAGCCCGGGTTCAGCCCGTCTCCGCCAGGCTCTCCAGCAGTTCCGCCTGGGCGTGGTGTGGCTTGCGCCGGGCCGCAGGTTGCAGCCGGTGGTAGCTGCCGTCGGCGGCCAGCAGCCAGGCGTGGGTGTTGTCCTTGAGATAGCGTTCCAGGTCGGACCGGATACGGTTGCGCAGGGCCGGATCCTGGATCGGGAAGCAGGTCTCCACGCGGCGGAAGAAGTTGCGGTCCATCCAGTCGGCGCTGGACAGGAACAGTTCCTCGTCGCCGTCGTTGTGGAAATAGTAGACCCGGCTGTGTTCCAGGAAGCGGCCGATGATGGATCGTACCCGGATGTTCTCCGACACCCCGGGGATGCCCGGGCGCAGGCAGCAGATCCCGCGCACGATGAGATCGATCCTGACCCCGGCGCTGGAGGCCCGGTACAGGGCCTCGATGATGCGCGGCTCGATCAGGGCGTTCATCTTGGCCAGGATGCGGGCCGGCCGCCCGGCCTCGGCATGGGCCTGTTCCCGCTCGATGCGTTGCAACAGCGCCTTGTGCAGGGTGAACGGGGCCTGCAGCAGCTTCTTCAGCCGCTTGACCCGGCCCAGGCTGGTCAGCAGCTGGAAGATGCGGATGACGTCCTCGCCCATGGCGGAATCACAGGTCAGGAGGCCGTAGTCGGTGTAGAGCCGGGCGGTACGGGCATGGTAGTTGCCGGTGCCCAGGTGGACGTAATGGCGCAGCCGCCGCTTCTCGCGCCGCGTGATCAGCAGCATCTTGGCGTGGGTCTTGTAACCGACCACTCCGTAGACCACGTGTGCGCCCACCTCCTGCAGCCGGGTGGCGAGGCGGATGTTCTCCTCCTCGTCGAAGCGGGCGCGCAGCTCCACCACCACCGTGACCTCCTTGCCGGCGCGGGCCGCCTCCACCAGGGCATCGACGATGAGGGAGTCGGCGCCGGTGCGGTACAGGGTCTGCTTGATGGCCAGCACCCGGGGGTCCTGCGCCGCCTGGCGCACCAGGTCGATGACGGGCATGAACGACTGGTAGGGATGGTGCAGCAGCAGGTCGCTCCGGCGGATGGCGGCGAACAGGTCGG
>JALWSQ010000282.1 GCA_026993645.1 Thiohalobacter sp.
GACCTGGAACGGGCGCGCGCCGTCGCCGAGAGGCTGGACATCCCCCTGCAGCCGGGTTACGGGCTGGGCAAGGTGCAGATCGAGATCTTCGAGAAGACGGTGGAGTACCGGCTGGCAGATCCCACCTTCATCACCGAGTACCCGGTGGAGGTGTCGCCGCTGGCCCGGCGCAACGATGACAACCCCTTCGTCACCGACCGCTTCGAGTTCTTCGTCGGTGGACGCGAGATCGCCAACGGTTTCTCGGAGCTCAACGACGCCGAGGACCAGGCCGAACGCTTCCGCCAGCAGGTGGCGCAGAAGGAGGCCGGCGACGAAGAGGCCATGCACTTCGACGCCGACTACATCCGCGCCCTGGAGCACGGCATGCCGCCCACGGCCGGGGAGGGGATCGGCATCGACCGCCTGGTCATGCTGTTCACCGACGCACCCTCCATCCGGGATGTGCTACTCTTTCCGCATATGCGCCCGGAGGCCGGTCGCTGACCGCTCCCGACGCCCTTTCCCACCCGAGGGCCCGCGGCCCGGGGAGGCCATGACTGATACCGAGGACGAGCGCGATCACCGTATCCGGCAGCTGACCCGGTCGCTGCAGCACCGTGAGTACGAGATTCGCATGCTGCGGGAGACCGCGACCGCGGTCGGCGGGGAGCTGGGCCTGCAGAAGGTGCTGGACCTGGTGGCCGAGCGCGCCCGTGAACTCATCGACGCCGAGACCCTGCTCATCCCCATCCTCGATCGGGAGTGCTCCAGCTACACCTACCGGGCCGGCTGCGGGCGCGACGCCGACGAGATCGTGGGCGAGACCCTGCCGCTGGAGTACGGCATCTGCGGCTGGGTATGGCGACACAAGCGACCCTGGTGGCGCGGGGTGCTGGAGGAGCTGGACGAGACCGAACGCAACCGCTGGGAGCAATCGGTCGGCACCGTCATCATGGTGCCCCTGGTGGGCAAGCAGCACTTCCTGGGCGGCATCGCCGGCTTCGACAAGCGCGGTGGTGGCGATTTCACCGAGCGCGACCTGGATCTGCTGACCCTGTTCGCCAGCCAGGTGGCGGTGGCCATCGAGAACGCGCTGGCCTACTACGATCTGGCCGAGGCCAAGCGGGCGGCGGAGATCTACCAGTCGGAGCTGGCGCATCTCAATGCCGAGCTGGTGAAGATCAACCGCCAGCTGGAGCAGCTCGCCCTCTACGACCAGCTCACCCAGCTGCCGAACCGCTCCCTGCTACGCGACCGCCTGCAGCAGGCCATCTCCATGGCCGGCCGGGCCAACCAGTCGCTGGCGGTGCTCATCCTGGACCTGGACGAGTTCAAGGAGATCAACGACACCCTGGGCCACGATGCCGGCGACAGCCTGCTGCAGGAGGTGGCCGAGCGTTTCCGGCGCCAGTTGCGGGATTCGGACACCGTCGGGCGTCTGGGCGGGGACGAGTTCGCGGTGCTCGTGCCCGGCGCCGATGCCCAGGACGCGGTCCTGGTGGCCAGCCACCTGCTGCGCAGCCTGGAGGCGCCGTTCGAGCTCCAGGGCAACCGCCTGGCCATCGGTTCCAGCGTGGGCATCGCCCTGTACCCCGAGCACGGTACCGATGTCTCCCAGCTGCTCAAGTCGGCGGACATGGCCATGTACGAGGCCAAGCGGTCGCGCAGCGGCTACTGCGTGTTCGATTCGCGGGCCATGGAGGACAGCCCGGGGCGGCTCACCCTGATGAACGACCTGCGTGTCGCCCTGCGCGAGGGCCAGTTCGAACTCTACTACCAGCCCAAGGTCGACCTGGCGTCCGGGCATATCGTCGGGGCCGAGGCGCTGACGCGCTGGAACCATCCCCAGCGCGGCCTGGTCGCACCCGATGCCTTCATCCCGGCGCTGGAACAGACCGGCCTGATCCGAGCCTTCACCCGTTGGGTGGTGGCGGACGCCCTGCGCCAGTCCTGCGCCTGGCAGGCCGCCGGGCTGAGCCTGGACATCGCCGTCAACCTGTCCATGGAGAACCTGCTGGACCCGGACTTCCCGGAACAGGTGTGGGCGCTGTTGAACGACTGTTGTCCGACCGCCAAGCCCGGCCCTTTGACCTTCGAGATCACCGAGAGCGTCTTCTTCAGCGAGCGCCAGCACGTCATGGACTTTCTGGAACAGTTGCGACGCCGGGGGATCTCCCTGTCCATCGACGATTTCGGAACGGGACATTCGTCACTGAGCCGGCTCAAGCGGCTGCCGGTGAACGAGCTCAAGATCGACCGCTCCTTCGTGGCGGACATGGAGGAGAGTGCGGACGACGCGGTCATCGTGCGCTCGACCATCGAGCTGGCCCACAACCTGGGCATGGTGGCCACGGCGGAGGGGGTGGAGAACGAGATCCTGCTGGAGATGCTGGCGGAGTACGGTTGCGACCATGCGCAGGGCTTCTACCTGGGGCGGCCGCTGCCGGTTCCGGCATTCGAGCGGTTCGTGCGCGATCATGTGCCGCTGGATCTGCCCCGCGCCGCGGGGCGGCACCATCACCTCTGACGCCAGCGCACGCGCAGTGATCGATGCGCACGGCGCTGCGCGCCTTTGCGCATCCTACGGCGCACCGAGCACCCGTGGGTTGGGCAGAGCCCCGTAGGTTGGACAAAGCGAGCGCAGCGAGCGTGCCCAACAACGGGGCGCCATCACCCGCGACGCCGGGTTTTC
>JALWSQ010000283.1 GCA_026993645.1 Thiohalobacter sp.
GTTCACCAACGTATTCGGGGGGGCTTGGCGCAAGGCTTTCCCAGTGACGCCGCCGAAAATACCCGTTTCGTTTCGCTTTGCGAGAAAACCCAACAAAACAAGGGCCTGAAGGCCCGCCAGACCCCGCCTGAAACGAAACGGCCCCTCTGACCCATTTCGCTTTGGCCCCACGCCCGTTTCGCTGACGCGGACCTTCGGTTCGCTTTCGCGGACCTGCGGTTCGCCTCAGGGCTCAACACCAGGAACACCTGATGGACGTGATCGACCTGCCGCTCGGGCAGATCATTCCCTATGCGCGCAATCCGCGTCGCAATGAGAAGGCGGTGGCCGCGGTTGCCGCCTCGATCAAGGAATTCGGCTGGCGCCAGCCCATCGTCGTGGACGAGCAGATGGTGGTGCTGGCTGGCCACACTCGACTGGAGGCCGCGCGCCAATTGGGGCTCGAGACCGCACCCGTTCACATTGCCAGGGGGCTGACCGAGGCCCAGGCGCGGGCCTTCCGGATCATGGACAACCGCTCGGCCCAGAACGCCGAGTGGGACGAAGAACTGCTGGGGCTGGAGCTGGGCGACCTGCTGGAGGCCGAATTCGATCTCGGGCTCACGGGCTTCACCAAAGAAGAACTCAGCGCGTTGATGAACGGGCTCGCCGGGGAAAATACCGGACCGCAGGATGGCGAGGACGAGGTTCCCGAGCCCCCTGACAACCCGGTCAGCCGTCCGGGCGATCTGTGGGTGCTGGGCAACCACCGGCTGCTGTGTGGAGACAGCACGGTGGCAACCGATGTGGAGCGGGTGCTGGATGGGGTGAAACCCCTGCTGATGGTGACCGACCCGCCCTACGGGGTTGAATACGATCCCTCTTGGCGCAACCAGGCGGGTGCGGCCAAAACCAAGCGCACCGGCAAGGTGCTAAATGATGACCGCGCTGACTGGTGCGAGGCCTGGGCGCTGTTTCCCGGCGACGTGGCCTATGTCTGGCACGGCGCGTTGCACGCGGCCACGGTCGCCGAAAGCCTCGAGGAAGCCGGCTTCACCATCCGCTCGCAAATCATCTGGGCCAAGGACCGCCTGGTGCTGAGCCGGGGCGACTACCACTGGCAGCACGAACCTTGCTGGTATGCAGTGAAGAAGACCGGCAAGGGTCACTGGGCGGGTGACCGGAAACAGACGACGCTGTGGCAGATCGCCAACAAGGATCAGGATGCGGAAACCGTGCACGGCACCCAGAAGCCGGTCGAATGCATGCGCCGCCCCATCCTCAACAACTCGAGCCCCGGTCAGGCGATCTATGAGCCCTTCATGGGGTCCGGCACCACGCTGATCGCGGCGGAAACGACCGGGCGGGTCTGTTTGGGCCTCGAGTTGAACCCGGCATACGTCGATGTGGCGGTGGAGCGCTGGCAGTGTTTCACCGGGCGACAGGCGGTGCTGGATGGCACTGATCAGACGTTCACAGAACTGTCGGAAGACCGGCGCTGAGGCGATGGATGGCATTGTGCAGCCTGTTGCAGGCCTGCCCATAGGGTATGATGCGTCCGAATTGATCTTGTTGGGAAAAGTTGCCCTTGCTTATCTTTGTTCTGGCGGAATGTCCTTTATTCGAGCGACATGTGCGCGAATATCATCCATTTTGAATCGAGAGTTTACCCTGTTTGTGCTCGCGGGGTGATGTTCAAGGCCAAGTTTCTCACCGGGCCTCCATGATTTTCTGGGCCGGATGGGACGGGGGGAAAATCCGCCGCCGCAGGTCGGGCATACGTTGAAGAGCACGGTATCAACACAATCTGCACAGTATGTGCATTCGTAACTGCAAATTCGAGCATCGGTGGAGTCTGGCGGCAAGTCGCGGTTACACAGCTCACAGTTGGGACGCAGTTCCAGCATATGCAAAGTTCCTTTTTGGGGTGCGTTAGCATTATGCCATATCCGAATGTGCATCAAGTTACTGGCTGATGGACGAGGGGGTCGTGTGAAACAGTGAGCTACTCCCCAATCGTTGGACAGGATTTGGCGTAACTTAAGCTACTCTTTGCTCCTGCTGATCGGGTTGGGTTTCTTCTTTTCTAAGCCAATAAACCACGGCTGGGGGTTTGCCGCCAAGAGCGGAATGGGGGCGCTTTTGGTTGTAGAACTCGATCCATTTGTCGACACCCGCCCTGGCCTCTGATCCGGTTTCCCAGGCGTGCAGGTAGACGCATTCGTATTTCAGGCTCCGCCAGAGCCGTTCCACGAAGATGTTGTCGAGGAACCGTCCCTTGCCGTCCATCGAGATGCGCACGCCGGATCGGCGCAGCCGGTCGGTCCAGGCAAAGGACGTGAACTGGCTGCCTTGGTCGGTGTTCATGATCTCGGGCGGGCCGAAGCGGTGGATGGCCTCGTTCAGCGCCTCGACGCAGAAGTCTGTCTCCAGCGTGTTCGATATGCGCCAGGCCAGCACCTTGCGGGTATGCCAGTCCATGATCGCCACCAGATAAAGAAAGCCCCTGCGCATCGGCAGGTAGGTGATGTCCGCCGCCCAGACCTGATTGGGCCGCGTCACTCGCAAGCTACGCAGAAGGTAAGGCCAGGTCTTGTGCCCCTTCGCCGCCTTGCTGGTGTTGGGCTTCTGGTAGATCGGCATGCACCCCATCAGCCGCATGAGCCGGCGGATGCGCTTCTCGTTCACCAGA
>JALWSQ010000284.1 GCA_026993645.1 Thiohalobacter sp.
CGGCAACCGCACCCCGCGGCCGAGGTTGGCCCGCGGCACGATGGCGCGACGAAAACCGTGCTTGGCCGCTTCGCGCAGGCGTTCCAGCCCGCTCGGCACCGGCCGCACCTCCCCCGCCAGCCCCAGTTCCCCGAACACCACCAGGTCGGCCGGCAGGGGCCGGTCCCGCAGGCTGGACAGGACCGCCAGCACCAGCGCCAGGTCGGCCGCGGTCTCGTTCACCCGCACGCCCCCCACCACGTTGGCGAACACGTCCTGGTCGGCGAAGAACAGGCCGCCGTGACGCTGGACCACCGCCAGCAGCATGGCCAGCCGGTTCTGCTCCAGGCCCAGGGTGACGCGGCGGGGATGGGCACCGTGGGACTCCGCCACCAGCGCCTGCACCTCCACCAGCAGCGGCCGGCTGCCCTCCCAGGCCACCATGACCACGGACCCTGCCACCGGCGCCTCGTGGCGCGACAGGAAGATGGCCGAGGGATTGGCCACCTCGCGCAGGCCGTTCTCGGTCATGGCGAACACGCCCAGCTCGTTGACCGCCCCGAAACGGTTCTTGATGGTGCGCACCATGCGGAACCGGCTGCCGCCGTCGCCCTCGAAGTAGAGTACCGTGTCCACCATGTGCTCCAGCACCCGGGGGCCGGCCAGGTTGCCCTCCTTGGTGACATGCCCGACCAGGAACAGCGCGGTGCCGCTCTGCTTGGCGAAGCGCACCAAGGCCGCGGCCGCCTCGCGCACCTGGGCCACGGAACCGGGTGCCGACTGCAGGGCTTGGCTGAAGAGGGTCTGGATGGAATCGATCACCATCACCCGGGGCCGTTCCCGGGTGGCCGCCTCCAGGATGCGTTCCACGCAGGTCTCCGCCAGCAGCCGGATGGTACCGGCCATGGCATCCAGGCGCCGGGCACGCAACGAGACCTGTTCCGGCGACTCCTCGCCGGTGACATAGAGCACCCGCAGCCCCGCCCCCATGCGCGCGCAGGCCTGCAGCAGCAGGGTGGACTTGCCGATGCCGGGGTCGCCGCCCATGAGGACTACGGAGCCGGTGACCAGCCCCCCGCCCAGAACCCGGTCCAGCTCGCCGATACCCACCGCGTGTCGCTCGATGGCCTCCGCCGGCACCTGGTCCAGGTCCATCACCTCCGCCCCATCCATCCCCGTCCAGCCACCGCGCCGGTCGGCGGTCGGCAGGGCCTGTGCCGTTTCGCTCAAACTGTTCCAGGCACCGCAGTCCGGGCAGCGACCGGTCCACTTGGGCGCCTCGGCACCACATTCCGCGCACCGGTACAGGGTCTTCTGACGCGCCATCCTTCAGGCCTTCTCCCGTGCCACCCGCGCCGTCACCGAACACAGCAGTTCATAGCCGATGGTACCGGCATGGCGGGCCAGGACCTCCACCGGCAGCGCCCCGCCCCAGAGGGTCACCTCGTCGCCCACCCGGGCCGCCGGCGCCTGGCGCAGATCCAGGCAGATCATGTCCATGGACACCCGGCCGACCAGGGCCGCCGGCCGGTCCCCCACCAGCACCGGCGTACCGCTGGGCGCGTGGCGCGGGTAGCCGTCACCGTAACCGATGGCCGCCACCCCCACCGGCATGGGCTCGGGACAGACCCAGGCACCGCCATAACCCACCGCCGCCCCCTGGGGCAGCCGGTGCACAGCGATCAGCCGGGTGTGCAGCCCCATGGCCGGCTGCAGGCCCAGTTCCGGGCCAGTACTGTCGGGAAAGGGTGACACGCCGTAGAGCATGATGCCCGGCCGCACCCAGTCCAGGTGGGTGGCCGGATGACGCAGGACGGCGGCCGAATTGGCCAGGGAACGGGGCCCGGGCAGGCCGCCCAGGGCGCCGTGGAAGGTCTCCAGCTGGGCCCGGGTCGGCCCCGCATCCGCGGTGTCGGCACAGGCCAGGTGCGACAGCCAACCGATGGCGGTCACCGCCGGGCAGCGATCCAGCCGCCGGTGCACCGCCGCGGCCGCTTCCGGCTCGAACCCCAGCCGGTGCATCCCCGTATCCAGTTTGATCCAGACGCCGATCCCCCTGCCCGGCCCCGCCTGCTCCAGCAACTGCAGCTGTTCCGGGCTGTGCACCACCAGGTCCAGCCGCTCCCGCCGGGCCAGGGCCAGGTCGTCGGCGGCAAAGGGTCCCTCCAGCACCACCACCGGCCCGGTGGCACCCGCGGCCCGCACCCGCAGGCCCTCCTCCACCGAGGCCACGGCGAAGGCATCGGCCGCCGCCAGCGCCGCCACGGTCTCGGCCAGGCCATGGCCGTAGCCATCCGCCTTGACCACCGCCATCACCCGGCTGTGGGGCACCGCCGCCCGCACCCGGTCGAGGTTGTGGCGCAGCGCGGAGGCATGGAGCACGGCCCGCGCCGGGCGGGTCATGAATAGTCCCCGCCGTAGTCTCCGCTGGTGAAGTTCTCGAACCGGGTGAACTGGCCGAGGAAGGTCAGCCGTTGCATGCCGATGGGTCCGTTGCGCTGCTTGCCGACGATGATCTCCGCCGTCCCCTTGTCCGGGCTGTCCTCGTTGTAGACCTCGTCCCGGTAGATGAACATGATCATGTCGGCATCCTGCTCGATGGCACCGGATTCCCTCAGGTCGGACATGACCGGCCGCTTGTTGGGCCGCTGCTCCAACCCGCGGTTGAGCTGGGACAGGGCCACCACCGGCACGTTCAGCTCCTTGGCCAGGGCCTTGAGCCCGCGCGAGATCTCCGAGATCTCGGTGGCGCGGTTCTCGCGGCTGCCCGGCACCTGCATCAGCTGCAGGTAGTCGATCACGATCAGACCCAGGCCGTGCTCGCGCTTGAGGCGCCGGGCGCGGGCCCGCAGCTCGGTGGGCGTCAGGGCCGGGGTGTCGTCGACGAACAGGGGTGCCTCCGCCAGGATGCTGACCGCCGAGGTGAGCCGCGGCCAGTCGTCGTCCTGCAGTTTGCCGGTACGCAGCTTGTGCTGGTCGATCCGGCCCAGGGAGGACATCAGGCGCATGGCGATCTGCTCCCCCGGCATCTCCATGCTGAACACCGCCACCGGCACCTTGTGGCTGATGGCAGCGTTCTCGGCGATGTTCATGGCGAAGGTGGTCTTGCCCATGGAGGGGCGCCCGGCGATGATCACCAGGTCCGAGGGCTGCAACCCCGCGGTCATGTGGTCCAGATCGGAAAACCCGGTGGGGATGCCAGTGATGGGATCGTTCTGCTGGAACAGCTGGTCGATACGATCGACGGCACGGGTCAGCAGGTCCTTGATGGGCGCGAAACCCTCACGCCCGCGCCCCCCCTGTTCGGCGATGCGGAACACCTGCTGTTCGGCGAAATCCAGCAGTTCCTTGGAGTCCCGGCCCTCGGGGCTGTAGGCCGCCGCGGCGATGTCGGTGCCCACCCGGGCGAGCTGGCGCAGGATGGAATACTCACGGACGATGTCGGCGTAGGCGCGGATGTTGGCGGCGCTGGGCGTCTCCTTGGCCAGCGCCCCCAGGTAGGCCAGCCCGCCGACCTCCTCCAGCTGGCCCAGGGCGATCAACTCCTTGGACAGGGTGACCACGTCGCAGGGCTGGTTGCGATCCGCCAGTCGGGCGATGGCCCGGAAGATCAGCCGGTGGTCGCGGCGGTAGAAATCCTCCTCGCAGACCCGGTCGGCAATGGCGTCCCAGGCCTGGTTGTCCAGCATCAGCCCCCCCAGCACCGCCTGTTCCGCCTGGACGGAATGGGGCGGCACCCGCAGGCCCTTGCCGGCCAGGGTCTCCTGCGGGGAATCGAGGGTCTCGGTCATGGGCTCGGCGCAATCAGCGGGGTCGCCCCGCAGAATACACAAGGGGCCCGATCCCGGGCAACAACGACCGACCCGCCGACTTCACTCGGGGACGACGGCCAGGCGGATGGTCGCGTCCACGTCGGAATGGAGATGCAGCCGTACCTCGTATTCGCCCACCATGCGGAAGGGGCCTTCGGGCAGTCGCACCTCGTGGCGCTCCACCGCCTCGCCGGCCTCGGTCAGGGCACGGGCGATGTCCGCGGTCCCCACCGAGCCATACAACCGGCCCTCTTCCCCGGCCTTGACCGCGATGCGGATCTCCATCCCGTCGAGGGCCGCCTTGCGTGCCTCGGCCGCGGCCAGCACGTCGGCCTGCTGCTTCTCCAGCTCGGCCCGCCGTTCCTCGAACAGGCGGATGTTCTCCGGCGTCGCCGGTGTCGCCTTGCCCTGGGGAATCAGGTAATTGCGTCCATAACCCGGTCGCACGTCGACACGGTCGCCGAGCTTGCCCAGGTTCTCCACCTTCTCCAGCAGAATGACTTCCATCGTTGCACCTCGTCTCGAAAGCGTTACGAATGCCTCTCGCCGCCGTCCGCAGCCCCGGCCCGGCGCCTGATATCGATCCAGCTGTCCAGCCAGCCCCCCAGTGCCAGCACCATTTCCGCCAGCGGGTACAGCAGCACCAGGGCCAGGTAGAGCGGCAACAGCCAGCGCCCCGCCAGGCCCCGCTGCCGGGCCACGCCATGGACCACCGCCAGCCCCTGGAAGAACCAGAGCCCCAGCAGCACCGCCAGCAGTTCACCGGCCAGGGCCCCGGGGGAGCGGCCACGCGCGAGGCCGGTCACCAGCAGGCAGGCCAGGGTCACCACGGCCAGGGCCCGCCCCAGGCGCAGGCGGCGAAACGCCTGCCCGAACCCCCCCGGGTAGTACAGCAGGGACTGCCACCAGCGTGCCAGCAACAGCGCCCCCAGGGTACCCAGGCTGAAGCCGGCGGCCACCACCCCGGTCATGGACGCCGCCAGCCGTGCCAGCTGCGCCTCGCTCAGTGGACTGCCATGGCGGCGCAGCATGTCGGCCAGCGGCTGCAGCCGTTCCAGCCACCAGTGCTGTGGATCCCCCACCGCCAGGTGGATCAGGACCACCACCAGCCCCCCCAGCAATGCCGTCACCTGGAATGCCAGGTCCAGCGAGCGGCCGTGGCGCAGGACCAGGGCCACCAGCACCTGCGGCAACCACAGCCACAACAGCAACGACACCGCGATGGCGCGCAGGGGATAGGCGGGCATCGCCGCCGCCAGCAGGAAACAGGCCAGCAGCGCCAGGCCGATCACCAGGGCCCCATCCCCGGCCCCGCGACGCAGCGTCACCAGTCCCACCACCGCCGCCCCCAGGTAGGCCAGCAGGGTGGTGACCGGGGGCAGCAGCACGGCGGTAGCGGCGGTGGCCACGAGCAACAGCGCCGCCCGCCAGCGCGCCGCCATGGCGAAGGCTGCCAGCGCCCGCATCAGCCCACCCGTTGCGGCCCCCTGGAGCCCGGAGCCGGCCGGGCCATGGCGCCCGCCATCACGGCCTCACCGGACGTCCCGGACCCGGCTCAGTGGGAATCGCAGTAAGGCAGCAGCGCCAGGTAGCGGGCGCGCTTGATCGCGGTCGCCAGCTGGCGCTGGTAGCGCGCCTTGGTCCCCGTGATCCGGCTGGGTACGATCTTGCCGGTCTCGGTGATGTAGTTCTTCAGCGTCGCAATGTCCTTGTAATCGATTTCCTTGACGCCTTCCGCAGTGAAGCGGCAATACTTCCGGCGGCGAAAATAACGTGCCATGATTCGATCTCCTGCCTGAATACCGTTGCCGATCCGCGACGGCTGCCATCCGCCGCGGGCGGGTACGATCCGCCGCGAGGCCTAACCCGCGCTGGAATCCCCTTCCCCTGCAACCGGGGCCGGCGCCGCCGGCTTGTCCTCGGCCGCCGCCGGCTTGGGCGCCTCGCGTTCCTTCTCCTCCTTGCGTGCCAGCGGCGAGGGCTCGGTGACCGCCTCCTCGCGGGCGATGACCAGATTGCGCAGCACGGCATCGTTGAAGCGGAAGGCGCTGGCCAGCTCGTCGAGGACGTCCTGGCCACACTCGATGTTCATGAGGACGTAGTGGGCCTTGTGGACCTTCTGGATGGGATAGGCGAGCTGGCGGCGCCCCCAGTCCTCGAGCCGGTGGATGCGGCCGCCACCGTTCTCGATGGTGGCGCGATAGCGCTCGATCATGGCAGGAACCTGCTCGCTCTGGTCCGGGTGGACCAGAAACACGATTTCATAGTGACGCATGACGACTCCCTGTGGTTTGTCAGCCACCCGGCCAGACCGGTGTGGCAAGGAGTGCAGGGCCGCCGGGGCGGTCCCACGAAAGCGCGGAATTGTAACCCGCCCCGCCAACCGGCGCAATCGCGCCTTGCGGCCCGCCTTGCTTCACGCCGACCGGGCCTTAACATGGGAGGCATGGAACGCAGCGACATCACCGCCGTCATCCTGGCCGGTGGCCGGGGCCGGCGTCTGGGGGGCCGGGACAAGGGGCTGGTCCCGCTGGCCGGCCGGCCCATGATCGAGCACGTGATCGCGCTCATCCGGCCCCAGGTGGGCCCCCTGCTCATCAGCGCCAACCGCAACCTGGACCGCTACCGCCGTTACGGACTCCCGGTGATCCGCGACCGGGACGGGGATTTCACCGGCCCCCTGGCCGGCATCCTCGGTGCCATGGAACAGCTCACCACGCCCTTGCTCCTGGTGGTGCCCTGCGACACCCCCGCCCTGCCACCGGACCTGGCCGCCCGCCTGGCCCGGGCCCTGGAAGGAAACAGGGCCGAGGCCTGCGTCGCCCACGACGGGACCCGGTCGCAGCATGCCTGCGCCCTGTTGCGCCGTGAACTGAAATCCGACCTGGAGGACTACCTAACCGAGGGCGGACGGGCCCTGGGGCGCTGGCTGCAACGCCACCGGCTGACCCGGGCCGACTTCTCCGATTGCCCCGAGGCCTTCGCCAACATCAACACCCCGGACCAACGGGCGGCCTTCGAGGCCGGCCGGCAGCCGCCCGGCCCGGCCGCCTGAGGCCGCGACCTCAGTCCCCCGCCCGTTGGCGCTGCTGGCGCCGGGTCTCGAACAGCAGGATGCCGGTGGCCACGGAGAGGTTGAGACTGGCCACGCTGCCTTGCATGGGAATGGCGACCAGGGCATCGCAGGCCGCACGCACCAGGCGGCGCAGACCACGGCCCTCGCCACCCACCACCCAGACCAACCCCCCGGCCAGGTCCGTCTGGTCCAAGGACAGATCGGCCTCGCCGGCCGCGCCGTAGACCCAGAGTCCCAGGGCCTTGAGTTCGCCCAGGGTGCGTACCAGGTTGGTGACCCGGACCAGGGGCACGGTCTCCACGGCGCCGGAGGCCGTCTTGCGCGCGGCCGGCCCGAGGGTGGCGGTACCGTGCCGGGGGACCACGACGGCCGCGACCCCGGCCGCATCCGCGCTGCGCAGGCAGGCCCCCAGGTTGCGCGGATCCTCCACCTGGTCCAGGGCCAGGATCAGCGGGTGCGGGCCGGCGCCTTGCACCAGGGCCGGCAACGCACGCTCATCCAGCGTGGGGGCGGGCACCGTCTCCGCCACCACCCCCTGGTGCGCCACCCCCTCGGCCCAACGCGCCAGGCGCTGCGGCGATGCCGGCTGCACCGCCAGCCCCTGGGCCCGGGCCCGCTCCAGCAGGCGCCGCAGCCGGCCGTCGTCCCGGTTCGGGCTCACCCAGAGCACGCGGATCCGTTCCGGGTGGTGGCGCAACAGGGCCTCCACCGCATGGAGTCCAGCCAGATAACGGGCACCTGCCATGGCCGGTCAGCGGCGGCGCCGGCGCTTGCGGCGCGGTCCGCGTCCTTCCCGTTTCGCTGCCGCCGGGGCATCCGCCAGCTCGAAATCGATCTTGCGTTCCTCCAGGTCCACCCGCACCACCCGCACCCGCACCGGATCGCCCAGACGGTAACTGGTGCCGGTGCGTTCCCCAGTCAGGCGATGATGGGTGGAATCGAAATGATAGTAGTCGTTGTGCAGGGCGGTGACGTGTACCAGCCCCTCCACGTAGATGCCCTCCAGCTCGACGAAGATGCCGAAGGCGGTGACGGCACTGATGACACCCGGGTAGACGTCGCCGACCTTGTCCGCCATGAACTCGCACTTGAGCCAGTCCACTGCGTCGCGGGTGGCCTCGTCGGCCCGGCGCTCGGTGAAGGAACAGTGTTCACCCAGCTCCTGCATGTCCACCGGCCGGTAGGGATAGACCCTGGGCCAGCGGCGGCTGCCACGGCCCCGGCCCTTGGGCCCAGGGTTCCGCTCCCGCCACAGCAGGTGATGGATGGCACGATGGACCAGCAGGTCCGGGTAGCGACGGATGGGCGAGGTGAAGTGCAGGTACTGTTCCAGTGCCAGGCCGAAATGACCGATATTGTCCGGGCTGTAGCGGGCCTGCTCCAGGGAACGCAGCATCACCAGCTGTATGAGATGGGCATCCGGTCGGCCCTGGATCTCGCGCAGCAGGCGGGTGAAGTGCAGCGGCGTCGGCTGGGCCCCACCACCCAGGCTCAGGCCCAGCTCGGCCAGGAAGGCGCGTAGATCCTCGATACGGTCCGCCGAGGGGCCGGCATGCACCCGGTACAGGGTCGGCACCCGGTGGCGGCCCAGGAAACGGGCGGCGGCCACATTGGCCGCGATCATCGCCTCCTCGATCAGCTTGTGGGCATCGTTGCGATCCACCGGCACGATCTCCTCGATCTTGCGATCGGGACCGAAGACGATGCGGGTCTCGGTGGTGTCGAAATCGATGGCGCCCCGCTTCTCGCGCGCGCGGCGCAGCACACGATAGACGGCATGCAGGTTCTCCAGGTGGGGCACCAGTGCCCGGTGTCGGCGACGCAGGGCCTTGTCGCGCCGGACCAGGATACCGGCCACCTCGTCGTAGGTCAGCCGGGCATGGGAGCGCATGACGCCGGCCAGGAAACGGGAGCGCAGGATGCGTCCGCCGCGATCGATATACATGTCGCAGGCCAGGCACAGCCGGTCCACGTCCGGGTTCAGGGAGCAGAGACCGTTGGACAGGATCTCCGGCAGCATGGGGATCACCCGCTCCGGGAAGTAGACCGAGTTGCCGCGCGCCCGTGCCTCCTCGTCCAGTGCCGTGCCGGGGCGGACGTAGTGGGCGACGTCGGCGATGGCCACCAGCAGCCGCCAGCCCTTGGGCTTGGGCTCGCAATAGACCGCATCGTCGAAATCACGCGAATCCGCCCCGTCGATGGTCACCAGGGGCAGCATCCGCAGATCCTCCCGCCCCCGCTTGGCCGCTGGTGGGACCGACTCCGACAGGCCGGCGATCTCCGCCTGTACCGCCTCCGGCCACGCCAGCGGCAGGCCATGGGAACGGATGGCGATGTCGATCTCCATGCCGGGGGCCATGTGGTCCCCCAGCACCTCCAGGATCCGGCCCAGTGGCGGCTGGTGCAGGCTGGGCTGGCGCAGGATCTCGACGGTCACGATCTGCCCGTGGCGGGCCCCGTTCTCGTTGCCGGCGGGGATGGCCACGTCCAGGGTGATACGCTTGTGATCGGGCGTGACGAACTGCACCCCGTGCTCGGAATGGAACCGGCCCACCAGGCGCTCGGTGTTGCGTTTCAGCACCTCGACGATGGCGCCCTCGCGGCGCCCGCGCCGGTCGACGCCGGTGACCCGGGCCACCACCTGGTCGCCGTGGAACACCTGCCGCATCTGCCGCGGCGCCAGGTACAGGTCATCGCTGCCATCGTCGGGGACCAGGAACCCGAACCCGTCGGGATGGGCCACCACGGTGCCGCGATGGAGATCCAGGCGCGACACGGGCACGTAACCGCCACGGCGGTTGCGCACCAGCTGCCCGTCCCGCTCCATGGCGCGGATGCGGAACGAGAGGGCGTCGGGATCCACCCGCCGGGCCCCCATGCGTTCCACCAGTTCCTCCAGGTTCAGGGGTCCGTCGGCCGCCTCCAGGGTCTGCAGGATGTACTCGCGGCTGGGAATGGGTCGTTCGTAACGGTCGCGTTCCCGTTCGTAGAAGGGATCCCGCCGGCGCCAATCCGCCGTCCTTTTTCCGTTGCCTTTCTTCCTCATCGACGCCTCGCGTAGCGGCCGCCGGGCGGCCAATTGACAAGCGCCGAGGCGCCGGGTAAAGTCCCCGCGCAGTCGGCGCTCGACTCAAGAGGGCGCCCACCCGCTGCACCCCATGCCGAGGTGGCGGAATTGGTAGACGCGCTAGTTTCAGGTACTAGTGGGGGAAACCCCGTGGAGGTTCAAGTCCTCTCCTCGGCACCAATTCAATAGCCTATCACAGGCCACCAGAAACCACAAAAAGCGCTGATTTTTCAGCGCTTTTTTCGTTTTACCCACCCCCCTCGCCTTGTCCCTCATTGTCTCTCATGGTCGCAAAAATGGAGCGCGAATGGAGCCTGTGTGGAGCGCGAAAATGGTGTCTATCCACCGCCCTATTGCTGCCTATCGGCCGCTCGTCGGCATGTCATGCCGCCCATACGGACCTTCGTTTGTCTATCCACCTTGACCTGAAATCACACGCCGTTCGACTGTTAACACGGCGGCAAAATCTATCGTTTTATTGATAAGGAACCTCTGATTTATTCGTCGATTCGTCCATAATATGCATATCCATTGACCCATTATTACGGAGCCGTGGAATGCGCCAGCAGACGCTTGCCGAAGAAGGTTTTGAGAAGTACCGAAAGCCCA
>JALWSQ010000285.1 GCA_026993645.1 Thiohalobacter sp.
CGCCACATCTGCTCTCTGCAGTGAAGGATGCCGGTACCGTCAATCCACAGTCACCGACCGGCAAGAAGAAAAAGCGGCTCAGATAATCAGGCTAGGCGCAATAGCGGTCAGGAATGGACGCTTACGGCGGCCAGGCTGCCCCCGGCCGGTTCCACGCCGGACCGGCCGGTGGTGGCAGCCCGCGCCACGCCGGCAGGGGCCGTGCGGCCAGGACGATGTCCAGGGTCTTGACCCGCGCGTGACGCAGCCGCTGCAACTGGACCCGGTCGCCGGCATGGCCGCGGCGCAGCAGGGCCTGGAGTTGGCGTGGGTCCAGGATGCGCTGCTGCTCGTAGTGGAGCAGGACATCGAAGGGTTGCAGGCCGGCCCGTTCGGCGGGCGATCCCGGAGCGACCCCAACGACCAGCACGCCCTGGTGACAGTACTGCCGGGGCATCTGGGCGCTGACGGCGGGCGGCAGGGGTACGACGCGGATACCCAGGTAACCGGGCGTCGCTGTGGCCATCATGGGTGCGCGGGCGGCGGCCGGCCCGGTCGCCGGTGCCGCGGCCGCATGGATTGGCCAGCAGGCCAGGAGGCCCAGGGCGAACCAGAGTCGGGACAGGATCCAGTGGGGAGGATGGGGCATGGCGGACCTCCTTGCGGACTTGGAAACGGCCTGTGTGACGACCTACTACGGATGGCCCCACAGGGACAGCGCGAAGGCCGCCAGGAAGGTGGCCAGGGCCAGCAGGACCATGTATCCCAGTATACGCCGCCCGGTGCGGCGTTCACCCAGAAAGGCGGCGTATAGCCCCTTGAGCAGATTGTTGCTGCCGGCGGCGATCAGGATGGCCGTGGCCAGCTGGGGTCGGGCGATGCCCAGGTAGTGGCCGTTGATCAACGACAGGACGAAGGGATCGATGTCGGTCAGGCCGGTCACGAAGGCGAGGGCATTGAGTCCCGGCTGGCCAAGGCGGCTGATGACGAACTGGGTCAGGACCAGCATGATGACGAACAGGAAGGCGAACAGGAAGGCCACGCCCAGTTCCAGTGGGTTGGCGATACGCTGGTCGCGGTTCTCGATGGGCAGCCGGGCCTGGGCCCTCATGGCGAAGGCGGACAGCAGCAGGCTGGCCAGGCCGAGCAGCACCAGCGGCAGCCAGGTGGCCGGAAGGAAGCGGGGGTTGAGAAACAGGATCAACAGCAGCAGGCGGAAGTACATCATGCCGGTGGCGGCGACGGCCGCACCCACCAGTCGAGGCGCGGCCTCCTGGTGGTTACGGCTGCGGCGCGCCAGAACCAGGGTGGTGGCGGTACTGGAGTAGAGTCCGCCCAGAATGCCGGTGATGAGGTAGCCCTGATGCTGGAAGAAATACCGCTTCAGGATGTAGCCCAGGTAGGAGATGCCCGAAATGACCACCACACCGACCCAGATGCGGAAGGGGGAGGCGGGCAGGGCCGGTGTCAGCGGCTGGTTCGGCAGCAGCGGCAGGATGACGCCGGACAGCAGCAGGAACTTGGCCAGCACCAGGAGCTCGCGCTGGTCCAGCTTGCGCACCAGGCGGTGGGACAGCGGCTTGGCACTGAGCACGAAGACCACCGACACGAACAGCAGGATCAGGAACCAGAGCGGCAGGTACAGGCTCACCGGGCCGTAGCCATAGACCAGGAAGCTGATCAGTATCTGCAGTACACCGGTCTGGCCGATACGCAGTTTCTGCATATAGAACAGTCCGTTGAGGACGACCAGGGCGGCCATGCCCAGCAGGTACAGGCGCAGGTCCGGATCCAGCCGGGCCAGAACGTAGCCGAGCAGGGCGATGAAGGTGAAGGTGCGGCTGGTGCCGAGGGAAAAGGGACGTTCCTTGCTGAGGAAGTACTCCCGCAGCTGCAGGCCGGTGAGAAAACCCAGCATGCCCACCAGCAGGAACTGGAACCAGATCTGACTGGACAACTGGTTGACCGAAAAATCCAGGGGCACGGCCGGGCTCCAGGGCGGCAGGGCTGTTGCAAGCCAATGATTTCACTTTATCCGATGGCAGGATTCCACGCCAGTGCCGGCCTCCGGCCGTCATGCCCGCTCGCCACAGATAGGCAGCCGGTCACTTGGTTGACAGGCGTGGGCCGCTGGCTTAAAGTTCCCGGCTCGCGGGGCCATAGCTCAGCTGGGAGAGCGCTACAATGGCATTGTAGAGGTCGCCGGTTCGATCCCGGCTGGCTCCACCAGATCATCCATGCATGACCGCTATCCACCCCCCGGACTGCCGGGCCGGCGCCGGGGGGTGTTTTTGGTGAAGCACCGTCCCCATCGTCTAGACGGCCTAGGACACCACCCTTTCAAGGTGGCGACACGGGTTCGAATCCCGTTGGGGACGCCATTTCTTTTCGCGCAGTTGCGCGATCTTCCTCGCGTGATTTCTTGGTATTGCGGCGCCAGCGAGCCTGGCCGCGGGCCGGCGGCGCCGGCCCGCACCTGCCGGGGTGCTCAGCCGGGAACCCGCAGCAACCGGGCCGGGTCGAGGGGTGTGGGAACGGGGGTGGTATCGGGTGCTGCGGCGCGCAGCGCCTCCTTGGCGGAGGCGAAGGTGCGGGGCAGGGTGCGGCCGTCGATGCGGCCGATCCAGTAGGCAGGGGTGGGTGCATCGCCGAACACCGCCACGGCCTCGACGGTGCGGCCACCCAGTTGGCGAACGACCTTGACTGTCACGCTGTCCTCCTCTGCGATTCGCTCGGATCGAAGTGCCATACGGGAGGCGGCATTGTGCGCCGCCAGCCCGAGGGCTGTCAGTAATCCAGGATACAGACAGCGGCTGACGGGCGGGTACGGGTCCGCTTGTGCCGCCTGCCGGGGCTGGCTACCATCCTACCCATGCATCCCACGCTGCCGCGCCTGCTGCCCACGGATTTCCCGGCCCCCCGGCGCGGGCGCCTGGAGACCGTCCAGGTCAACCTGGGTTACCGCTGCAATCAGTCGTGCCTGCATTGCCATGTCAACGCGGGTCCCCGACGCCGCGAGGTGATGGATGCCGCCACCCTGGAGGCCGTGCTGGACTTCGCCCTGCGGACCCGGGCCACGACCCTGGATCTCACCGGGGGTGCGCCGGAACTGCACCCCGGCTTCCGTGACCTGGTGCAGCGGGCGCGGGCGGCAGGCCTGCGGGTGATCGACCGCTGCAATCTCACCGTGCTGCTGGAACCGGGGCAGGAGGACACGGCCCGGTTCCTGGCCGAGCAGGGGGTGGCCATCGTGGCTTCGCTGCCCTGCTATACCGCCGCCAACGTGGATGCCCAGCGTGGACCGGATGTCTACCAACGCAGTATCGAGGCCCTGCGCCGCCTGAATGAGCTGGGATACGGCGATCCCGCCGGGTCGTTGGAGCTCGACCTGATGTACAACCCGGGCGGTCCCTTCCTGCCGCCCCCCCAGGCGCAGCTGGAGGCCGATTACCGGCGTGAGCTGGAGCAGCGGGCCGGGGTCCGTTTCAATCGGCTGCTGAGCCTGGCCAACATGCCCATCCAGCGCTTTGGCAGCACCCTGATTTCCCGTGGCGAATTCGATGCCTACCTGGACTTGCTGCGCGGTGCCCACCAGCCCGCCAACCTGGCCTCGGTCATGTGCCGCAGCCTGGTCAGCATCGACTGGCGGGGGTACCTGTACGACTGCGACTTCAACCAGATGCTGGGCCTGGGTCTGGCCGCGGGCGGGCCGCTGCACCTGAGCCAGCTCGATCCCGCCGGCCTGGAGGGCCGGCCGGTCCGTGTGGCCGATCACTGCTACGGTTGTACCGCGGGGCAGGGCAGCAGCTGCGGAGGCGCGCTCGCTTGATCTCCATCGTCATGCCGGTATTGAACGAGGCGGCGATCCTGGGCGCCACGCTGAAGGCGTTGCAGCCGTTCCGGGGCCGTGGTCATGAACTGATCCTGGTGGACGGGGGCAGCCGGGACGGGACCCCCGAACTGGCTCGCCCCCTGGTGGACCGGTTGCTGTCGGCGCCCAGGGGCCGGGCCCGGCAGATGAATGCCGGTGCCCATGCCGCCCGTGGGGCGGTCCTCTGGTTCCTGCACGCCGACGTGAGGCCCCCGGACGATGCGGACCGGCGGATCCTTGAGGCACTGGCGCATGGCGATGGCTGGGGCCGGTTCGATGTCCGGTTGTCCGGCGTAAGTCGCTGGCTGCGGCTGGTGGGCTGGAGCATGAACCAGCGTTCCCGCCTGACCGGCATCGCCACCGGCGACCAGGGAATCTTCGTTTCCCGGGCCTTGTTCCAGGCGGTCGGGGGTTACCCGAACCTCCCGCTCATGGAGGACATCGAACTCAGCCGGCGTCTCCGTTCGCGGCAGCGCCCCCATTGCCTGCGGACGCGCATCCTGGCGTCGGGCCGGCGCTGGGAACAGGGCGGCGTATGGCGCACCGTTCTGCGCATGTGGCTGTTGCGAGCTGCCCACGCCCTGGGGCTGTCCACGGAGCGCCTCGCCCGGTACTACCGGGATGTCCGATGAATGGAGCGGAGGGTTCCGAACTGGTGGTCCTGACCCGGGCCCCGGTGGCCGGACGGGTCATGCGCCGCCTGTGGCCGGCCCTGGGTGCCGCGGGTGCGGCCCGGCTGCAGGCGGCCCTGCTGCAACGCCTGGCATCCGTGACCGCAAGTGCGGGCTACGACCGGGTCACCTGTCGGGCCGACGATCCGGAGCATCCACTGTTGCGGCGGTTGGCACGCCAGAGTGGCTGGTGCCTCGTCGCCCAAGGGACGGGCGATCTCGGGCAACGCATGGCGCATGCCTTTGCCGATGCCTGGCAGCGGGCTGTGCGGGTGGTGCTCATCGGTTCGGACTGCCCGGTCCTGGAAGCCGATCACCTGCGCCGGGCGCGTACCGCCCTGGCCCATGCCGATGCCGTGCTCGGGCCGGCCGAGGATGGCGGTTACCTGCTGCTGGGCCTGCGT
Source organism: Thiohalobacter sp. (assembly GCA_026993645.1). Classification (GTDB taxonomy): domain Bacteria; phylum Pseudomonadota; class Gammaproteobacteria; order Thiohalobacterales; family Thiohalobacteraceae; genus JALWSQ01. The sequence continues at coordinate 4,926 of JALWSQ010000285.1, forward strand.
GCCTCCCAGCCTGTGCCCTTTAAGGGGGTGGCCTGGGGAACCGATCGGGTGCTGGCCCAGACCCGGGCGCAACTGGCGGCCGCTGGTCAGCGCTGGATCGAACTGCCCAGGTTGTGGGACCTGGACCGCCCGGCGGACCTGGATCGGTTGTGGCACCTGGACCCACCCTGGGCACGCGACCTGGCACGGACGTTCGCAGCCAGCAGCCGCCGTCTGGGTTGAAGGGCAACGGAAGGAATCCATCGCGAAAAAAAGAGGACGGAGGCGTGATCGGCCCGAACCTTCTTCGGGGGGTAGAAGGGAGGGTGTGTCATGGCGACCACCACCTCCGTCCGTCACAGGGCGTTTCCGTAAGAGGGTTGTAGCGGAAACGCAGGCGAGAGTCTAGCCGAGGCGCAGCGGAAAATCTGTGCGTGAGGGCACAGAAGCGGCTAGGCATTCTTCTGGCCGAACCACTCCAACCCCTGTTCGGACTCCAGATGGATGCGCCCGCGCTCCAGGCGCACGCAGCCCTGGTGTTCGAATTCCTTGAGGATGCGGCTGATCACCTCCCGTGTCGTGCCCAGTTCCCGTGCCAGCTGGGCATGGGTGCAGCGCAAAGGCTCCCCGGACGAACGCTCGAACAGATGGCCGAGCAGGCATGCCAGCCGCAGGTCCAGGCGGCGGAAGGCCACGTCGGTCACCAGGGTCATCATGTGATTGATCCGCTCGCTCAGGGTGCCCAGGACGTAACGGCGGAAACCGGCCGATTCGTCGATACAGCGCTGGAAATCCAGGCCGGAGATGGCCAGGCCGCGCACCGGGGTTTCGGCCCGGGCAGCGGCAGGGTAGGGCCGGTCGCTGAGCAGGCTGTTGATGGAGAGCAGGCAGAGCTCCCCCGGGTTCACCCGGTACAGGGTGAGTTCCCGCCCCTCCTCCGAGTGCTTGTAGATGCGCACCGTACCCTCGGTGAGCCACATGAAGTTCCGGCAGGGATCCGATTCCTGGAACAGGATCGTGCCCGGTTCGAACGCGGTTTCGGCGCAGTGGGCGAGGATGGCCCGGCAGGGGGCATCCACGCAGGCCTCCAGTTCCGGATAGTTTTCGAGGATCTGCCCCAACGGGCTGGCAACCGGATCCGGGGTGCCGGAGGGGGTGCCATCATTGGCCTGGCTATACATGCGTGCTCCCTCGGTCGTTTTCACCCTGAGCTGTGGCAGGCCGTTGCAATATCCATCCCCTGGCACTCCGAATTGCCGTGGAGCCCTCCCCGCTCCACGCCGCCGGATTTCGTGCCACGGCCCCCAACTCGCTGTTTTCTAATGAATCCATCTGGCTCGGCGGGCGCGGGGCCGGGTACGGCGCCCGCCCCGCGCCACAGGGATCGATTGTGGCGTCGGCCCGCGGTCCCGGTCTGTATCCTAGGTTACACGGGGCCCTTTGGCCAGCCCGCTCAGGGCAGGACGACCACCCGGACCCAGAAGCCGAAGTCGGCGGGGTTCCGGGGCTCCGTGCGATGGATCCTGGCCGCGTGGGTCGCCGGGGCAGGGGGGTGCCGGCGGCCCCCCAGGTAGAGCCAGTGATTCAGTGGGCCCCGGACCCGGGTTACCAGTCCCTGCAGGCGGATCTCGCCCCCACCCCCGGATGCCAGGACCTCGCGCCGGGGGCTGATGTCCAGGCGCACGGTCCTGCCCTGGACCAGGGCAACGGCATAGAAGCCGGAAACCAGTGGCTGATAACGAATGCCCTGGTTTCCATCTCCTGTCGGCTCCAGGGCAAGGTCGGGAAAGAGGCCCGTGGGTATGGGCATGGCGTGGCCGAAGCGGATGAACAGCGGCCGCTGCTCCAGACCCGTGACCTGGTACAGGGCCCTGTCCCGGTCCGGCACCGTGCGGTGGACGTGGCGGGCGGGGTCTGCCGCCCGAGGCGGGCTGGAGGCATAGCGGAGCTGGATGCGGATCCGGTGCAGCGGTCGATCCAGCTGCCGGACCAGGCGCTGGAGTTCCCCGGCCCGTTCGGTTGGGGCACGCAGCACCAGCCGGTCGCCGGTGCCGGAGATCGCTTCGCCGCGCTGCAGCAGGGGCCGCAGCAGCCGGATCATTTCGTTTGCGCTCCGGTGCCGGAGGGGTACCACCTGGAAGGGTTCCCCCGCGGGCACGATGGCCGCCCAGGCGGTCAGGACCAGGCAGAGGGTGGCCAGGTACAGGCCCTGTGGCGGTCGCGGCAGGCAGGATGTCATGCCGGTCGGGCCGGGCTCAACGAGCTGTCGAAGCAGGCTGGATCCTCGGGGTCGGTGCAATGCCGGGCCATGCGCAGGGTGGGCGCCCCGGGGTCGGCCGCCGGATCGGCCAGGAAACCGTGGCGGTGAAAGAACTCGCGCTCCTCGGGCCGGCTGTCGATGAACACCCGCTCCAGGCCGTGGGCCGCGGCCAGGTCCACCAGGGTCTGCAGCAGGGCGCTGCCGATGCCCTGGCCGCGCCAGGCGTGCAGGACCGCGATGTGCCCGATGACACCGTCCGGCGTCATGCGTGCCGTGGCCAGGGGCTGGCCCTCCAGGGTGTACGCCAGCAGGTGGATGCAGACCGGGTCCACGCCGTCCCATTCCGCGCGCCGGTCCATGCCCCGTTCGTGGATGAAGACGGCCTCGCGTACGCTGCGGATGGCCGCCCGATCCTGTTTCCAGTCGGCGGTGGCGATGACAAAGGGCAGGCTGTCGGGGCCATCCGGATCCATGTCAGTCCTATGACATGAATCAAGGAAAAATGCAAGTGTTTTTTTATGCCCGGTCCCGTTGCGGGAAGGCCCGGAAAAGGCCTTGTGCAACAGGGACTCAGATTTCGTTGCGGATGGCGCGGGCCAGCTCGGCGGCATCCCCGGTGTAGTCGGCCGGGGTCAGCGCCAGCAGCCGGTTACGGGCCGCGGCCGGGATGTCCAGATGGCGGACGAACTGCCGCAGGTCATCGGCCGTGATGCGTCGTCCGCGGGTGAGCTCCTTCAACTTCTCATAGGGTTTCTCGATGCCGTAGCGCCGCATGACGGTCTGCACCGCCTCGCCCAGGACCTCCCAGTTGGCATCCAGGTCCGCTGCCAGCCGTTCCCGGTCGGCCTCCAGCTTGGCGATGCCGCGCAGTACCGAGTGACCCGCGATCAGGCTGTGGGCGATACCCACGCCCAGGTTGCGCAGCACGGTGGAATCGCTGAGGTCGCGCTGCCAGCGCGAGACCGGCAGTTTCTCGGCCAAGTGGTGGAACAGGGCGTTGGCGACGCCCAGGTTGCCCTCGGCGTTTTCGAAGTCGATGGGGTTGACCTTGTGCGGCATGGTGGAGGAGCCCACCTCGCCCGCCACCGTCTTCTGGCGGAAGTAGCCCAAGGCGATGTAGCCCCAGAGGTCGCGGCAGAAGTCCAGCAGGACGACATTGAACCGGGACAGGGCGTGGAAGAACTCGGCCAGGTAGTCGTGGGGTTCGATCTGGGTGGTGTAGGGGTTCCAGGTCAGGCCGAGGGATTCCACGAACGCCCGTGCCAGGGCGGGCCAGTCGATCTCCGGGTAGCTGACACGGTGGGCGTTGTAGTTGCCGACGGCACCATTGATCTTGCCCAGCAGCGGTACCTCGATCAGCTGCCGGCGCTGGCGATGCAGGCGGTAGGCGACGTTGGCCATCTCCTTGCCCAGGGTGGTGGGCGATGCCGGCTGGCCGTGGGTGTGGGCCAGCATGGGCACCTCGGCCAGTTCCCCGGCCAGGCGGACGATGGCATCCAGGATCTCGTCGATCAGGGGCAGCAGGGCCTGGGTCCGGGCCTCGCGCAGCATCAGGGCATAGGCCAGGTTGTTGATGTCCTCGGAGGTGCATGCGAAGTGGAAGAACTCGGCCACCGTCTCCAGTTCCCGGTTGCCGGCGATCTTCTCCTTGAGGAAGTATTCCACCGCCTTGACATCGTGGTTGGTGGTGCGCTCGATGTTCTTCACCCGTTGCGCATCGGCGGTGGTGAAGTTCTCCACGATGCCGTCGAGGATCTGGCCGGCATGGGCCGACAGGGGCGGGATTTCCTCCAGGGCCGGTTGCGCCGCCAGGTGTTGCAGCCAGCGTACCTCCACCAGGACCCGGTGACGGATCAGCCCGTATTCGCTGAAGATCGCCTGGAGTTCCTCGGTCCTGCCGCCGTAGCGTCCATCGATGGGCGAGACCGCCGTGAGTCGGTCGAGATCCATGCCGTTTCCTCTATTGCCTTTCCGCCAGTTGCCGCAGCACGTAGGGAAGAATACCGCCATGGCGGAAATAGGCCACCTCCTGGGGGGTGTCGATCCGTACCCGGGCGCGGAACCGCACCGGTTCACCGCCATCCGGCGTGGCGACGACCCCGACCTCGGACGCGCGGCCCTCGTCGAGCCCCTCGATGGCATAGGTCTCGTGACCACTGAGGCCCAGGCTGGTGGCATTCTCCCCCGGCAGGAACTCCAGCGGCAGGATGCCCATGCCGACGAGGTTGCTGCGGTGGATGCGCTCATAGCTTTCCGCGATCACCGCCCGGACCCCCAGCAGGCGCGGGCCCTTGGCCGCCCAGTCGCGCGAGGAGCCGGATCCATATTCGCGGCCGGCGATGACGATCAGTGGCACCCCTTCGTCGCGATAGCGCATGGCGGCGTCGAAGATGCTCATCTGCTCCGCCGAGGGCAGGTGCAGGGTGACACCGCCCTCTGTACCCGGTGCGAGCAGGTTGCGCAGGCGAATGTTGGCGAAGGTGCCCCGCATCATGACCTCGTGGTTGCCGCGGCGCGAACCCAGGGAGTTGAACCGCTCCGGCGGTACCCCCTGTTCCAGCAGGTAGCGCCCGGCCGGGCTGTCGGGCTTGATGGCGCCGGCCGGCGAGATGTGGTCGGTGGTCACCGAGTCCCCCAGCAGGGCCAGCACGCGGGCACCCTGGATGTCCGTCACCGGCGGCGGCGCCAGGGTCATGCCATCGAAGTAGGGCGGCCGCTTGATGTAGGTGGAGTCCGTCGGCCAGTCGAACAGCTTGGCCGTCGATGCCGGCAGTTCACGCCAGGCATCCTCGCCCCGGAACAGGTCGGCGTAGACCTGACCGAACGCGTCGGCGGTGACGCTGGCTCGTACCGTGGCCGCGATTTCCTGGCTGCCCGGCCAGATGTCGCGCAGGAACACGTCCTGGCCGGTCGCATCCCGGCCCAGGGGCTCGGTGGCCAGCTCGATGTCCATGCGGCCGGCGATGGCGTAGGCCACCACCAGCGGGGGTGAGGCCAGGTAGTTCATGCGCACCTCGGCGTGGATGCGGCCCTCGAAGTTGCGGTTGCCCGAGAGCACCGCACAGGCCGACAGGTTGCCCTCGGCGATGGCCCGTGACACCGCCTCCGGCAGGGGGCCCGAGTTGCCGATGCAGGTGGTGCAGCCGTAACCCACCACGAAGAAACCCAGGGCCTCCAGGTCGTCCAGCAGGCCGGCGCGGCGCAGGTACTCGGTCACCACCCGGGAACCGGGTGCGAGCGAGGTCTTGACCCAGGGGCGGACCCGCAGGCCCCGTTGCCGGGCGTTGCGGGCCAGCAGCCCGGCGGCCAACATCACGGACGGGTTGGAGGTGTTGGTGCAGGAGGTGATGGCG
>JALWSQ010000286.1:0-228 GCA_026993645.1 Thiohalobacter sp.
TCACCGTAATCTCATACTTGGCCATCGTGGCTTCTCCTCTTGGTCAGGTTGATGTCGCAACACCAATCCTACGAGAGGCGGCCACGGTGGCCAATCCGAATTTACAGCACTATAGGGGCACTACCAGCATGGAGAGCCAGATCAACCATATCTAATAGTTGGACTAGTAACACAGAAGAAAGCGGATGGCACGCTGGATAAGATGTTGTTCGGGAAGTTTAACAAAAA
>JALWSQ010000286.1:238-10418 GCA_026993645.1 Thiohalobacter sp.
TACTTGGCCATCGTGGCTTCTCCTCTTGGTCAGGTTGATGTCGCAACACCAATCCTACGAGAGGCGGCCACGGTGGCCAATCCGAATTTACAGCACTATAGGGGCACTACCTGAGGAACTGGGCCGGCCTGCGGACAAAAGAAGCCCCGGTCGAGCCGGGGCAGGATGGAGGAGTTGCCCCACCGACAGGTGCGGGCCACTACAATAGGGTCATCAGGAACGACCCCCTTCAGACCCCCCGTAGCCGTTCTTGAGACGGCTGATCAAACTGCCTTGCGCCTGGATCAGGCGCCGTACGAGTTCGTTGCGTTCGCGCCACGTCCCCTTTTCCGCCACCCTCTCCAGCCGGCGGCGCAGCGCGCTCATGTCATCGATCCAATCGGTTTCCGCCATGAAACGATTATGGCAGCACGACCGGGGGCGGGCTATCGGAAAATCGCCCGTTCCGTTGTAAGCCTGGGATGATATTGGGCCCGGGTCAGGGGGCCTGGCGGCAGCGGGGGAAATAGGCCGGGTCCGACAGGGAGGCCATGCAGCGGTTCTCGGAGACGGGGGTGGCGCCGCCATTGCCCGCCGTGCGCTCCTGTTGCGCCATCTGTTGCAGCTGGTGCGCCATGTCGCAGGCGGTGCTCTGGCCGCACTGGTCGTGCAGGCCGCAGACCTTCCAGACCAGCTGCTGGCAGGCTGAGGTCGCGGGACGGGGGGTCGGTCGCGGGGCGCTGGCGGTGGTGGCCGGTGCCTTCTGGCCGCAACTGCGGAAGTAGCCGAGATCCCGCTCCGCTTGCAGGCACTGCCCGCTGGAGGCGGTCATCAGGTTGGGGGCGCCGCTCTTGGCGCGCTCGGCCTTTTCCATGGACAACAATTGGTTGGAGAGGTCGCAGGGCTCGGCGCCCCGGCACTCGTCGTGGCGGCCGCAGACCCTGCGCACTAGCCGTTCGCAGGGGCTGTAGCCGACGATCTCCCGCCCCTGCCAGGATGCGGCCGGTGCCTGGGGCAGGCGGCGGGTGGCCGACACCACGGCCTCGTTGGGCACGGCCTCGCCGGAGCGGATGATCAGGATGGAACCGTCCTTGAGCCGGTGTACACCGTCCCACAGGGGGGTGCGGACGCCGTTGCGCAGCACCGTGGCCCGATGGGTGGCCGGATCCACGGTGACCCGGGCGCCGTCCTGGAGTTCGGTCTGCCAGGCCCGGGCCGGACCGGCGCAGGCGACCGCCAGCAGGCCGAGCAGCAGCCACGGCCAGCGCCCGTTCAGGCGGGATTCAGCCGTGCGGGTGCAGGATGGCAGTCGAACCGGGCCCATCGGGGTGCCCGCCGACTGGAGGGATTTCATCATGAGCATGAACATTTTCAATGACCTGCGTCCCATGGTGCTGGGTCTGGTGACCCTGGGCCTGCTGTTTGCGACCGCCAGCGTGCGGGCGGATGACGACGGGGATTCCGACGATGCCTACCCTGCCTACCGCCATCACGAGGGATACTACCACCGTCATCGACATCATGCGCACCATCGCCGTCATGTGGTGACCTGGTACGAGTATGGCGATTACGGCTACGGCCGCTATGCCCCCTGGGGCTATGGTAGCGCCCGCCATTGTCCGCGGGGAAGGGCATATGGCTACGAGGGGCGGTATGATGCCTACCATCGCGACCGGGAACTGTTCGGTTTCCTGTACGACTATGGTTGGTGACCGATCGCGCGCATTTCCCTGGTGTACACAGGCCCGACGGAGGGCAGCCGGATGCTGGAATACATCTTCTTCGACGAGATACCCTGCCAGCGGTTCGAGGCCTTCCTGGCGGACCGGGACATCCCCTTCCGCCGCCAGCAGGACGAAACCGGGTTCACGGTCTTGCTGTCCGAGGCGCTGGACGACGATCTGATCGATGAGGTGGAGGCGGAGTACGACCGCATGATGGATCTCGACAGCGAGCTCGCCGACAGCCAGGACGAGGCGGGTGCCTTCCATGCCGTGGGCCTGAGCCTGCGCCTGGCCGACGGGCGGACGGTGCAGGCGGAGATCGCGCCCGCGGTCATGGACCGGATGCTGTCAGTGCTGACGCCGGAGGAGATCGATGCCTTCGTCCAGGCCATCGTGGACGCGGTGGAGCATCCCGACGAGCGCAGCATCTGCCAGCGCCATCGACGCTGATCCGGGCTAGCGCGGCTTGGTGGTCCCGGCCTTGCGCCCCGTGCCGGGCCGGAATTCGTTCCAGCCGGAATGGCGGGGCGAGATATTCGCCCGCTGCGGGTAGAGATCGTCCATCACCCGGGCGACGGCCGCCACCAGCCGGCTGCGCGGGTGCTGGCGGCAGTCGCGCTGCAGGCGCTGGTCGAAGTGGGCGAAATCGGTGTGGCCCAGCATGTCGTAGGTGTTGGCCACCAGCAGGTTGTAGGCCGAGAGGTGGCCGAGCAGCCAGTCGTCGAAGGGCCGGATGGCCGCCCCGCCCTGCCGTGTCGCCTGCAGGTACTGGCTGCAGGTCCGGTTGCCGGCCCCGAACACGGCGTAACGACCGTTGACGTCACGGGCGGCAGCGGGCAGGGCCATCACCGCGGCCATCAGCATCGGCGCCAGTAATCGCATCCTCATGGCAATCCCCGTCTCCTTGCACTGAACCCGGGCCTGCCCCTGTTAGCGGCATGCACGGCGGCGGCTTGACCCGGGAGACTCCTGGGGCTTGTCGGGAAGCACCAGCCGCAGGCGGGCGCCACCCAGGTCGCTGTCGTCCAGCACCAGCTCACCCTCGTAGGCCGCCAGGATGTCGGCCACCACGCTGAGCCCGATGCCCTGGCCGGGGCGCTGTTCGTCCGCCCTGCCCCCGCGTTCCAGGACGCGCTGGCGCTGGTCGGCGGGGATCCCCGGGCCGTCGTCCTCGACGTGGATCCAGACCGCGGGCGGCGATGCCGTGCGCCCGGCGCTGATCCGCACCCGGTGCCGGGCCCACTTGAAGGCGTTGTCCAGCAGGTTGCCCAGGATCTCCATGAGATCCCCCTCCTCCGCCCGCACCCGGAGTTCCGGCGGGATGGCGAGGTCCACGCTCAGCGCCCGGTCGTGGTGGACCTTGTGCAGTGAGTCGAGGATGCGGGTCGCCAGCGGGCGCAGGGCCAGCGGCCGGCGCAGCGCCGCGCCCCCCGCCGCCGCCGCCCGTTGGAGCTGATGGCCGATGATGTCGTTCATGCGCGCGGTCTGGGTGCGCAGCAGATCGCGCAGGGTGGCCGGATCCCGTTCCGCCAGGCCGCTCTGCAGCACCGCCAGCGGGGTCTTGAGGCTGTGGGCCAGGTCCGCCAGGGCATCACGGTAGCGCTGGCGGCGGCGCTGTTCCGCATCCAGCAGGGCGTTGAGGTTGTCGGTCAGGCCGGCGAGTTCCCGTGGGTAGCGCCCGCGGATGCGGTCGTCCTGGCCGGCCTCGATCCGGGCCAGTTCCCGTTCCACCTGGCGCAGCGGCCGCAGGAAGAAGCGGAGCACCAGCGCCTGGACCAGCACCAGGCCGAGTCCCAGCCCCGCCAGCCAGCCCCAGAGGGTGGTGCGGAAGGCATGGAGCCGCGCGCGGTAGGCCTCGGGGGACTGCCAGACGCTGAAACCGAGCCGGCGAGTGGCGCCGGCGGCATAGTCCCAGGCCACCCCCAGGCGGTAGATGAAGCCGCCGTCCCCGCCCAGGCGCTCGAAGGCCCGGGTTCCGGGCGCCAGGGTCCGCGGCGGGGGCAACGGGGTGCCGGCGGTGGACGGGGAGCGCCACAGCGTCTTGCCACGGGCGTCCAGGATACGGGCGTAGAGGCCGGAACCCGGCCGCATCAGGTCGGCCGTCCGCAGCCGCGGCGGCATGTGCAGCCGGCCCCGGTCGTCGATCTCGGCCACGGCGAGCAGGCCCAGCAGATGGGCCTCCAGGCGCTGTTGCACCGCCTTGCGCGCCGCGGTGCGGAAGGCCTGGTCCAGGCTGAGCCCGGTGAGGCTGATGAAGGCCGCCACCCCGAGGCTGACCGTCAGCACCAGGCGGCGGCTGAGCGAGCCCATCAAGGGTTCTGCCGGGCCAGCGCCAGGCGGTAGCCCCGGCCGCGCAGGGTTTCGATGGGCTGCAGCCGGCCGTCGGGATCCAGCTTCTGGCGCAGGCGGCGGATGAAGACCTCGATGACGTTGCTGTCGCGGTCGTTGTCGTCGTCGTAGAGATGCTCGGTGAGGCGGCTCTTGGACATCACCTCGCCGGCATGCAGCATCAGGTAGTGGAGCAGGCGGTACTCGTAGGAGGTCAGATCCACCGGCTGGCCGTCGCGCCGCACCTGTTGGCGACCGGGGTCCAGCTCGATGGGGCCGCAGCGGAGCACCGGCTGGCTCCAGCCGCCGGCGCGGCGCGCCAGGGCGCGCAGCCGGGCCAGCAGTTCCTCCGGTTCGAACGGCTTGACCAGGTAGTCGTCGGCGCCCGCCTCCAGGCCTTCCACCTTGTCCTGCCAGCGGCCGCGGGCGGTGAGGATGAGGATGGGAAAGTCGCGCCCGGCGGCGCGCAGGCGGCGGATCAGTTCGATTCCGTCCAGGCCGGGCAGGCCGAGATCGATGATGGCCAGGTCGATGGGATATTCCTGGCCCTGGTAGAGGCCCTCGTCGCCGTCCGGCGCCTGGTCCACCACGTAGCCCTGGTCGCGCAGGCTGGCGGCCAGGCGTTCGCGCAGTTCGCGTTCGTCCTCGACCAGCAGGATCCGCATGGGCCCGGGTTCAGTCGTCGCGTTCCAGGCGGAAGACGCGCACCCGCCCGTCCGGGGTGAGCACCTTCACCCGGTAGCCGCGTTCGTCGTCGTCGCTGAAGGGCTCGGCGGAGAGGATGCGGCCATGGGTACGATGCCGGATCAGGCCGACCGCGTCGTCCAGGGAGCGCACGCGGGGCGGGTGGCGATGGGGCCGAAAGCCGTCCTCCCCGCCGCGGCCCCGGGCCTGTACGGCGGGGGCCATGAGCACGACGAGGAGCAACGGCAGCCAGGGTCGGTTTCGCATCTTCATCCGTGGTCTCCCGCGCTGCCCGTTTCTGTCACCACCGACATTATATCCCGGCGGCGCCCTGCCCTGCCCCCGACTCAGGGCAGGGGCTGGACGCGGACCCGCACCTGGAGGTGACGGCCCGGCTTGTGGGGCATGCGGGTGACGAACTCGTGCCCGCGGTAGCGGTAGGTCACCCGGTAGCCGTCGATCCGTTCCTCTTCGTGGTAGTCGTTGACGGTGCGGCAGCGGGTGCGCTGGTGGTGGGCGGGCACCCGGCGCGGCCGGTGGTTCTGGCGGCCGATGTCGCGGCCGATGGAACCGCCCAGGATGGTGCCGGCGATGGTCGCCGCGTCACGCCCGCGGCCCTTGCCCATGGTGTGGCCCACCACGCCGCCGATGATGCCGCCCAGGATCATGGGCGTCGCGGATTCGTCGTCCTCGTCCACCTCGTAGTCGGTGACCACCTCCTCGTCCCAGCATTCCTGCCGGGGCTCGGCCACGCGGACGTAGCGCACCAGGGGTTCCACGTCGACCACCCGGGCCTCGTCGATGTAGCTCTGGCCGCGGAGAGGCCCGGGGTGATGGGCGAAGGCCGGTGTGGCTGCCAGGCTGGTCAGGCCCAGTGCCATGGCGATGAGTGTCTTGTTCATGATCCGTCTCCTCTGTTGCCGTGGAAAGGGCGTGGCGGCGGGGCCGGTGCATCCGGGCACCCTGCCGCCTTCGAGGATCAGACTACGCGCCGATGGCTTAACACCGGCTGAACAGGGCCTTCGGGTTGGAAAGGGATGGGGAGCCGCGCGGGCGGGTTGAGGGTTCAGCCGCCGGTCTGGGCCATGAAGCGCACGATCCGGCCCGGTTGCTCGCCGAACTCGTGGCGTTCCGGCTTGAGCGCCACCGCCTGGCGGATGGCGGCCTCCAGCTCGGTATCGGTGGCGCCGGCCCGCAGCAGCGGGCGCAGGGGGACGGCATGGTCCTGACCCAGGCAGAGATAGAGGGTACCGTCGACGGACAGCCGCACCCGGTTGCAGGTGGCGCAGAAGTGCTGTGACAAGGGGGTGATGAAGCCGATGCGCAGGTCGGTGCCGGCCACCTGCAGGTAGCGGGCCGGGCCGCCGCCGGGCATGAGACCGGGGATCAGCTCGAACTGCCGGGCCAGGCGTTCCCGCACCTGGTCCAGTGGCAGGTAGTGACTGGCGGCCCGCCGGCCGGTTTCCCCCACCGGCATGGTCTCGATGAAGCGCAGCGTGAACCCGTGGCGGAGGCAGAAGTCCACCATGTCGTTCACTTCGTGGTCGTTCACGCCGCGCATGACCACCATGTTGATCTTGATGGGGTGGAACCCCGCCTGCCGGGCCGCCATCAGCCCGGCCAGCACCTTGTCCAGCTTGCCGCCGGTGATGCGGCGGAAGTTGGCGGGATCCAGCGAGTCCAGGCTGACGTTGATGCGCCGGACGCCCGCCCGGCGCAGGGCCCCGGCCTGCCGGGCCAGTCGGGTGGCATTGGTGGACAGGGAGAGATCCTCGATGCCCGGCAGGGCCGCCAGGCGCCGGGCCAGGTCGGTGATGCCGCGGCGGACCAGGGGCTCACCCCCGGTCAGGCGTACCCGCCGCACCCCGAGGCGGGCGAAGGCCGCGATCACCCGCTCGATCTCGTCGAAACCGAGCCAGTGGTCGGGCGCCTCGAAGTCGCGGTAGCCCCGCGGCAGGCAGTAGAAACAGCGCAGGTCGCAGCGGTCGGTGACCGACAGGCGGACGTATTCGATCCGGCGCTGGAAGCGGTCGTGCAGTTCGGCCATGGGGGTGGACTAAACCAGAGGTGGCCGGGGGAAACCTTGATCCCGGTCAAGTACCCGCCCTGCCCTGCCCGGCTCAGGCCGCCTGGTAGTAGAGGTTCTGCGGGTGCCGGGCCTCGGCGAAGAAGTACCAGCGTTCGGCCACCAGCCCGAGGTATTGCAGGGCGAAGGCCAGGACGAGGAGCCGGGGCGCCGGCAGCAGCAGGCCGGCGGCCATCACCGCCACCGGCAGCACGAATCCCAGCAGCAGGAACAGGTGGCGCACCAGGCGCACCCAGGCATCGGAACGCCCGTGGAAGAACTCCCGGGTATTGAAGGCGCCCCCCATGGCGCCCTGGGCCTTTTGCACGATCTGCGGATGGCGGATGCCGATGGCGGTCTGGGGGCTGGAGCGGTGGCGCAGGCGGTGGTTGCGCACCAGGCTGGCCGTGCGCAGCACCGCGGCGGCCAGGGTCAGGGCGATGGCCCAGAGGCCGTAGAAGCCGGTCAGCGCCGGCCAGCGCCAGGCCGCCAGGCCGGCGGCCAGGGTGAAGCCGGACGCGGTGCCCAGCAGAATGAAGTTCAGCACCGTCAGCGGCGAGGCCCATTCCTGCAGGAAGCGCAGGCTGGCGTAGATCATGCCCGTACAGATGAACAGGGCGAAGGCGGCCAGGGTGCCGGCCGCGCCCACCAGCAGCGACAGGTGCACCGGGATGCTGTCCCCCAGCCGGGCCAGGAGCGGATCCCAGCCCAGGTGGTGGAGCCCGCCATAGGCGGCCACCAGCGCCATGAAGGCCGGCAGCAGCAGGACCTCGCGCGAGAGCCAGGAGGTGCGCCACTGGCTGGCGGCCCGCCAGGCCCGTTCCGGCCGTCCCAGGTGGAAGAAGGAGGCCAGCAGGCCGGCCGCCAGCAGCACCAGCGCGATCAGGCTGCCCATGGCGTAGAGGCCGCTGGCGGTGGGGGGGAGGGCGCGGATGACGCGGAACACCGAGTAGACCTGGTCGGTGTAGAGGGCCAGGAACAGGCCCTGGCCGGCGCCGATCAGGGTGGTGAGCAGGATGACGGAGAACGCGGGATGCATGGTCGGTTCCTGGTGGGTGGGTGGTGGTTGGCGCTCCGGTTCACCAGCTGGTGACGTCGTCCAGAGAGGGTTCGTCCAGCGCCGGTCGCGGCTGCTGGCGCTCCTTGCGCAGCGGGTTGTCCACCCGTTCCAGCTCGTCGGCGTGGATCTCCATGCGCACCCGCCGGCGGGGCAGGTAGTGATTGGCCGGCCGGGTGCCCCATTCCGGCATCAGCTGGTAGCCGCCGTTCTCGCGGATGGCCTCGGAGACCTCGGACTCCGGGTCGTGGATGTCGCCGAACAGGCGGGCGCTGGTGGGGCAGGCCAGCACGCAGGCCGGGCGCCGCTCCGCCGGGGGCAGGGATTCGTCGTAGATGCGGTCCACGCACAGGGTGCACTTCTTCATGACCTTTTGCTGCTCGTCCAGCTCGCGGGCGCCGTAGGGGCAGGCCCAGGCGCAGTACTTGCAGCCGATGCACTTGTCGTAGTCCACCAGCACGATGCCGTCCTCGGCCCGCTTGTAACTGGCGCCGGTGGGGCAGACCGGCACGCAGGGCGGTTCCTCGCAGTGCAGGCAGCTCTTGGGGAAGTGCACGGTCTGGGTGTTGGGGAAACAGCCGACCTCGAAGGTCTGTACCCGGTTGAAGAAGGTGCCGGAGGGGTCGGCGCCATAGGGGTTGTGGTCGGGCAGGGGGCCGGCACTGCCGGAGGTGTTCCACTCCTTGCAGCTGGTGACACAGGCATGGCAGCCGACGCAGACGTTGAGATCGATGACCAGGGCCAGTTGAGTCATGGCAGGGGTTCCCTGTTGCGGTCAGCGCCGGCGCCCGGCGAACCAGGCCAGCCAGTGGCGTGGGCGGCGCGGCTCGCCCGGCACCGGGCGCAGGGGTTTGCATTCGGGGGCGGTGGACTGGGCGCCGGGCTCGGCGGGGTAGACCCGTACCTGGACGTCGTACCAGCCGGCCTGGCCCGTCACCGGGTCGGAGTTGGACAGGGGCGTGCCCGCCTCGCCGGGGGGCAGCTCCTCGGTGATCAGGTGGTTGAGCAGGAAGCCCTGGCGTGCCTCGTTGGCGCGCGGATCCAGGTTCCAGGCGCCGGGCGCCTTGCCGATGGCGTTCCAGGTCCAGACGGTGCCCGGTTCCACCGCCTCGGAGAAGCGGCACTGGCAGCGCACCTTGCCCCAGGGCGATTCCACCCAGACCCAGTCCCCGTCGTCGAAGCCCTGTTCCTGGCCCAGGCGCGGGTTGACATAGAGGTGATTGTAGGTGTGGATCTGGCGCAGCCAGGCGTTCTGCGAATCCCAGGAATGGTACATGGCCATGGGCCGCTGGGTGATGGCATGCAGCGGGTAGTTGCGCAGATCCGTGACCTGGGCCTCCAGCGGTTCGTGGTGGAAGGGCAGGGGATCGAAATAGGTCTCGATGCGCTGGCGCAGGTGGTCCGGCGGCTGGCGGCCGTGGGTCCGGCCCTGGGCGGCCAGGCGGAACTTCTGCAGGATCTCCGAGTACAGGTGGATGAGGATGGGCTCGGCGTAGCGGGTGAGGCGGTGGCGCTGGGCCCATTCCAGGTAGCCCTGGTTCCAGTTGCGCATGTACTGGTAGGAACGCGGCAGCTCGTAGTGGAAGACGCAGCCGTTCTGCTCGTACATCTCCCACTGGCGGGGGTTGGGTTCCCCGCGCATGAACTTCTCTCCCCCCTTGCCACGCCAGCCGGCGAGGAAGCCGATGCCGGAATCGGGCTCGGTCTCGTAGTTGACGATGAAGTCGGGGTAGTCGCGGAAGCGGCGGCTGCCATCCGGGTGCACGAAGGCGGGCAGGCGCAGGCGGCCGGCCAGCTCGATGAGCACGTCCTGGAACGGCCGGCAGTCGCCCTTGGGCGGCAGCACCGGTACCCGCACCGCGTCCATGGGCCCCTCGAACTCGGAGATGGGGCGGTCGAGCATGGACATGACGTCGTGCCGTTCCAGGTAGGTGGTGTCCGGCAGCACCAGGTCGGCGTAGGCCACCATCTCCGACTGGAAGGCGTCGCAGACGATGATGAAGGGGATGCGGTACTCGCCCTGCTCGTCCCGGTCGCTCAGCATGCGCCGGATCTCGGTGGTGTTCATGGCCGAATTCCAGCTCATGTTGGCCATGAACAGCATCAGGGTGTCGATGGGATAGGGATCGCCGCGCCAGGCGTTGGTGATGACATTGTGCATCATGCCGTGCACCGCCAGCGGATATTCCCAGGAGAAGGCCTTGTCCAGACGCACCGGGTTGCCGTCGTCGTCCACGAACAGGTCGTCCGGGTCGGCCGGCCAGCCCAGCGGCATGCCCGCCAGCGGAGTGTTGGGCTGGATGGCCTCCGGCCCGGTGGGGGTCTTGGCGCAGGGCGGGATGG
>JALWSQ010000287.1 GCA_026993645.1 Thiohalobacter sp.
ACCCACCCCAGCCCCGGCAAGAAACCGCCCGCCCATGCGAGCCACGGCCGGATCGAATTGCTGCACCTGCGCCGCCAGCTCTACCGGAAACTGGGCCAGGGCGATCTGCTCGCGGCCCGCAGGCTGCTGGCGCGATTGATCCGGCTCGACCGCCACAACCCGGAATGGCGCGATCTCAAGCAGTCCCTGGATGCCGCGGTCAGGGCCCGGGTCGAGTCCCTGCACGAGCAGGCCAGCGCCCTGTACAGCAAGCAGCGCATCCGGGCCGCGCGCCAGCTGTGGCAGGAGATACTGCGGCTGGACCCCCACAACACCGAGGCCCGCAACCTGCTGCAACGATCGGAACGCATCCTGCAGAAGCTGGAACAGCTCAAGCAGCAGAAGAATCACGAACCCCAGGCGCCGGCACCGGCGGAGGCCGGCCGCGGCCGGGTGGTGCCGCGCAAGGCGCCCTCCCCGGCCCCCTGAATCGCGGTCGGCCCCGGGCCCCTACCAGTTCGTCGTCGATCCCCCGGAGACAGGCGCCCAGGATACGCTGGTCAGTGTGACGCCACCTGCACCCCGACCTGGGGCAGGGCCGCGAGTCCCGAGGTCCGCGCGTGCGCCTGGAATCCGGGATTGCGCCAGAAGAAGGCGCCCGGCAGGGTGGTGGGAATCACCACCACGTAGAACAGGGCCCGCCCCAGGACCTCCTGGATCAGCAGGGCCAGGGCCAGCGCACCGGCCAGGGGCCACGCCAGCACCGGCGACAACCCTGGCCAGGCCAGGGTCAGCGCCAGGACCGCCGCCAGCGCCATCAACACCAGGCGCAGACGCCAGGTCAGGCCGTAGTCCTGGTCCTGCAGGCGCCAGGCGGCCTCGCCCTCGCCGCCGTGGCGCCGCAGGTGCACCCCCAACCGGTACAGACCCACCGCCTCCAGCACCAGCCCCGCCACGACCGGCCAGGCCAGCAGCCGCAGCAGGGTCGTGCCCCCCGCCCCTGCCGCCCGCTCCAGGGGCAGGTAGACCATGCCCACCAGGACCGGCCCCAGGGTGAGCAGCGTGCCCATGAAGGCGGCCAGCACCTGCCAATGGTTCCAGAAGGGACGGGCCGGGATCCGGTAGATGCGGTGCATGAAATAGAGTGCGGCAGGCCCCACCAGCAGGGCCAGCCAGCCACTGCCGGCACGCACCAGCGCCAGCCATCCTGCCGGCAGCCAGGCGAACAACTGGGGCAAACCCGTGGTCACCGCATGCAGCCCGAGCAGATTGTAGAACAGTGCCACCGCGGCCACCTCGCGGCTCACCGGTGAATACCTGAGATTGTTGAAGGCACGGTAGAAGCGGTGCGGCCGCCCGAGGTGCAGGGTGGACACCACCAGCGCCAGGGTCTGCAGCCCGATCAGCCCGAACAGGGTCAGGGGATAGGCCACCGGGTGCGCGGCGGGGGCCAGTGCCGCCAGGCCGAGCCGGCCACCGGCGAAGAGTACGACGAAGGCACCGACCACCGCCTGGGTGAGCAGGGTGAACAGCACCAGCGGATCCTCGCGTGACCGCAGCCGGCGCAGGTTCCAGCGCCGTGGTGGCTGCCCGCTCACGGGCACCGGCCGGTACCCGGTCTGGTGGCCCCCCTTGACGCCCGGTTCGGGCATGGCATTGGGGTCGTCACGAACGTAGCGCAGCGGCCGGCTGTCGACGCGGTGCAGCGCCCGCGGCAGGGTCCGCGACTGCTGGAAACGGATGTTGGGATGGGTGATGGACGGGTCGGGGAAGCCCGGAATCCGTGTCTCCAACTGGTCGCATCCGGCCGGCGTCGTCTCGATGATGCCGAAGTCCAGGGCCCCGCCGAGGCAGGCCGCGGCACAGGCCGGCTTGAGCCCGGCCTCCAGGCGATCGATGCACATGTTGCACTTGGACACGTGGCCCGCCACCGGATCGAGCTGGGGCGCATTGTAGGGGCAGACCCAGGTGCAGTAACCACAGCCGAAGCAGATGTCCGGATCCTGCAGCACGGCACCGTACTCGGCGAACTTGGTGTAGGCCCGCGTGGGACAGCCCTTGAGACAGACGGGGTTGTCGCAATGGTTGCACGCCATGGAGATATTGAGCCGGTGAACGGCCGGATAGCTGCCGCCTTCCAGGTAACCCACCGAGCGAAAGGCCAGGTGCGGGGGCGTGGCGTTCTTCTCGGCGCAGGCGGCCTCGCAGGCATGACAGGCGATACAATTGTCGGCATTGAAGTAGAACCCGTGCTGCTTGTAACGGTCGGGGTTGCTGCCGATCCCGCTGTCACCGTTGATGTTCAGGCTCTGGCCGGCCAGCGGATCCTGCTCCGTCACCAGCTGGATGGGCCTGCCGTAACGGTTCGTCTCCGGGTGTGCCACCCGCGGCACGAAGGCATACTCTGGCTCGTCCTCTCTC
Source organism: Thiohalobacter sp. (assembly GCA_026993645.1). Lineage (GTDB taxonomy): Bacteria > Pseudomonadota > Gammaproteobacteria > Thiohalobacterales > Thiohalobacteraceae > JALWSQ01. Next base: position 2,401 of record JALWSQ010000287.1, read on the forward strand.
ACCTTGTACATAGCGGCTGTTCATCCCTTGGTTTCGGCCCCGGCAACAAGCGGAATCGCGTGCTTCCGTGGCCATCGTCAATATGCCCGGGCGGCCAGATCGAGGCGTGCCGCCGCTTCCTGATCCTGGACTTTCTCCACCCGCACCGCACACTGCTTGTAGGCGGGCTGCCGGGAATGGGGATCCAGCAGGCCCAGGCTGACCCGGTTCACGCACTCGTGATAGTGGAAGGGTACGAACACCATGTTGCGCGGAACGCGCTGGGTCAGCTGTGCCAGCACCAGGGCATCGCCCCGACGTGACACCAGCCGGGCATACTCCCCATGCCCGATGCCCAGCGCCGCGGCGGCGTCCGGGTTGATCTCCATGTAGGGCACCGGGCTGAACTTGTTCTGGTTGCCGATCTTGCCGGTTCGGGTACGGGTGTGGAAATGTTCCACCACCCGCCCGCTGTTGAGCCACATGGGGTAGTCGTCGTCGGGACGCTCGTTGTTGTCGACGAAGGGCAGGGGTATGAGTCGTGCGCGGCCATCCCGGTGCTGGAAGCGACCATCGGTATACAGCCGCCGTGCGCCTCGCGCCTGCCCGTCGGGGCAGGGCCACTGCAGCCCCCGTTCCACCTCCAGGCGATCGTAGTCCATGCCGGAAATGTCCAGCATCCGCCCGCGCGAAAGCTGCTTCATCTCCTCGAACGCCTGTTCCGTGGTCTCCGGGAAATGGGGCTTGTCGGTCCGCGGGAAACGCCGCGCGATCTCGTTGAATATCCAGAAATCCGGCCGCGAATCGCCGTAGGGTGCCACCACATTGCGCACCAGGTTCACCCGCCGCTCGGTGTTGGTGAAACAGCCCTGCTTCTCCGCCCACAGCGCCGCCGGCAGATACACGTGGCTGTACTCGTTGGTCTCCACGTCGGCATAGGCATCCTGGACCACCAGGAACTCCAACCGCTGCAGGGTGCGGCGGATCCGGGCCGTATCGGCCATGGAGGTCATGGGATTGGTGGCCACCAGCCACAGGCCCTTGATCTGCCCGGTCTCGATGGCCGGCAGGATGTCGGTCATGAACAGGCCGCGGTGCTGGGGCAGGAAATCCTCGTCGATCCCCCAGAAACGCGCCACCTCACGCCGGTCGTCGGGGTTCTCCAGGTAACGGTACCCGGGCAGGCCCGAGGCCGACGACCATTCCCGGGTGCCCATGGCATTGCTCTGGCCCGTGATGGACAAGGGTGCCGCCCCCGGTCGACCGATGTTGCCGGTGATCAGGTGGAGGTTGTTGATGGCCACCACCCCGTCCGAGCCATGGGTGGACTGGTTGATGCCCATGGTCCAGATGGTCATGGCCGCCGGCGCCCGGGCGAACAGCCGGGCCAGGTGGCGGATGCGATCCTCGTCGATACCGCAGACGGCGGCGGCTGAACGCGGATCGTACTGCTGCACCAGGGCCTGGAACGCCTCGAAACCTTGGGTATGGGCATCGATGTAGGCCTGGTCCTGCAATCCCTCGTCCAGGATCACGTGGGCCAGCGCGTTCAGCAACACCACATCGGTACCCGGGTTCAGCGCCAGGTGCATGTCCGCCTGCTGGGCCAGCATGGTCACCCGCGGGTCCACCACGATGAGCGGAAAACCGCGACGCTCGCGGGCCTCGCGCATGCGCCAGTAGATGACCGGGTGCTGTTCCGGCAGGTTGGATCCGATCGCCAGCAGGCAATCGGTGTGCTCGAAATCCTCGTAGCAGCCCGGGGGACCGTCCGAGCCGAAGGAACGCTTGTAGCCCGAGACCGCCGAAGCCATGCACAGGGTGGTATTGCCGTCGTAGTTGTTGGTGCCGATGACCCCACGCGCCAGCTTGCCCAGGGTATAGAACTCCTCGGTCATGATCTGTCCGGTGGAGACGATGGCAAAGGCGTCGCGCCCGTGGGTCTCCTGGATGCGCACCATCTCTGCCACCATGTGGTCCAGCGCCTCGTCCCAACCGGCCTCGCGGAACGGCGCCTGTATGGAGCCCCGCAGCAGCGGCACCCGCCCCCGCCCCGGGGTGCGGAACAGCTCGTATTCCAGGATGCCCTTGATGCAGAGCTTGCCCCGGTTGACATCGGCGTCGGCCACCCCGCGCGCCGCCACCGGTCGTCCCTGCCGGTCCAGGCCCACCTCGATGGAGCAGCCGGTGGAACAATAGCCGCAGGTGGTATAGCGCCACTCGACCACGCCCTTGTCGGGCAGCCTGATCGGGTTCTTTTTCTTCCGTCCAAAGAGCATCTGTCAACCTTTGTCAGACGGCCACGGAATCATCCGGTAGTACACGGAATCCCGGACATCCAGGGTTCATAAGTTCCGTATGCCGAATCGGGCCCATGCAGCGGATCATTCCTGGAGGTTTCCGTGTCGTTCTGTGTGATTTCGAGGCTGTTACCGGTTCGGGCCGCCCTCGTCCGGGATGAGACAGAGGAAGATCACACCGTCGCGAACCTCGACGGGAAAGCGGGCGGCGCACCCCTCGTCGGGCGCCACCGCCTGCCCCGTCTCCAGCAGGATCTTCCAGTCGTGCAGGGGGCAGGCGACGCGATGACCGTGTACCAGCCCCTGGGACAGCGGCCCTCCCCGGTGAGGGCAGCGATCCCGCAACGCGAACACCTGGTCATCGGCGGTACGAAAGATGGCGATGTCGCCGTCCGCCCGCCGCACCACGCGGGCACCCCGCCGCGGTATGTCGGCCAGCGCGCCCACCTGGATCCAACCGCTGCCATCGCCCTTCACTGCTATGTCCATTTCCATCGTCTCTGCCTGCATCTGTCCTCTCCCCTGTCAGCCGACCCGGCGCATGGGCGTGAATTCGTGTTGCTCCGCACCGGCGGCGCGTGCACCCCAGGGATCCACCTGGGCGAAACGCTGTGCCCGATGGAAGCGTTCCGCCAGCGCCTGGCGGCCCGGGCCGTCGTCCAGCAGCCGTTCCCGCACGAATGCGAGCCCCACCCGTTCCAGCCAGGGCGCGGTGCGTTCACCGTAGTGGGCCTGCTCCCGGTAGAGCTGCATGAAGGCCGCACTGTACTCCAGTACCTCCTCGGTGGTCGCAACATGGCACAGCAGGTCGGTGGCGCGCACCTTGACCCCGCCATTGCCACCGACATGGATCTCGTAGCCGGAATCCACGCACACCACGCCGAGGTCCTTGATCGTCGCCTCGGCGCAGTTGCGCGGACAGCCGGAGACCGCGGCCTTGAACTTGTGTGGCATCCAGGCCCCCCAGGCCATGCGCTCGAGGGCGATCCCCAGGGCGGTGGAATCCTGGGTGCCGAAGCGGCACCATTCCTGGCCCACGCAGGTCTTCACGGTCCGCATGGCCTTGCCATAGGCATGACCGGATACGAAGCCGGCCGCCGACAGCTCACGCCAGATGGCGGGCAGGTCTTCCTTGCGCAGACCGAGCAGGTCGATGCGCTGGCCACCGGTCACATGCACCGTCGGCACCGCGAACCGTTCCGCGATCTCGGCGATGGCGCGCAACTGGGCCGGGGTGGTCTCGCCGCCCCAGATGCGCGGAACCACCGAGTAGGTACCGTCCTTCTGGATGTTTGCGTGCACCCGCTCGTTGACGAAGCGGGACTGGGCGTCGTCCCGGTACTCCCCCGGCCAGGCACAGAGCAGATAGTAGTTGAGGGCCGGGCGGCACTTGGGACAACCATCGTCCGTCTTCCATTCCAGGAACGCCATGACCGCCGGAATGGACTTGAGCCCGTACCGGGCAATGGCCCCGCGCACCTCGTCGTGGGTGTGATCGGTGCACCCGCAGAGGGGTTTCAGGTGCGGCGGCACCGAATAGTCACCGCCCACGATCTGCGCCAGCAGGGCCTCGACCAGACCGGTACAGGAACCACAGGAACTGGACGCCTTGGTATGGGCCCGCACCTCCTCCAGGGTGAACAGCTGCTTCTCGGTGATGGCGCGCACGATCTCGCCCTTGCACACGCCATTGCAGCCACAGATCTCACTGTCATCGCTCATGGCCGCCACCCGCGTCTCCAAGCCGTGGCCGGCGTCGCCCAGGTGAGCCTGGCCGAACAGCAGCTGGCTGCGGCTCTCGCCGACATCGGTGCCGTCGCGCATCAGGTCGAAGTACCAGGGGCCGTCCAGGGCATCCCCGTAGAGCACGGCACCGACGATGCGGTCGTCGCGCAACACCAGCTTCTTGTACAGGCCTTGCCCGGCATCCTGGAACACCAGGGTCTCGGTTCCCTCGCCACCGAGGAAATCACCGGCGGAGAACAGATCGATACCGGTCACCTTGAGCTTGGTCGACAGCACCGATCCCTGGTAGCGGGCGATCCCCTGGCGGGCGAGATGATTGGCGCACACGCGCGCCTGCTCGAACAGGGGCGCGACCAGGCCATAGGTGACGCCCCGGTGCTGCACGCACTCGCCCACGGCATAGATGCGGGGGTCGTAGGTCTGCATGGTGTCGTCCACCACCAGGCCCCGCTCGCAATGGAGCCCGGCCGCGCGGGCCAGCTCGATGTTGGGACGGATGCCCACCGCCATGACCACCAGGTCCGCCGGAAGCTCGCGGCCATCGCGCAACCGGACCGCCTGCACCCGGTCCTCTCCCAGGATCGCCTCGGTCTCCGCCTGCAACAGGCAGTGCATGCCCCGCGCCTCCAGCGAGGTGCGCAACAGGCTGGCGGCGGGGGCATCGAGCTGCCGCTCCATGAGCCGGTCCATCAGGTGGACCACCGTCACCGCCATACCCTGCTTCATCAGCCCGTTGGCTGCCTCCAGGCCCAGCAGGCCACCACCGATCACCACCGCCCGTCCCTGCTCGTGCCGGCGCGCGACCGCCAGCATGGCATCCACGTCGGCAATGTCACGGAAGCTGACCACCCCGGGCAGCGTACTGCCCGGTACCGGGATGACCAGGGGCCGGGAGCCGGTAGCGATGAGCAGACGATCGTAAGCGGCCTCGGTGCCGTCGCTGGCGCGCACCCGCCGATGGCAACGGTCGATGGCCTCCACCCATCGTCCCTTGTGCAGCTGGATGCCCCGCTCGGCGTACCAGGCATCGTCGTTGAGCATGATCTCGTCCAGGGTCTTCTCACCCGCCAGCACCGGCGACAGCATGATGCGGTTGTAGTTGCCGTAGGGTTCACCGCCGAACACCTCGATGTCATAGGCGTCGGGTGCCAGCCGCAACAGCTCCTCCAGGGTACGCACACCCGCCATGCCGTTGCCGATCAGAACCAGCTTTTCCTTCATGTCACCACTCCAGGATCTTGGCTGCGAATGGGAGAGGCCATAACAAGGCCCGTGCCAACAGACTGCCGACAGCCACCACGGAGGCCCAACCGCCTGTCCTTGCAGGACATTTGCCGGCGCGCGGGAAATGCGGTGCGCCGCCGGCGGCGCGCCCGCCTGCCCCAGTGTGGTGCACAGCGGCACCCGGGGGCACCGAAATGGGCCGACCGCCCGCCGCGGGCCGCCCGGGTACGCCTGGATCCATGAAGGTGCAACCGGCCCTGCCAGTGCACCGCCAGGAGGCACAGGGACCGGACCGCCAACCGGCACTTTCAGTCCATGTCACTGTTTCTATGGGCAGGCGGGCGCCTGGCACGGCGCTTGCCCAGGGGTGCTGGCACATGTCCAACACAGGGGGTTCATCTCATGCCGGCATCAGGAATCGATCTGTTTTCGTTCAGGGGACCGATGCGCATTCTGCATCTGTCCTGGCTGGCGTTCTTTTTCACCTTCTTCGTCTGGTTCAACCACGCCCCGCTCATGGCCTCGATTCGGGCCGATCTCGGGCTGACCGACGCCCAGGTCAAGACCCTGCTCATCCTGAACGTCACGCTCACCATCCCGGCGCGTATCGTCATCGGCATGCTGGTCGACGCCTTCGGGCCCCGCCGCATGTATGCCCTGCTGCTGCTCGTCTCCAGCTTCCTCTGTTTCGGCTTCGCCCTGGCCGACGATTTCGTGCACCTGGCCCTGATGCGGTTCCTGCTGGGGTTCGTGGGCGCCGGCTTCGTCATCGGCATTCGCATCATCAGCGAATGGTTCCCGGCCCGGCAGCTGGGCGTTGCCGAAGGGATCTACGGCGGCTGGGGCAACTTCGGCTCCGCCGCGGCCGCCCTCAGCCTGCCCAGCCTCGCCCTGCTGTTCGGAGGTGACGACGGCTGGCGCTATGCGGTGCTCGCCACTGGCGTCCTCACCCTGGTCTATGCGCTGGTCTACCTGCTCTCGGTACGGGACACGCCCCGCGGCTCCACCTACTTCAAACCCCGGCGCAACGGGGCCATGGAGGTATCCAGTCCCGGGGACCTGCTGCTGTACCTGGTCATGAACCTGCCGCTCTATGGTGCCCTCGCCCTGCTGACCTGGAAGCTCGGTCCGGACCAGGTCGGGCTGCTCGGCGCGGCGGGCTGCGATATGATCTATCTGGGCCTGGTGGCGATGTACGGTTTCCAGAGCTTCCGCATCCTCCAGGTGAACCGCGAGGTGTTCCATGGCCCCGTGCCGGAGATTCACCGTTACCGCTTCCGCCAGGTCGCCGTACTCGACCTGGCCTACCTGGTCACCTTCGGTTCCGAACTGGCGGTGGTCTCGATGCTGCCCCGCTTCTTCCACGATACCTTCGGCCTGTCACAGACGGCCGCCGGCCTGGTCGCCTCCGGCTTCGCCTTCATGAACCTGGTGGCACGACCCGGTGGTGGCATCATCAGTGACCGGTTCGGCCGCAAGCGATCCTTGCTGATCCTGCTGACGGGGCTGGCGGCCGGCTACCTGCTGATGGCCACCATCGACTCGCGCTGGCCGGTCCTGCTGGCCATGGCCGCGAGCATGCTCTGTTCCTTCTTCGTGCAATCGGGCGAGGGTGCGGTGTTCGCCCTGGTACCCCTGATCAAGCGCCGTCTGACCGGGCAGATCGCGGGTATGACCGGGGCCTACGGCAACATCGGGGCGGTGGTCTTCCTGACCGTACTGTCCTTCGTCTCACCCCACTACTTCTTTCTCACCATCGCGCTGGCAGCCGCGGTCACCATCCTGGCGGTGGCCCTGTTCCTGGAGGAACCGGCGGGCCAGATGGCCGAGGTGCTGCCCGATGGCAGCGTAGAGCTGATCGATGTCACCTAGCCTCTCCAACCAGGCCCGCCGGGGCGGCACGCCGGAAACCGCCCAGGTTGGCGACCCCGGCGCGCCGGCCACGCGGGGCCCGGCACGCCCCCCGGCGCGCGGTCTGCGGGTGCGCTGTGCGCAGCGCTCGCTGGCGGGGATCAAGGCGACCAACGAGGACAGCCTCGACTTCGCCCTGCCGGAGGAACCCCTGCGCACCACCAAGGGCGTGGTCGCCGCCATCGCCGACGGCATGAGCGCCTGCCAGGCCGGCGCCGAGGCCAGCCGCTGTGCGGTGGTCGGGTTCCTGCACGACTACTACAGCACCCCGGAGAGCTGGAGCGTGCAGCGTGCCGGTGGCCGCGTGATCACCGCGCTCAACCGCTGGCTCTATGGCCGCGGCCAGGCCCTGCAGGGCGCCCGGGAAGGCCTGGTCACCACCCTGAGCTGCCTGGTGCTCAAGTCCCATTCCGCCCACCTGTTTCACGTGGGGGACAGCCGCATCCACCGCTGGCGGGAGGGGGAGCTGGAGCAGCTCACCAAGGATCATCGTCTGCGCATGCGGGGGCAACGGGACTACCTGTGCCGGGCCCTGGGCATCGATGCCCAGGTCGAGATCGACTACCGTCGTCTCGCCCTGGAACCGGGTGACCTGTTCCTGCTGACCACGGACGGAGTCCACGATCACCTCGACCGGCAGACCCTCGCCCGCATCCTGGCGGAGGGCGGCACGCCCGAGGAACGGGTGCAGCGGATCCTGGCGCAGGCCCGGCAGGCCGGCAGCGACGACAACCTCAGTTGCCAGGTGGTGCAGGTGGAGGACCTGCCGGATGCCGATGGCGACGACTTCTATCGCCGTCTGACCGAGCTGCCCTTTCCGCCCCCGCTGGAGCCGGGCATGGTGCTCGATGGCTACCG
>JALWSQ010000288.1 GCA_026993645.1 Thiohalobacter sp.
TGCTGCCGGTCCTGAACAAGATCGACCTGCCGGCGGCCGATCCCGAACGGGTGAGCGCGGAGATCGAGGACATCATCGGTATCGAGGCCAGGGACGCGGTGCGCGTGAGCGCCAAGACCGGGCTGGGAGTGCGGGATCTGCTGGAGGCCATCGTCCACCGCATCCCGCCGCCCGAGGGTGATCCCGATGCCCCGCTGCAGGCCCTGATCATCGATTCCTGGTTCGACAACTACGTCGGCGTCATCTCGCTGGTGCGGGTGGTGCAGGGCAGCCTGCGCAAGCGTCATCGCATGCGGGTGATGTCCACCGGCCGCGTCTACCAGGTGGACAGCGTGGGGGTGTTCACCCCCAAGCGCACCGAGACCGAGGCGCTGCAGGCGGGTGACGTGGGGTTCGTCATCGCCAGCATCAAGGACATCGACGGGGCGCCGGTGGGCGATACCCTGACCCTGGACGACCGGCCGGCGGCGGCCCCGCTGCCCGGGTTCCAGAAGGTGCAGCCGCGGGTGTTCGCCGGCCTGTTCCCGGTGAGTTCCGAGGACTACGAGGACCTGCGCGAGGCGCTGCAGAAGCTGCGCATCAACGACGCCGCGCTGCATTTCGAGCCGGAGACCTCCCAGGCCCTGGGCTTCGGCTTCCGCTGCGGCTTCCTCGGCATGCTGCACATGGAGATCGTGCAGGAGCGGCTGGAGCGGGAATACGGGCTGGAGCTGATCACCACGGCGCCGACCGTGGTGTACGAGGTGGCCACCACCCGCGGCGAGGTGGTGCAGATCGACAACCCCGCCAGCCTGCCGCCGCCCAACGAGATCGAGGCGGTGCGCGAGCCCATCATCCAGGCCAACATCCTGGTGCCCCAGGACTACCTGGGCAACGTCATCGGCCTGTGCATCGAGAAGCGCGGGGTGCAGAAGAACCTGCAGTTCCTCGGCCGCCAGGTATCGCTGGTGTTCGAACTGCCGCTGGCCGAGGTGGTGCTGGATTTCTTCGACCGGCTGAAGTCGGTCAGCCGTGGCTTCGCCTCGTTCGATTACCATTTCCTGCGCTTCCAGGCGGCCGACCTGGTCAAGCTGGACCTGCTCATCAACGGCGAGCGGGTGGACGCCCTGTCGGTGATCGTGCACCGGGACCAGGCCCAGTCCCGCGGCCGCGAGCTGGCGGAGCGCATGCGGGAGCTGATTCCGCGGCAGATGTTCGATGTCGCCATCCAGGCGGCCATCGGGGGGCACATCATCGCCCGGACCACGGTCAAGGCACTGCGCAAGAACGTCACCGCCAAGTGCTACGGCGGCGACGTCACGCGCAAGCGCAAGTTGCTGGAGAAACAGAAGGCCGGCAAGAAACGCATGAAGCAGTTCGGCAAGGTGGAGATTCCCCAGTCCGCCTTCCTCGCCGTGCTGCACGTCGGCAAGAAATAACGGAGAATCCCTTCCATGTCACTGAACTTTCCCCTGATCCTGGTGCTGGCCACCTTCGTCACCGGCGTCATCTGGCTGGTGGACGCCCTGTTCTTCGCCCCGCGCCGGCGGGCGGCGGCCGCGGCCGCCGGCGAGGCCGGCGGTGCCGGCGCGGTCCCGGCCCGGCCGCCCAAGGAACCGGTGCTGGTGGAATACGCCCGCGCCTTCTTCCCGGTGATCCTGGCGGTGCTGGTGCTGCGCTCCTTCGTGGTGGAGCCCTTCCGCATCCCCTCGGGCTCCATGATCCCGACCCTGCTGGTGGGCGATTTCATTCTGGTCAACAAGTTCGCCTACGGGGTGCGGCTGCCGGTGATCCATACCAAGATCCTGGCCACCGGCGAGCCCAAGCGCGGCGACGTGGTGGTGTTCCGCTATCCCGAGGACCCCTCCGTGGACTACATCAAGCGGGTGGTGGGCCTGCCGGGCGATCACATCGCCTATCATGACAAGGTGCTCTATATCAACGGCAAGCGCCAGCCCCAGCAGCGGGTGGGTACCTACATCGGCAAGGGAGCGGAGATATCCAGTTCCGGCTCCGAGCTCAAGATCGAGAACCTGGATGGTGTGAAGCACCAGATCCTGCTGCGGCCGGGCATGCACAGCCGGGAGGGGGAGACGGTGGTGCCGCCGGGGTACTATTTCATGATGGGCGACAATCGGGACAACAGCCGTGACAGCCGATATTTCGGGCCGGTGCCCGAGGGCAACCTGGTGGGCAAGGCCTTCATGATCTGGATGAACTGGGACAGTGACCGAGGCGGCATTGGCTGGGACCGCATCGGCAAACGGATCCGGTGAGGCCGGACATCCGCCGGTGGACATGCGCCACGGCACCGCACGTAGGATGCGCAAAGGCGCGCAGCGCCGTGCGCATCAGGACGAGCCACGGTACCACACGGAATCACACCGAAATGATCGTAGATCGTAGGATGCGCAAAGGCGCGCAGCGCCGTGCGCATCATCGGCCGCGTGCACCGATCGTCTACACCATAGGACCAAGCGAGGCCTGGACCATGAACACCAATCCCAACGGACAACGGGGCATGACCCTCATCGGCTGGCTCATCGTGCTGGCCCTGATCGGCTTCTTCACCCTCTGTATCCTGCGCATCGGCCCAGGCTACCTGGAATACTACAAGGTGGTCCAGGTCCTCAAATCCCTGCAGG
>JALWSQ010000289.1 GCA_026993645.1 Thiohalobacter sp.
GGGTGGTCTCCTCGGCCTCGGCCTGGGTCACCTCCAGGGTACGGTCGACCCGGGCCGGATCGAAGATCGCCGGCAGGTAGGCCTCGGGCCAGCGCCGGATACCCGGGATGGCGGAACCCTCGGCCGGCTCCACCCCCACGACCTGGATGGCGGGATTGCGTTCCTTGAGGTAGCGCGAGGTCCCCATGATGGTACCCGTGGTCCCCATGGCGCTGACGAAGTGAGTCAGCGCCCCCCCGGTATCGCGCCAGATCTCCGGGCCCGTGGTCTCGTAGTGGGCGCGCGGGTTGTCCGGGTTGGAAAACTGGTCCAGTACCTTGCCCCGCCCCTCGGCCTGCATCTCCTGGGCGAGATCACGCGCCCCCTCCATGCCCGCCTCGCGCGACACCAGGATGATGTCGGCGCCATAGGCCTTCATCACCTGGCGCCGTTCCAGGCTCATGGTCTCCGGCATGATCAGGGTCATGGCATAGCCGCGGATGGCGGCCACCATGGCCAGGGCGATACCGGTGTTGCCGCTGGTGGCCTCGATCAGGGTATCTCCCGGCTGGATGTCGCCGCGGGCCTCGGCGTGACGGATCATGGACAGGGCCGGCCGGTCCTTGACCGAACCGGCAGGATTATTGCCTTCCAGTTTCACCAGCACCTGGCTGCCGAGACCCTCGGTCAGCCGCTGCAGGCGCACCAGGGGCGTGTTGCCGATGAAGGATTCCAGGGTGGGACGGGTCATGGTGCGCAAGTGTAATCCAACGGCGCGGCGGCCGCATCCGCCGGGCCGCGGCGGTTCTTTGACGGCGTGATCGAAAGCCTGCACCATAGCGGCGAACGCCGGGGCAACCACCGGCGGGCGGATGGAGCACCCGAGATGAAACGACGAAATCCAAGCAAGCGGCGACCCGGGTGGTGGTTGGCCCGATGCGCGCCGGCCCTGGCCGCCGTCCTGGCCGCCTGGAACCCGGCCATGGCGGTGGGGGCGCAACGGCTCGCCGCCAATACCACCGAGGACTATTTCCTGCAGGACATCCCCGTGGTCCTCACGGCCACCCGCCTGGCCCAGCCCCAGTACGAGGCCCCGGTGGCCGTGACCATCATCGACCGGGCCATGATCGAGGCCAGCGGCGCCCTGGACATCCCCGACCTGCTGCGGCTGGTGCCCGGCTTCCAGGTGGCCCATGCCAACGGCCACACCGCCACCGCCACCTACCATGGCCTGAGCGACGAACACAGTCGCCGCATGCAGGTCATGGTGGATGGCCGCCCGGTTTACAGCCCCTTCATCGGCGGCGTGTTCTGGACCGACCTGGCGCTGGACATCGACGACGTGGCCCGCATCGAGGTCATCCGCGGCCCCAACGCCGCGGCCTACGGCGCCAATTCCTTCCTCGGTGCCATCAACATCGTCACCCTGGACCCGCGCGAGGTGGAAGGCACCGACGTCCATGTCCTCCGTGGCAACCACCAGACCCGCAAGGGCCTGCTGCGCCACGGTGGCCGGCTGGGTCATCTCCGCTACCGCCTGTCCCTGGTGCACCGCGAGGACGATGGCTTCGACAACCGCTTCGACGGCATGCGCCTGTCCCTGGCCAACTTCCATGCCATCTACAACCCGCGCCCGGACACCGACCTGGAGCTGCTGCTGGGCTACAACGGCGGTCCGCGCCAGGAGGGTTCGGCCACCGACCATCCCGACACCCGGCGTGACCGGGACCTCGCCTACAGCTTCCAGCAGATCGTCTGGCGCCACCGCGGCGGCCCGGGCGACGAGACCCGGATCCAGCTCTACCATAACTTCAACAAGAACAAGGAGGATGTACAAACGCCGCTGTTGTCCCAGCTGTTCGGTGTCCCGCCGGCCCTGGTGGCCCTCAAGTTCCCGGGGGAACAGGACACCCGCCTGCTGATCCCCTTCGGTTCCATGGAGGAACGCTTCGAGGGTGAGATCCAGCAACGGCTCCAGGCCGGTGACCGGCTGCGCCTGGTGCTGGGCGGCAGCTTCCGCCTGGACCGGGTCCGGGCCCGCGGCTGGCTCAACCGCGAGGACACGGTGGACAACCATCTGGGCCGCCTGTTCGGCCAGGCCGAGTGGCACCCGCGTGACCGCCTGGTCGTCAACCTCAGCACCATGGTGGAGGACAGCGACCTGGTGGGCACCCGGGTCTCGCCCCGGCTGGCGGTGAACTACCAGTGGCGCCGCCTCCACGGCCTGCGCGCCAGTGTCTCCCGTGCCACCCGGCTGCCCACCCTGTTCGAACATGCGGTGGATGCGGCCCTGCGCTTCCCCGACGGCACCCCCATCGACTATACCCACTTTGGCAACCCCCACCTCAAGCCGGAACGGCTGACCAGTTTCGAGGTCGGTTACCTGGGCAAATGGCCGGGCCGGCACCTGACCCTGGACCTCAAGGCCTTCCACGACAAGCTCGAGGACCGGATCACCACCGTCAAGGACGAGGATTTCATGGGACGAGGAGAGAAGGCCAACGTGTTCACCAACTCGGGCAAGGTGAACCTCAACGGCGCCGAAATGGCCCTGAGCTGGCGGCCGGCCACCCACACCATGGTGAGCTTCAACTATGCCTACGCCAAGGGCAAGGGCTGGGCCCTGGACGCCATCCAT
>JALWSQ010000290.1 GCA_026993645.1 Thiohalobacter sp.
CACGGCCATCGATGCGCACGGCGCTGCGCGCCTTTGCGCATCCTACGGGGTATCACACATGGCCTATTCGTGGCACCCGTAGGTTGGGCAAAGCGAGCGCAGCGAGCGTGCCCAACAAAGAAGGTGCCGTCGACAGCGATGGTGGTATCCGATGCGCACGGCGCTGCGCGCCTTTGCGCATCCTACGGGGTATCGCCCCTCACCCCTCACTGCGATAGACTGACAGGCATGGCGGCCATGCCACTCGAACGGCAACTGTGGAACTGGCACCAGGACGGCCGGCTGTCCGCCCTGGACCTCCAGTTCGGCCGCTTCCTGGCCCGCGGCAGCGGCAGCGACGACCTCGGACTGCTGGGCGCCGTCACCAGCCGCCAGCGCCGACTGGGCCATGTCTGCCTGGACCCCGGCCTGCCGCCGGACGACCTGCCCGGCCTCGACCTCGAGCGCAGCTGGCGCGCCATCCAGCCCCTCGCATCGCCCTGGCTCGGCCGTGGCCCCGACGACTGGAGCCCCCTGGTGCTCGACCGCGACCGGCTCTACCTCGGCCGCCTGCACCGGGCGGAATGCGCCATCGCCGACCGCATCCGCGCCTGGACCCGGGCGCCGGGACTGCCGCCCCCGGATCCCAGGCAGGTCCGGCGCCTGTTCCCCACGGAGGGCCCCGGCAGCGAGGACCAGCGCCTGGCCGCCGTGGTGGCCGCCATCCGCCCCTTCTGCCTGATCACCGGCGGCCCGGGCACCGGCAAGACCACCACTGTCCTCCGGGTGCTCGCCCTGCACCTGCTGCGCCGGCCCGACCTCGGCATTCGCCTGCTGGCCCCCACCGGCAAGGCGGCCGCCCGCCTGTCCGACGCCCTGCGCCAGGGCAAGGCCCGGCTGTCCCTGCCCGGCGTCGACACCGGCCGTATCCCGGACCGGGTGAGCACGGTACACCGCTTTCTGGGCCTGGGCCGGGGCCGGCCCCGTTACCACCGCCACCGCCCCGCCCCCCTGGACCTGGTGGTCCTGGACGAGGCGTCCATGGTGGACCTCCCCACCATGTACCGCCTGCTCGATGCCCTGCCGACCACCGCCGGGCTGATCCTGCTCGGCGATCCCGACCAGCTGGCCTCGGTGGAGGCCGGCAGCGTGCTGGCCGACCTGGTGGCCCCCGCCCGCGCCCGGGCCTTCAGCCCCGCCACCCGCCAGGCCCTGGCCGCGGCCGGTCTCGAACCCCCGGCGGACGAAGCGCCGGGCGGCCCCCTGGACGACAGCCTGGTGCGGCTCGAGTGGAGCCACCGCTTCTCCGCGGCGCAGGGCATCGGCCGGCTCGCGGCCGGGGTGCAGGACGGCAGCGCCGACTGGGACGGCCTGCTGGAGATCGCCGGCACCAGCCGGGAAATCGAGGTCCTGTCCTGGCAGGGTGAGCGGCTGCCCGCGACCGCCCTGCAGGGCTTCCTGGAATGGCTGGACAGCCGCGCCCACCACCGGGTCGAGGACGCCCTGGAGGGACTGCAGCGGGTCCGGGTGCTGTGCGCCCTGCGCAGCGGCCCGGCCGGGGTCGACGGCCTCAACCGGACCATCGCCGAACGGCTCGGCCAGGCCAGCGAGCGCCAGGTCCACGGCCGCCCCATCCTGATCACCCGCAATGCCCATGCCCTGGGTATCTACAACGGCGACATGGGCCTGCTGTGGCAGGAGACGGAGGCGGCCCCGACCGGGCAGGCGCGGCTGCGGGCCTGTTTCCCCGCCGCAGACGGGGGGGTCCGACGCCTGCCGGTGGCCGAACTGCCCGCCCACGAACCCGCCTACGCCCTTACGGTACACAAGAGCCAGGGCTCGGAATACGACCGGGTGCTGCTGGTGCTGCCGCCCCGGCCCCATCCCCTGGTCACCCGCGAACTGGTCTACACCGCCCTCACCCGGGCCCGCCAGGAGGTGCGCATTCTGGCCGCGCCGGAGACCTGGAACGCCGGCATCCGGCGCCGCACCCGCCGGGCCAGCGGCCTGGCCCAGCGGCTGACCTGAGCCCGGCGTTTGCCCTGGGGCCCCGGCAGGACTAAAATCCCCAGTTTTCCTAGAACCCTGTGGACGGCGGTTCCTGGCGGAGCTGCCTTTTTGCGTTTATGGGAACAGGGTTCCGGCCGCGGCCTCGGGCCGCACCGGTCCCGGGGACCTGGACAGCATGTCGGATACATTGATGAACACCTACGCCCGCCTGCCGGTGCGTTTCGTCGGCGGCAGGGGCAGCACCCTCACCGACGACAGCGGGCGGGATTACCTGGATGCGCTGAGCGGCATCGGCGTCTGCAACCTGGGCCATGCCCACCCGGCGGTCACCCAGGCCCTGTGCGACCAGGCGGGGACCCTGGTCCACACCTCCAACCTCTACGGCATCCCCCTGCAGGAACGCCTGGCCGAGGCCCTGACCCGGCTCAGCGGCATGGAGCGGGTATTCTTCTGCAATTCCGGGGCCGAGGCCAACGAGGCCGCCATCAAGCTGGCGCGGCTGGCGGGCCATGCCCGCGACATCGACGAACCGGCGGTGGTGGTCATGGACGGCAGCTTCCACGGCCGCACCCTGGCCACCCTCAGCGCCACCGGTAACCGCCGGGTGCAGGCGGGCTTCGAGCCCCTGGTGACGGGCTTCGTCCGCGTGCCCTTCGACGACATGGCGGCCCTGGAGACGGTGGCCGAGAACAGCCCCCAGGTGGTGGCGGTGCTGGTGGAACCCATCCAGGGGGAAGGCGGGGTCCGGATACCGGCACCCGACTACCTGGCGCGGCTGCGGGCGCTGTGCGACCGCATGGGCTGGCTGCTCATGCTGGACGAGGTCCAGACCGGCATGGGCCGGACCGGGCGCTGGTTCGCGTTCCAGGACAGCGGCATCCTGCCGGACGTGCTGCTGCTGGCCAAGGCCCTGGGCAATGGCGTCCCCATGGGGGCCTGCCTGGCCCGGGGCGCCGCGGCCGAGCTGTTCCAGCCGGGGCGGCACGGCTCCACCTTCGGCGGCAACCCCCTGGCCTGCCGCGCCGCCCTGGCCGTGATCGAGGTCATGGAGCAGGAGGGGCTGGTGGCCCGCAGCGCGGCCCTGGGCGAGCGGTTGCTGGCAAGGTTCCGCCAGGCCCTGGGCGAGCTGCCCGGGGTGGTCTCCATCCGTGGCCAGGGCCTGATGCTGGGGATCGAGCTGGACCGCCCCTGCACGGAACTGATGGGCCGGGCCCTGGACCAGGGGCTGCTCATCAATGTCACCGCCGACACCGTGGTGCGGCTGCTGCCACCGCTGATCCTCGGCGAGGACGAGGCCGAGCGGCTGGCGGACGGCCTCTGCACCCTGATCCGCGACTTTCTCGCCGAGGCATGACCATGGATGCACCCCGTCACTTCCTCACCCTCATGGACCTGTCCCCGGCGGAGCTGGAGCGGCTGATCCAGCGCGCCATCGAACTCAAGGGCTGGCACCGGGCCGGGCGCGAACACAGCCCCCTGCGCCGGAAGACCCTGGCCATGGTGTTCGAAAAGTCGTCCACCCGTACCCGGGTGTCGTTCGAGGTGGGTATGACCCAGCTCGGCGGCCATGCCCTGTTCCTGTCCCCGCGCGACACCCAGCTCGGGCGCGGCGAACCCATCGAGGACACGGCCCGGGTGCTGTCCGGCATGACCGATGCCATCATGATCCGCACCTTCGAGCACGAGAAGATCGAACGCTTCGCGGCCCATGCCACCGTCCCGGTCATCAATGCCCTCACCGACCGCTTCCATCCCTGCCAGTTGCTGGCCGACATCCAGACCTTCGTCGAGCACCGTGGTCCCATCGGCGGCCGCTGTGTGGCCTGGATCGGCGATGGCAACAACATGTGTCACTCCTACATCAATGCCGCCCGCCAGTTCGGCTTCGAGCTGCGCATCGCCTGCCCAGAGGGCTACGACCCGGATGCCGGCCTGCTGGCAGCGGCGGGTGACCGGGTACGGCTGGTGCGGGATCCGCTGGCCGCGGCCGCCGGCGCGGACCTGGTGGTGACCGACGTCTGGGCCAGCATGGGCCAAGAGGAGGAACAGGCGGCGCGGGTGCGCGCCTTCGCCGCCTACCAGGTGCACGATGGCGTCATGGCGGCCGCGGCGGCGGATGCCCTGTTCATGCATTGCCTGCCGGCGCACCGGGGCGAGGAGGTGGCGGCCTCGGTGATCGACGGGCCGAAGAGCGTGGTCTGGGACGAGGCGGAGAACCGCCTGCACGCGCAGAAGGCGCTGCTGGAGTTCCTGCTGGCGCCGGCGGCGGCCTAAACCGCCGCCTCAGGACCGGACCGGCGGCACCCGGTCGCCGTCCTGGGCCGCCTCCCGCTCCATCTGTTCCAGGCTGGTGTGGCGCACGTCCTTGCCCTTCACCAGGTAGATCACGTATTCACAGATGTTGCGGGCGCGATCGCCGATCCGTTCCAGAGCCCGGGCCGACCACATGACGTCCAGGACCCGGGGAATGGCGCGGGGATCCTGCATCATGAAGGTGATCAGCTGGCGGATGATGGCCTCGTATTCGTGGTCCACCTTGGTGTCCAGCCGCCAGGCCTCCAGGGCCAGCTCCGCATCCATGCGCGCGAAGGCGTCCAGGGCCTGGTGCAGCATGGCGTGGACCCGATTGCCCAGGTGTTCCACCTGGATGTCGTCCAGGTGCATGCCGCTGTCACGACCGAAGTGGGCCGCCATGCGGGCCACCCGCTCGGCCTCGTCCCCGATCCGTTCCAGGTCGGTGATGGTCTTGATCACGGCCACCACCAGGCGCAGGTCGGACGCCGCCGGCTGGCGCCGGGCGAGGATGCGATTGCATTCCTCGTCGATGGCGACCTCCATGGCGTTGACCTTGTAGTCGTTGCTGACCACCTGCCGCGCCAGGGCCTCGTCCCGTTCCGCCAAAGCCCTGACCGCATCGGCGATCTGCTGTTCCACCAGGCCGCCCATGGCCAGCACGCGGTTGCGCACGTCCTCGAGCTCGGCGTTGTACTGGCGCGAGATGTGTTGGGTGATGCCGATGTCGCTCATACCGTTGGCCCCGTCCTGCCGGTTGCGTTCCACTCTACCGCCCGCCCGGGGCCAGGGCAATAGCCGGCGGGCCGCTGTCATCTTCCGTTCACAATCGACTGCTATGATGCCCAGCCATCGCAGGGGACCGGTCCGAGACCGGATACCCCGTTACAGGCTCAACCCTACGTTCGGAGGAACCCACCCCATGCGCACACGCTTCCCTCGTTACCTCGCCGGCCTCGGCCTCGCGGCCGGCCTGGCCCTCGCCGGGGCCTGCCTCGCCGGTGGCACCATCATCTCCGGTGCCGGTGCCACCTTCCCCTATCCCGTGTATGCCAAGTGGGCCGAGGCCTACCAGAAGGCAAGCGGGGTACGGATGAACTACCAGTCCATCGGCTCCGGCGGCGGCATCCGCCAGATCATCGCCCGGACCGTGGACTTCGGGGCCTCCGACGCCCCGCTGAAGCCGGAGATGCTCGACCAGCACGGTCTGATGCAGTTCCCCATGATCATGGGCGGCGTGGTGCCCGTGGCCAACCTGCCGGGCATCCAGCCCGGCGCCCTGAAACTGGGACCGGCGGAACTGGCCGACATCTATCTGGGCCGGATCCGGCGCTGGAACGACCCCCGCCTCGAGGCCCTGAACCCCGGGGTCACCCTGCCCGACCGCCGCATCACCGTGGTGCACCGCTCGGACGGCTCTGGTACCACCTGGATCTTCACCAATTATCTGACCAAGGTCAGCCCCGGCTGGGCCAAGAAGGTCGGCAACGCCAAGTCCGTGTCCTGGCCCACCGGCGTCGGTGGCAAGGGCAACGAGGGCGTCGCCTCTTACGTGCGCCGCATCAAGGGCGCCATCGGCTACGTGGAATACGCCTATGCCCTGCAGAACCACATGACCTACCTGAAACTGCGCAACCGGGACGGCCGGTTCGTGGCCCCGAACAGCGCCAGCTTCCAGGCCGCCGCGGCCGGTGCCGACTGGCGCCATGCCCGGGGCTTCTACCTGGTCCTGACCGATCAGCCGGGTGCCGGCAGCTGGCCCATCACCGGCGCGTCCTTCATCCTGATGTACAAGACCCAGTCCAAGCCGGACCGGGCCCGGGCCGTGCTGAAATTCTGGGACTGGGCCTATCACCACGGGCAAAAGCTTGCGGAATCATTGGACTACGTGCCGATGCCGGACAAGGTGGTGAAGCTGGTGGAATCCGCCTGGCAGCGGCAGATCCACGACGAAGCGGGCCACTCGCTCTGGCCTTCCGCTGTCAGGTAGAATAGCCGGGCCGTCGCGGGGGCGCTCCGCCAGCGGGGCGCCTTCGCGCGTCTGACCGGCGGCCCGGGAAGCCGTCCCGGGCCACTGCCGAAGCATGCGACCAGGGGGGACATCAGTCTTGCCGCGGGAAACCCTCAGCGCCGCCACCATCGTCCAGGACATGCGCCGCCAGCACTGGCTGGACGGCCTGTTCCGCGGCCTGACCCGGCTGTCAGCGCTGCTGGTGTTCCTGATCGTGGCCGGCATCCTGGCCTCCCTGGTGGCCGGTGCCTGGCCGGCACTGAAGAAGTTCGGCCTCGGCTTCCTGGTCCACACCGACTGGAACCCGGTCACCGGCCAGTTCGGCGGCCTGGTCTCCATCTACGGCACCCTGGTCAGCTCCCTGATCGCCCTGGTCATCGCGGTACCGGTGAGCTTCGGTATCGCCATCTTCATCACCCAGCTGGCGCCCCCCTGGCTCAAGCGGCCGGTGGGCACCGCCATCGAGTTGCTGGCGGCCATCCCCAGCATCATCTATGGCATGTGGGGGCTGTTCGTGTTCGCGCCGCTGTTCGCCGACCATGTGCAGCCCTGGCTCACCGAGCACCTGGCCGACTGGCCCCTGCTCGGCCCGCTGGTGGACGGTCCGCCCATGGGCATCGGCATGTTCACGGCCGGCTTCATCCTGGCGATCATGATCCTGCCCTTCATCTCGGCGGTCATGCGCGACGTATTCGAGGTGGTGCCGGCGGCGCTCAAGGAATCCACCTATGCCCTGGGCGCCACCACCTGGGAGGTGATCTGGAACGTCATCCTGCCCTACACCCGCATCGGGGTGGTGGGCGGCATCATGCTGGGCCTGGGCCGCGCCCTGGGTGAGACCATGGCCGTGACCTTCGTCATCGGCAACGCCCATGAGATC
The DNA here is from genome assembly GCA_026993645.1 of Thiohalobacter sp. Lineage (GTDB taxonomy): Bacteria > Pseudomonadota > Gammaproteobacteria > Thiohalobacterales > Thiohalobacteraceae > JALWSQ01. The sequence goes on from JALWSQ010000290.1 coordinate 7,173, forward strand.
AGCGCCTCCCTGTTCATGCCCGGCAACACCATCTCCTCGACCCTGGCCAACGAATTCACCGAGGCGGTGGGCGAGACCTACCTGTCGTCCCTCATCTATCTCGGGCTGGTCCTGTTCCTGATCACCTTCATCGTGCTCGCCCTGGCGCGGCTCCTGTTGCTGCGCCTCGCGGCCCAGGAGGGCACGCGGAGCTGACCATGAATCGTTACCTGCGCCGCCGCATCATCAACTACTTCAACATGGGCGTCTCGGTGCTCACGACCCTGTTCGGCCTGCTGTGGCTGGTCTGGCTGCTGTGGACCCTGCTGGCCAAGGGCCTGGCCGGCATCGACTGGCAGGTGTTCACCACCATCACGCCACCACCGGGCAGCAGCGGCGGGCTGGCCAACGCCATCGTCGGCAGCCTCATCCTGACCGGGGCCGGTGTCCTCATCGGCACTCCCATTGGCATCCTCGCCGGCACCTACCTGAACGAGTTCGGCCGCCGCTCCCGGGTGGCGCCGGTGATCCGCTTCGTCAACGACATCCTGCTCAGCGCCCCCTCCATCATCATCGGGGTCTTCGTCTACGAGGTGGTGGTCCGCACCATGGGCCACTTCTCCGGCTTCGCCGGTACCCTGGCCCTGGCCCTGATCGTCATCCCCGTGGTGGTGCGCACCACCGAGGACATGCTGCGGCTGGTGCCGGACAGCCTGCGCGAGGCCGCCGCGGCCCTGGGCGCGCCCCAGCACCGGGTGATCACCAGCGTCGTCTACCGTGCCGCCCGCGCCGGCATCCTCACCGGCGTCATGCTGGCCCTGGCACGGATCAGCGGGGAGACCGCACCGCTGCTGTTCACCGCCCTCAACAACCAGTTCTGGAGCACCTCGCTCAACCAGCCCATGGCCAACCTGCCGGTGGTGATCTTCCAGTTCGCCATGAGTCCCTACGACGACTGGCAACAGCTTGCCTGGGCCGGAGCCCTGTTGATAACCTTCAGCATCCTCGTCCTGAACATCGTGGCGCGCAGCCTGCTGCGGGTGCGCCGCCCCGGCCAGGGCTGACCAGGGGGAACCCGGGATGCCCAACGAACAGGCAGCGATGCCCCACCGGCCGGATCCCGCGGCGGCCCCGGCCGGCCCCGATGCAGGCACCGCCCCCCCGGGGCGGCCCTTTTCCCTGATCAGGCAGACAGCCATGCAACCGGAACCGAGCGCAACCCAGAATCCCTCCCCGGGCCCGGCGGCCGGGCGCGTCCCCGACGAGAACGTGCCGCTGCAGACCGAGAGCCGTCCCCGGCCCCCGGCCAAGCTGCGGGTGGAACGGCTGAACTTCTACTACGGCGGCTTCCACGCCCTGCACGACATCGACCTGGAGATCCCGGAACGTCAGGTCACCGCCTTCATCGGACCGTCCGGCTGTGGCAAATCCACCCTGTTGCGCACCTTCAACCGCATCTACAACCTGTACCCGGACCAGCGTGCCACCGGCCGCGTGCTGCTGGACGGGCGTGACATCCTGGACCGCAACCAGGACCTGAACCACCTGCGGGCCAAGGTGGGCATGGTGTTCCAGAAACCGACCCCCTTCCCCATGTCGGTGTACGACAACATCGCCTTCGGTGTCCGTCTGTACGAACGGCTGTCGCGGGTGGAAATGCACGAGCGGGTGGAGTGGGCCCTGCGCAAGGCCGCGCTCTGGGACGAGGTCAAGGACAAGCTGCACCAGACCGGCACCCAGCTCTCTGGCGGCCAGCAGCAACGGTTGTGCATCGCCCGCAGCATTGCGGTCAAGCCGGAGGTGCTGCTGCTGGACGAACCGGCCTCGGCGCTGGACCCCATCTCCACCATGAAGATCGAGGAACTCATCGACGAGCTCAAGACCGACTACACCATCGTCATCGTCACCCACAACATGCAGCAGGCGGCGCGGGTATCCGACTACATCGCCTTCCTCTACCTGGGCAAGCTGGTGGAGTTCAACGAGACCAACATCGTCTTCACGGCACCGGCGAAAAAGGAGACGGAAGACTACATCACCGGCCGGTACGGCTGACCATGACCGACCATGCCGGCCATCCGGAGCTGTTCTTCAACCGGGAGCTGAGCCTGCTGCAATTCAACCGCCGCGTGCTGGCCCAGGCCCGGGACGAGCGGGTGCCGCTGCTGGAACGGCTGCGCTACCTCTGTATCTCCAGCACCAACCTGGACGAGTTCTTCGAGATCCGCGTGGCCGGCATCCGTGAGCGGCTGCTGCTCGGCTCCACCCAGGCGGGACCCGACGGCCGCACGCCCGCCGTCCTCATGCAGGAGGTCAGTGCCGCCGCCCACGACCTGGTGGATGCGCAGTATCGCACCCTGAACGAGGAACTGATCCCGGCGCTGGCCGAGGAGGGCATCCGCTTCCTCCGCCGCGGCGACTGGAGCGAGGACCAGGTACGCTGGGTCCAGCGTTACTTCTCGCGCGAGCTGCTGCCGGTGCTGAGCCCCTTGGGGCTGGATCCGGCCCATCCCTTCCCGCGCATCCTCAACAAGAGTCTCAACTTCATCGTCTCGCTGCGGGGCAAGGACGCCTTCGGCCGCTCCTCCCGCTTCGCCATCGTCCAGGCGCCCCGCGCCCTGCCCCGGCTGATCCCGGTCCCGACCGGTGACGCTGGCGAGCGCTACGACTTCGTGTTCCTGTCCTCGGTCATCCATGCCCACATCAACGACCTGTTCCCGGGCATGGAGGTCACCGGCTGCTACCAGTTCCGCGTCACCCGCAACAGCGACCTGTTCGTGGACGAGGAGGAGATCGACGACCTGATGCGCGCGGTGGAGGGCGAGCTGCTGTCACGGCGCTACGGCGACGCGGTGCGGCTGGAGGTGGCGGACAACTGCACCCCGGACATGACCGCCTACCTGCTGCAGCAGTTCGGCCTGGACGAGGCCGACCTGTACCAGGTCAACGGCCCGGTCAACCTCAACCGCCTGCTGGCCCTGTACGATCTGGTGCAGCGCCCGGATCTCAAGTACCCGCCCTTCACCCCGGCCCGACCGCCGGAACTGGCGGCCGACGCCGACCTGTTCGCCGCCATCCGCCGGAGCGACCTGCTGCTGCACCATCCCTACCAGTCGTTCATGCCCGTCATCGACCTGGTGCGCCAGGCGGCGCAGGACCCCCGGGTGCTGGCCATCAAGCAGAC
>JALWSQ010000291.1 GCA_026993645.1 Thiohalobacter sp.
CCTCCATGCCCTGCGCCTCGGCCTGCCGCGCCAGGGTGCCGATGACGTCGTCCGCCTCCACCCCCTCCACCACCAGCAGGGGCAGGCCCATAGCCTCCACGATCTGGTGCAGCAGGGGAATCTGCGCCTTCAGTTCGTCCGGCGCCGGGGGGCGGTTGGCCTTGTAGTCGGCATAGAGATCGTCGCGGAAGGTGGGGCCAGGGGCGTCGAACACCACCGCCATATACTTGGGCCGGGCCTCGCGCACCAGCTTGCGCAGCATGTTCACCACCCCCACCACCGCTCCGGTGGGCTCGCCCTTCGAATTGGTCAGGGGCGGCAGGGCGTGGAAGGCGCGGAACAGGTAGGACGAACCGTCCACCAGGACGAGGGACGTGGTTTTGGTCTCGGTCATGCGGTGACATCCCGCCGGGGTCGGCCCGGGTATGAAATTTGCTGTATCTTATCCCGGAACCCGGCCGGCGGGAATCGGCTGCGGCCCGGGTTGAACCCCCTCCCGCCGCCAGGGTCGAATCCATACCGACGCAGGACGATTCCATGGACGAACATACCAAGAACACCCATCCGGGCATGGCACCGGTCAACGATACCACCCTCACGCGCGAATCCTGGAAGATCTTCCAGATCATGGCGGAATTCGTGGAGGGCTTCGAGCGCCTGGCCCGCATCAAGCCCTCGGTGAGCATCTTCGGCTCCGCCCGCACCGCGCCCGGCACCCGTCTGTACGAGCTGGCCGAGGCCATCGCCCGCGACCTGTCCGATGCCGGCTTCTCCGTGGTCAGCGGCGGCGGGCCCGGCATCATGGAGGCGGCCAACAAGGGTGCCCAGGCGGGCAAGTCCCTGAGCATCGGCCTCAACATCCAGCTGCCCATGGAACAATCGGGCAACCCCTACCAGGACATCTCGCTCAACTTCCGCCATTTCTTCTCGCGCAAGGTGATGTTCGTGAAGTATGCTTCGGCCTATGTGGTGCTGCCCGGCGGTTTCGGCACCCTGGACGAGCTGGCGGAGATCCTCACCCTGGTACAGACCGGCAAGACCCGCCGCATCCCCATCATCCTGGTGGACCGGAAGTTCTGGGCCGGGCTGCTGGACTGGTTCCGCGACACCCTGGTCACCGCTGGTACCATCTCCGCCGGGGACATGGACCTGTTCCGGGTCGTGGACAGCCCGCGGGAGGTGGTGGAAACCATCTTCAGCCACTATGAACGTCGCGGCTTCGGGCCCTCGGCGCAGGAACAGGAGATCCTGCTGGAGCTGTGAGGCTCCGGCTCCCGAGAGGGACAGAGCGCATGAAAACGGCAACAGCCTCCATCGCGGCCACCGCGTCCTTCCTGCTCGCCCTGGCGCCGGCGTTGGCCGCCACCCCGCCGCCACCACCCCCGGCGGCGGCTGCACCGGCCGTCCGCGCCCCGGTGGCCGGCGACGAGGGCATCGAACCCGAGGTGACCATCATCCACCGCCGCGGGCGCACCATCGAGGAGTACCGGGTCAACGGCCGGGTCTACATGATCAAGATCACCCCGCGCAAGGGCATCCCCTACTACCTGGTGGACACCGACGGCGACGGCAACCTGGACACGGAGCGTACCGAGATCGGCCCCCATCTGCTGATCCCGAGCTGGGTCATCCTGCGCTGGTAGCCAGGGCCCGCTTCGCCGCCCGCGACGGGCGCCGCTATAATGGCGCCCATGTCATTCGCCTCCAGCCTGGAACGGTTCGCAACGCAGCTGGACGCCCTGGCCGAGACCATCGGCCGCTGGGTGTCCTGGCTGACCCTGGCCATGGTCCTGGTCACCTTCACGGTGGTGGTGCTGCGCTATGCCTTCAACCTGGGCTGGATCGCCCTGCAGGAGTCCATCACCTACCTGCATGCCACCGTGTTCCTGCTCGGCGCCGCCTACACCCTGCGCCATGACGCCCACGTCCGGGTGGACGTCTTCTACCGGGATTTCCGGCCCGCCACCAAGGCCTGGGTGGACCTGCTGGGCGCGCTGGGCCTGCTGCTGCCGGTGTGCGGCTTCATCCTCTGGTCCAGCTGGGGCTACGTGGCCGAATCCTGGGCCCTGCACGAGGGCTCACGCGAGGCCGGCGGCCTGCCCGGCCTGTACCTGCTCAAGACCGCCATCCCCGTCATGGCCGTGCTGGTCATGATCCAGGGTATCGCCCAGGCCCTGCATGCCCTGACCGCCCTGCTGGAGCACCGTCCCGAGCCCAGCGGCCAGCCGCCGGCGGAACTCTGAGCCCATGGCGGACTGGATCCCGCTGCTGATGTTCGCCGGCATCGCCCTGGTGCTGCTGGCCGGCTATCCCGTGGCCTTCTCCCTGGCCGGCACCGCCCTGGCCTTCGCCGGCGTCGGCTATGCCTTCGACCTGTTCGACCCCGCCTTCCTCCAGGCCCTGCCCAGCCGGATCTTCGGCATCATGATGAACCAGACCCTGATCGCGGTGCCGCTGTTCATCTTCATGGGCGTGATGCTGGAACGCTCGCGGGTGGCCGAGGCCCTGCTGGACACCATGGCCGCTCTGTTCGGGCGCCTGCGTGGCGGGTTGGGGATCTCGGTGACCCTGGTGGGCATGCTGCTGGCCGCCAGCACCGGCATCGTCGGCGCCACCGTGGTCACCATGGGACTGCTGTCCCTGCCCACCATGCTCAAGCGCGGCTACGACCCGCGGGTGGCCACCGGCACCATCTGTGCCTCCGGCACCCTGGGCCAGATCATCCCCCCCTCCATCGTGCTGGTTCTGCTGGGGGACGTCCTGTCCTCGGCCTACCAGCAGGCCCAGCTCGACATGGGCATCTTCGCGCCGGACACGGTCTCGGTGGGCGACCTGTTCGTCGGCGCCCTGATCCCGGGCCTGGTGCTGGTGGGCCTGTATCTGCTCTACCTGGTGGGCATCGCCTGGCTCCGTCCGGAGGCCATGCCGGCCCTGCCGCAAGAGGAACTGGCGGCCTTGGACGGTCGCACCCTCGGGCGCCGCGTCGCCAGCGCCCTGCTGCCGCCCCTGATCCTGATCGTGGCGGTGCTGGGTTCCATCATCGCCGGCGTCGCCACCCCCACCGAGGCCGCCTCGGTGGGTGCGGTCGGCGCCATCCTGCTGGCGGCGGCGCAGCGCCGCCTGACCCTCGCCACCCTGCGCGAGGTGGTGCGCACCACCACCCAGGTCACCAGCATGGTGTTCCTGATCCTGATCGGGGCGGCGGTGTTCTCGCTGGTGTTCCGCGGATTCCATGGCGACGAGCTGGTGGAGGACCTGCTCACCCATCTACCGGGCGGGGTGGTGGGTGCCATGCTGGTGGTGATGGGGCTGATGTTCCTGCTGGGCTTCGTGCTGGACTTCATCGAGATCACCTTCGTTGTGGTCCCCATCGTCGGCCCGGTGCTGTTGGCCATGGGGCTGAACCCGGTCTGGCTGGGCATCATGATCGCGCTCAACCTGCAGACCTCGTTCCTGACACCGCCCTTCGGCTTCGCCCTCTTTTACCTGCGCGGGGTGGCGCCCCCCGAGGTGCGCACCGGCGACATCTACCGCGGCGTGGCGCCCTTCATCCTGATCCAGCTGCTGCTGCTGGGCATGCTCGCCCTGTGGCCGGCCATGGCCACCTGGCTGCCCACGGTGGTCTACGGCAAGTAGCGGCCTGCCGGCGCGGGGCGCGCAAACAGGCGCCGCGCCCGTTCCAGTTAAGACCCACGTGAAGCGGCCATGCCCGCGCCAGCGGGCATGCGTCTCAACCGCTGCGCGCGTTGAGGAAGGCCCGCTCGGAGATGTCGGTCCACTGCATGACCTGGGCCCGAAAGCGACGGAACGAAGCGTAGATCTTCCTGGCCATGGGATCCTTGGCGGCGATGTCGGCCACCACCTGCTCGGACAGGGTCCGCAGGCGCTGCAGGACCTCCGGCGGAAAGGGACGCACCTGTACCTTGTGCTTCTGGATCAGGTCCTGCAGCGCCTGGTTGTTGCGCGCCGTATACTCGGCCAGCATGTCCTGGTTCACGACCCGGCAGGCATTGAGGACGATGCTGCGCAGATCCTTCGGCAGGGCGTCCAGCGCCTTGCGGTTGATGATGCATTCCAGGGTGCTGCCGGGCTCGTGCCAGCCCGGGTAGTAGTAGTAGCGCGCCGCTTTGAACAGGCCGAAGGCCCGGTCGTTGTAGGGCCCCACCCACTCGGTGGCATCGATGGCACCGGACTCCAGCGAGGTGAAGATCTCGCCGCCCGGCAGGCTCACCGGGGTGCCACCGGCCCGCCGCAATACCTCGCCGCCCAGGCCGGGGATGCGCATCTTCAGCCCCTTGAGATCGGCCACGCTCTTGATCTCCTTGTTGAACCAGCCCCCCATCTGGACCCCGGTGTTGCCGGCCGGGGCCGGCACCAGGCCGAAGGGGGCATAGAGTTCGCGCCACAGTTCCAGCCCGCCGCCATGGTAGAGCCAGCCATTCATCTCCTGTGCGGTGAGCCCGAAGGGCACGGCGGCGAAGAACTGGGCCGCCTCCACCTTGCCCTTCCAGTAGTAGGCGGCGCCGTGTCCCATCTCCGCGGTCCCCCGCGCCACGGCATCGAATACCTCGAAGGCGGGAACGATCTCCTTGGCACCGTAGACCCGGACCCGCAGCCGGCCACCGCTCATCTCGGTGATGAGGCGGGCCAGGTTGTTGGCGCCGGTCCCCAGGCCAGGGAAATTCTTGGGCCAGGTGGTGACCATCTTCCAGCGAATGGGGCGGGCGGCCCGGCTCACGGGTGGCAGGGCGGCTGCACCGGCGGCCAGCACGCCCATGCCGGCGGTCTTGACGAAATCACGGCGTTTCATCGACGACTCCTGTATCCGAAGGTTGAACGAAAGGCGGCCTTACGCTCGAAAGCATAACCGAACCGGCCGCGGGAAAAATGCTTGCACCCTGCCAGATGCTGTGATTATATTCGGCCATGCTGGAATAACCGAGGCTTAGCGGCACTACCGCAAACGCGGCCTCAGGGATGGCCACCAACCCCGGGTCCGGGCAGGGTTCCAGCCCCTCCGGGGTGTCAACACAGCGGCCGGCATTCGAGGGAATGCCAGGGAAAGAATCAGAGTCCCACGGAGGGACCCTCATGGACAGGGGATGCCAACCGAAGTGACCGCCTCCGCCGCCAGCCCCCAGCGCGGCTTCACCCGCGGCATCCTGGCGGGATTCGCCCTCACCCCCCTGGTGGGCATAGGCGGCGCCCGCCTGCTCGGGCTGCTGTCCGCCACCGACCTGCACGCGGCCCTGGTCTCCGGGCTGCTGCCGGCGTTCCTATGCACCTGGCTGCTGTGGACCGGCGTCTATTTCCATCGCTTCCTGCGCCCGACCCTCGAATGGATGGGGGGCAACCCCGGCGGCGGCCGGGCCCCCGAGGCCCTGCACCGGCGGCTGGCACGCTTCAGCCGCGACTACTGGGGCCTGCTGCTGCTCTGTGCCCTGTCCCTGCCGTTGATGTTTCCGCTGGCCACGGGCCGGCTGCTGCCCCTGGCGGAGCTGCCCCGGTTCATCGGCCTGCTGGCCCTCCAGCTGGCCAGCGCCGTCTTCGTCGGCATGCCATCCTACCTGCAGGCCCTGGACCGGCTCGGCCGGCTGGTGCCCCGGCTGGGCTTGCAGCGGGTGGAGATGGGCCTGTACTCGCGCCTGCTGCTGCTGGTGGGCCTGCTGCCGGTGCTGGGCTACACCCTGGTCTCGCTGCTGGCGTGGAAGAGCAGCGGCCAGTTCCACCTGGTACAGTTCGCCCTGCTGCTGGGCCTGAGCGCCCTCACCCTGCACATCACCCGCCTGTCCCGGCGCAGCCTGCGCCAGTCACTGCGGCCGGTGGCCACCCTGCTGGGCCGCAGCGGCGCCACCACCCATGCCGAGCTGGCGGCACTGCGCCCCCAGTCCACCGACGAGATCGGCTATCTCGCCCAGACCCTGGCCAGGCTGTTTCGCCGCCTCGGCGACCAGGAGTCCCACATGCGCGCCGTGGTCGACACGGCCGCCGAGGGCATCATCGTCCTGGACGCCCGCGGGCTCATCGGCACCTTCAACCCGGCGGCCGAGCGCCTGTTCGGGTACCGGGCCGCGGAGATCCGCGGCCGGCCGCTGGGCTGGCTGCTGCCGGAACTGGTGGACCGGAACGGCCTGCCACCGCTGACCCGCGACGAGCAGGAGACCACCGCCCGCCATCGCAACGGCAGCCCGCTGCCGGTGTCGGTGCGGGTGAGCGAGATGCGCCTCAGCGGCCGGCGCATGTTCACCTGCCTGGTGGCCGACATCACCCAGCGCAAGCGCGCCGAGGACGACCTCAAGCAGGCCGAGGCCCGTTACCGCGACCTGGTGGAGACGGCCCACGATCTGGTCTGGAGCCTGGACAACCAGGGCCACTGGACCTATGTGAACGGAGCCTGCCAGGCCATCTACGGCTATGCGCCCGAGGAGATGATCGGCCGTGACATCCGGGAATTCACCGCCTCCAGCCATGCCGAGCGCGATGCCCAGACCTTCCGCGGGCTACTACAGGGACGGGAGCTGGTGCAGTACGAGACCGTCCACCTGGACCGCTGGGGCAAGCCGCACCACATCAGCTTCAATGCCCGCGCCCGCACCGACGAGGACGGCCGGGTGCTGCACATCAGCGGTACCGCGCGGGACATCACCGACCAGAAGGCCTTCCAGGAGCGGCTGACCTACCAGGCCGAGCACGACGCCCTCACCGCCCTGTACAACCGCCACTACTTCCAGGTGGAACTGGAGCGCACGGTGGCCCGGGTGGCGCGCAAGGGCGAACCCTGCGCCCTGCTCTACATCGACCTGGACCAGTTCAAGTACATCAACGACACCCTGGGCCACGCCGCCGGCGACCAGCTGCTGGTGGAGATCAGCCAGCTGCTGGGTGGCTATGTGCGCGAGGGGGACCTGCTGTGCCGCGTCGGCGGCGACGAGTTCACCATCCTGCTCTATCATATCGAGGCGGCCAACGTGCTGGTGGTGGCGGAACATTTCCGCAAGCGGGTGGAGGACTTCACCTTCCTGTTCGACGGCCGCAACTTCAAGGTCACCACCAGCATCGGCGTGGCCCTGATCGACGACCAGACCGAGTCCGCCGAGGAGGCCCTGTCCCAGGCCGACCTGGCCTGCAACCTGGCCAAGGCCGAGGGGCGCAACCGGATCCATCTGTTCGACCAGGGCGACCACGACCGCTCTGGCATGGCCGCGGACATGGGCTGGGCGGCCCGGGTGAGGGAGATGCTGGAACAGGACCGTTTCCGGCTGGTGTACCAGCCCATCGCCTCGGTCCGGGACGGCCTGGTACGGGACTACGAGGTGCTGGTGCGCATGGTGTGCGACGACGGCGAGGTGATCCTGCCGGGCGGCTTCATGCCGGCGGCGGAACGCTTCGGCCTGATCCATGCCGTCGACCGCTGGATCGTCGAGCACGCCATCCAGCAGCTGGCGCGGCTGCGCAGCCAGGACAGCGAAGTCCGGTTCTCGGTCAACCTCTCGGGCCGGGCGTTCGAGGACCGGGGCCTGCTGCCCTTCATCAAGCAACTGCTGGCGGACACCGGCCTGGATCCGTCCTGGCTGACCTTCGAGATCACGGAGACCGCCGCCATCGCCAACCTGCAGGCGGCGAAACGCTTCATCCATGCACTCAAGGACATCGGCTGCCAGTTCGCCCTGGACGACTTCGGTTCCGGCTTCTCCTCCTTCGCCTATCTCAAGCACCTGCCGGTGGACAAGCTCAAGATCGATGGCGCCTTCGTGCAGGGCATGGCCCAGGCCAGCGTGGACCAGGCCATGGTCCAGTCCATGAACCAGGTCGCCCATGCGCTGGGCAAGGTCACCATCGCCGAATACGTGGAATCGGAGGAGATCCTGGACCTGCTGCGCAGCTACGGGGTGGACTTCGCCCAGGGCCACTACATCGGCAAGCCCCACGAGTCGCTGATCACCCAGCCCCAGGCCAGCCGGCTGAGCGCCGCCCGCCCTTCCTGAGCCACGGGCTCAGCAGGTCTCCAGGCCGGCGAACGACAGCACCAGCCACTTGGTGCCGGCCTCGGCGAAGTTCACCTGCACCCGGGCATGGCTGCCCCGGCCTTCACAGTTGACCACCACGCCCTCGCCGAAGCGGGCATGCCGCACCCGCTGCCCCAGGCTCAGGCCGGCGGCTGCGTCGGGTTCGGCCGTCGCGGCGCGACCCAGCACCGGCCGGCGCAGGCTGGGTGCCGCCCGCACCGGCTCCAGCAGCGCGTCGGGAATCTCGGACAGGAAACAGGAGGGCAGGGCCCGGGTCTCGCTGCCGTAGAGGCGCCGCTGCTCGGCCCAGGTCAGGACCAGTTCGCGCCGGGCGCGGGTCATGCCCACGTAACAGAGGCGCCGTTCCTCCTCCAACCGGGCCGGATCCTCCAGCGACAGCCGGTGGGGGAAGAGCCCCTCCTCCATGCCGCACAGGAACACCAGGGGGAACTCCAACCCCTTGGCGCTGTGCAGGGTCATGAGCTGGACCGCCTCGCTGCCGGAACGGTCCTGGGCCTCGCCGGCCTCCAGGGCGGCATGAGAGAGGAAGGCGGCGAGCAGGTCCTGGTCCGCGTCCGGGTCCGGCTCGTACACCCGGGCCGCGGTCACCAGTTCCTGCAGGTTCTCCACCCGCGCCAGCCCCTTCTCGCCCTTCTGGCGGCCGTAGTGCTCCAGCAGGCCGCTCAGCGCCAGCATCCGCTCCACCTGCTCCGGCAGGGACAGCGCCGCCAGCTCATCCGCCAGCGCATCCACCAGCCGCAGGAAGGCAGCCACGGCGTTGGCCGCCCGCGCGGCCAGGCCCTTGTCCGCCACCAGCGCGGCGGCCGCCTGCCACAGGGGTTCCCCCCGGGCCCGCGCCCGCTCCCGGATCCGCGCCAGGCTGCGTTCACCGATGCCCCGGGGCGGCTGGTTGACGATACGCTCGAAGGCGGCATCGTCCTGGCGGTTGGCCGCCAGCCGCAGGTAGGCCAGGGCATCGCGGATCTCCGCCCGCTCGAAGAAGCGCAGCCCGCCGTAGACCCGGTAGGGGATACCGCGCGCCAGCAGCTGCTCCTCGAACACCCGGGACTGGGCATTGGAACGGTAGAGCACGGCGCAGTCACCGTAGCTGCCACCCTGCTCCACCCAGGCGCCGATGCGGTCGACCACGAACAGGGCCTCGTCCTGCTCGTTGAAGGCATCGTAGAGCTGCACCGGGCGGCCCCGCTCACCGGCGGTCCACAGCCGCTTGCCCATGCGTTCCCGGTTGCGCGCGATCAGGGCGTTGGCCGCCTCCAGGATGGCCCCGGTGGAGCGGTAGTTCTGTTCCAGCCGGAAGATCCGGGTACCGGGAAAGTCCCGGGAGAAACGATGGATGTTCTCGATGCGGGCACCGCGCCAGCCGTAGATGGACTGATCGTCGTCACCGACGGCGAACAGGTTGGCCCGTTCATCGGCCAGCAGCCGCAGCCAGGCATACTGCACGCCATTGGTGTCCTGGAATTCGTCCACCAGCAGGGCCTGGAAGCGGCGCCGGTAGTGCCCCAGCAGGTCGTCATCGTCGCGCAGCAGCTCCAGGCTGCGCAGCAACAGCTCGGCGAAGTCCACCAGCCCGCCGCGGCGGCACAGGTCCTCGTAGGCGGCATAGACCTGGAGCTGGCGTTCCAGCACCGGGTCGCCGCCGGCCTGCAGGTGGGCGGCGCGGCGCCCCTCGTCCTTGCGGGCATTGATGAACCACTGCAGCTGGCGCGGCGGCCAGCGGCTCTCGTCCAGGTTCAGCTCGCGCAGCACCCGCCGCACCAGCCGGTACTGGTCATCCGCGTCCAGGATCTGGAATCCCTGGGGCAGGCCGGCCTCGCGCCAGTGGGCCCGCAGCAGGCGATGGGCCAGGCCGTGGAAGGTGCCGACCCACATGCCTCCCACCGGCAACTGCAGCAGCGACTCCACCCGGCCCCGCATCTCCGCCGCCGCCTTGTTGGTGAAGGTGACCGCCAGGATGCCCAGGGGCGAGGTATGCTCGACCCGGATCTGCCAGGCGATGCGATGCACCAGCACCCGAGTCTTGCCGCTGCCGGCGCCGGCCAGCACCAGGACCGGGCCCTGGGGTGCGGCCACGGCCTCGCGTTGAGCCTCGTTGAGGCCGTCCAGGATGGCGGAGACGTCCATGGGCGGCATTCTAGCAGAACGTCGCGGCCGCCCCGGGACAGGAAGGGCTGGTTCGGCGGTTTCAGCGGATCCAGATGGTCTTGACGTTGACGAACTCGCGGATGCCTTCCAGGGACAGCTCGCGGCCGTAACCGGAGCGCTTGATGCCGCCGAAGGGCAGGCG
>JALWSQ010000292.1 GCA_026993645.1 Thiohalobacter sp.
ACCAGCCCGGGATCCGGGGCGGTTTCCATGGCGGGGTAGCGGGGGACTATACTGCGCCCCGGATCCCGGGCTGGTGAGGTGACGACATGGTGGCACTGAGGGAGCTGGTGGCCGAGCTGGATGCCCTGCTGCAGGTGGGCGACTTTGCCGACTATTGCCCCAACGGGCTGCAGGTGGAGGGACGGGGACGGGTGCACCGCATCCTCTCCGGGGTCACCGCCTGCGAGGCCCTGGTGGAGACCGCGGTGACGCGGGGGGCCGACCTGCTGCTGGTCCACCACGGCTATTTCTGGCGCGGCGAGGATCCGCGCGTCTGCGGCATGAAACGCCGACGGCTGCAGCGCCTGCTGGCCGCGGACATCAGCCTGGTCGCCTACCATCTGCCCCTGGACGCCCACCCGGAACTGGGCAACAACGCCCAGCTGGCGCAGCGGCTGGGCCTGGCGGCGGAAGGCCGCTTCGGCACCGGCAGCGGCCCGGAACTGGGCTGGTACGGCCGCCTGCCCCGGGCCATGACCGTCAAGGAACTGACGGACTGGATCCGGGCGCGGCTGCAACGCACACCCCTGCACCTGGAGGGGGGTCCGGAGCCTATCCAGCGCCTGGGCTGGTGTACCGGGGCGGCCCAGTCCTACCTCGAGGCGGCCGCCGACCTGGGCCTGGATGCCTTCGTCACCGGCGAGGCCTCGGAACAGACCACCCACGTGGCCCGGGAACGGGGGATCCACTGTTTCGTGGCGGGCCATCATGCGACGGAGCGCTACGGCGTGCAGGCACTGGGCGCCTGGGCGGCGCACCGCTTCGGCCTTGAACATGAGTTCATTGAGGTGCCAAACCCGATCTGAATCAATATCCTCTGGCATTACCCTTGATTTGTTCAGGGGCATGTCAGTAAGCTATGCCGCTTTTAGCCACGCCGCCCGGCAGCAGTGTCGCAGCCGGTGCGCACAAACGGGTGCCGGCGGTGTAGAATGGGCGCCCGTTTCCCGGCGTCCGGATACCGGATTCCTCGTTCCTTCAAATCTGGAGAACCAAGTCGATGAGCAGTGAAGGTGTTGATAAGAGCCGGCGCCGCTTCCTCACGGTCGCAACGAGCGTGGTGGGTGCGGTCGGTGCCGTGTACACGGCTGTCCCCTTCGTTCTCTCCATGGAGCCGAGCGCGCGGGCACAGGCCGCCGGGGCTCCGGTGGAGGCGGACATCAGCAAGCTCGAGCCGGGGCAGCTCATGCGCGTCAAATGGCGCGGCAAGCCCGTCTGGATCGTGCGGCGCACCAAGGCGATGCTGGATGCCCTGCCGACGCTGGACGGGATGTTGCGGGATCCCAAGTCGGAGGAGCCCCAGCAGCCGCCCTATGCCAAGAACGAATACCGGTCCATCAAGCCGGAGATCCTGGTGCTGGTGGGTATCTGCACCCATCTCGGCTGTTCGCCGACCTACCGGCCGGACGTGGCGCCGGACGATCTCGGACCCCAGTGGAAGGGGGGGTTCTTCTGCCCCTGCCACGGTTCCCGTTTCGACCTGGCCGGCCGCGTGTTCAAGGGCGTGCCGGCCCAGCTCAACCTGGTGGTGCCGCCCTACCGGTTCCTGAGCGATACCCGCATCCTGGTTGGCGATGACAAAGGAGTTGCGTAATGGCTGCTGAGCGATCTGACAAGTGGCAGGGCGGTCTTCTCGGCTGGATCGATGCGCGCTTTCCACTCAGTTCCATGTGGAACGACCATCTGGCCAAGTACTACGCCCCCAAGAACTTCAATTTCTGGTACTTCTTCGGCTCCCTGGCACTGCTGGTGCTGGTGATCCAGATCCTGACCGGAATCTTCCTGGCCATGAACTACAAGCCGGACGCGGCCAAGGCCTTCGCCTCGGTCGAGTACATCATGCGTGACGTGGACTGGGGCTGGCTGATCCGGTACATGCATTCCACCGGTGCCTCGGCCTTCTTCATCGTCGTCTATCTGCACATGTTCCGGGGCCTGATGTACGGTTCCTTTCGCAAGCCGCGGGAACTCATCTGGATCTTCGGTATGTTTATCTACCTGGCGCTGATGGCCGAGGCCTTCTTCGGCTACCTGCTGCCCTGGGGCCAGATGTCCTACTGGGGGGCGCAGGTGATCACCTCGTTGTTCGGCGCCATCCCGGTGGTGGGCGACGACCTGTCGCTGTGGATCCGCGGTGACTACGTCATCTCCGATGCTACCCTGAACCGGTTCTTCGCCTTCCACATCATCGCCGTGCCCCTGGTGCTGCTGGTGCTGGTGGTGGTGCACCTGCTGGCGCTGCACGAGGTGGGGTCGAACAACCCCGACGGCATCGAGATCAAGAAGAACAAGGACGAGAACGGGATCCCCAAGGATGGCATTCCCTTCCATCCCTATTACACGGTCAAGGACATCGTCGGCGTCGGGGTGTTCCTGATGTTCTTCTCGGCGGTGATCTTCTTCGTGCCCGATGGGGGTGGCTACTTCCTGGAGAAGCCGAACTTCGAGCCGGCCAACCCGCTGAAGACCCCGGAACACATCGCGCCGGTGTGGTACTTCACACCGTTCTACGCCATGTTACGGGCGGTGCCGAGCAAGTTCGGCGGGGTGCTGATCATGTTCGGTGCTATTGTCATTCTGTTCTTCCTGCCCTGGCTGGATCGCAGTCCAGTGAAGTCGATCCGCTACAAGGGTCCACTGTCGAAGATAGCCCTGACGCTGTTCGTGCTGTCCTTCGGCATGCTGGCCTATCTCGGCATGAATCCACCCAGCCCCGTGAGGACCCTGCTGGCGCAGATCGGTACGGTGATCTATTTCCTGTTCTTCCTCGCCATGCCGATCTACTCGAAGATGGATTCCACCAAGCCGGTACCGGAAAGGGTGACGAAATGAAAAGACTATTGACGCTGTTCCTGTTGGTGATTCCGGGGCTGGTCTGGGCCAGTGAGCACGCGCACCTGGACCAGGTGAACATCGACCTGACGGACAAGCCCTCGCTGCAGCGTGGGGCGCGCCTGTTCGTCAACTACTGCCTCAGCTGCCACTCGGCGCGCTACATGCGCTACAACCGCATGGGCCGTGACCTGGGGCTGACCGACAAGCAGGTGATCGACAACCTGATGTTCGCGGCCGAGAAGGTGGGCGAGCAGATGAAGGTGGCGATGCCGGCGGACGATGCCGCCAAGTGGTTCGGTGCCGCGCCGCCCGACCTGACCCTGGAGGCCCGGCTGCGTGGGCCGGACTGGATCTACACCTACCTGCGGACCTTCTATCTGGATCCCTCGCGGCCGTTCGGGGTCAACAACCTGGTCTTCCCCAGCGTCGGCATGCCCCACGTGCTGTGGCAGTTGCAGGGCTGGCAGAAGCCGGTGTACAAGACCATTGAGCATGCCGGGCACAAGGAGAAGGTCATCGAGAAGCTGGAACTGGTGAGCCCGGGCCAGCTGTCACCGGCCAAGTACGATGCGGCCGTGCGGGACCTGGTCAACTTCATGACCTACATGGCGGAACCCATAAAGCTGAAGCGTACCGCCCTGGGGGTCCGGGTGCTCATCTTCCTGGCCGTCTTCACCGTCCTGTCCTACCTCATGAAGAAGGAATACTGGAAGGACGTCCACTGAAGACAGTGGCTCTGTACCAGGCGGGGCGCAGCCGGTCAGGCAGGCCGGTTGCGCCCGTTTTTGCTGGCGGATGGCCGTCCCCGGACATCCGCCGGGTAGGTGATTCGGGAGGGGATTCATGGCACTGGTGCCCAATCGTCGATCCGTCATGACATTGTTCTCCGGCGCCCGCGATGCGCACAGCCACCGGGCGCGCCTGGTCCTGGCGGAGAAGGGGATCGCGGTCGACATCGTCAACATCGAGGAAGGAGGGGTCCCGGAGGATCTGATCGACCTCAATCCCTACCAGAGCGTGCCCACGCTGGTCGATCGCGAGCTGGTGCTCTACGATGCCCATGTCATCATGGAGTACCTGGATGAGCGTTTCCCCCATCCCCCCTTGATGCCCGTCGACCCGGTGTCCCGGGCCAAGGCGCGGCTCATGATGTACCGTATCGACCGCGACTGGTACAGCCTGGCCCACGACATCGAGCACAAGGGCGAGAAGACCGCGGCCAAGGCCCGCAAGATGCTGCGCGACAGCCTCACCTCCAGCGCCGAGGTCTTTGCCGCCATGCCCTTCTTTCTGAGCGAGGAGTTCAGTCTGGTGGATTGCTATGTGGCGCCGTTGTTGTGGCGCCTGCCGTCCTACCGGATCGAGCTGCCCAAGCAGGCCAAGGCGGTGCAGGATTATGCCCAGCGTATCTTCTCGCGGGAGTCGTTTCGCAAGAGCCTGACCGACCTGGAACGGGAGCTGCGGACCTGAACGGCCCCTGCCACCACAACGGTCCATCCCCGTTGGTAACCGGAGCGAGCCACAGGTGACACCCAGCCGTCCCTACCTGGTGCGGGCCATCTACGAGTGGATACTCGACAACGGCCTGACACCCTACATCCTGGTGGATGCCACTATGGCTGGCGTCGAGGTGCCCCAGGCCTATGTCAATGAGGGCCAGATCATTCTCAATATCGCGCCCCAGGCCGTACAAGGGTTGGAGCTGGGCAACGAGCAGGTGGGTTTCAACGCCCGTTTCGGAGGGACGCCGACCGACGTATGGGTGCCCATTCCCGCCATCGTCGCCATCTATGCCCAGGAAAACGGCCGTGGTATGGTCTTCACCGAGGAGGAAGGCCAGCCCCCACCGGACGCCCCTGGTCCCGCATCACCGGGCGGCGGGCGGCCGAGCCTCAAGATCGTCAAGTAACGGTTGGAGGACGCCATGATCCGGGTCGTCCAGGGCGACATCACCCGCCTGGCGGTGGATGCCATCGTCAATGCCGCCAACGAGACCCTGCTCGGGGGCGGAGGGGTGGATGGAGCCATCCACCGGGCGGCGGGACCGGAACTCAAGGCCTATACCCGCACCCTGGGCGGTTGTCGTCCCGGTGACGCCAAGATCAGCCCGGGTTTCCGGCTGCCGGCGCGTTTCGTCATCCACACCGTGGGGCCGGTCTGGCATGGGGGTGACCAGGGTGAGGCGGAGGTGCTGAGGTCCTGCTACCGGCGCAGCTTCGAGGTGGCCCTGGAGAACGGCGTACGTACCATCGCCTTTCCCGCCATCAGCACTGGTGTCTACGGTTACCCCAAGGAGGCGGCGACGCGCATCGCCGTCAGTGTGATGCGGGCCTTCGAGCCGCGCTTCGATGAGATCATCGCCTGCTGTTTCAGTGCCGACGACGCGGAGCGCTACCGGCGGCTGCTGGCGGAATAGCAAGGGCCATCGGGTCGCCTCACTCAGTCCAGGTATTCGAACAGCCTGACCACCCGCTGCACGCCCTTGATCCGCCGTGCTGCCTCGGTGGCGGCATCGGCCTCCCGGTGGCGCACCAGTCCCATGAGGTAGACGGTACCGTTCTCGGTGACGACCTTCACCCGTAACGGGCTGAATTTCTCCAGCCCCGGCCCCTTGACCTTGAACAGGCGCGTCTTGACCTTGGCCGTGAGCAGGGTGTCGCTGGTGCGTACCATCATGGAGTTGGGTGCCGCCACGGCCAGTTCGTTGTAGACCCGGCGTACCTTGGGGATTCGCCGCACGATCTCCGTTGCCCGCGCCTTGGCCTCCTCGGTGGGTGCCTGGCCCGAGAGCAGTACGATGCCATTGAAGCTGGTGACGCTGACATGGCCGTTGTGCAGCTCCGGATCCTTGGCGATCCGGGCCGCTGCCTTCAGCTCCACGGCCTCGTCGTCGATGATGGTACCCGCAGTGCGCCGGTCCTGGAGCACGATACCGGTGGCTGCAGCGCCGCCCACCACGACCGGGGCGCAACCGGCCAATGGGACCAGGATGGCGGCCAGGACGAGGCAGGTGAGGGTGGGGTGCATCCGCATGGTAATGGTTCTCCTATCCCAGCAGTTGGTAGTCGATCAGGTCACAGAGACAATGCAGCGTCAACAGGTGGACCTCCTGGATCCGGGCCGTCGACTCGGAGGGTACCCGGATCTCGATGTCCTCAGCCCCCAGCAGCCGGGCCAGCTGGCCACCACCCTGGCCGGTGAGGGCCACCACCCCCAGCGCCCGTTCACGGGCCGCCTCCACCGCCCGGCATACATTGGCCGAGTTGCCGCTGGTGCTGATGGCGACCAGGATGTCACCCGCCTGGCCCAGGGCCCGCACCTGCTGGCTGAACACCCGGTCGAAGCTGTAGTCGTTGGCGATGGAGGTCAGGGTCGAACTGTCGGTGGTCAGGGCAATGGCTGGCAGGCCCGGCCGCTCCCGCTCGAAGCGGTTGACCAGCTCCGAGGCCAGGTGCTGGGCATCGGCGGCCGAGCCGCCATTGCCACAGGTGAGGATCTTGTGCTCGTTACATAGGGCCTGGGCCATTGCCTCGGCGGCACGGGCGATGACTGGCGCCACCAGCGCCAGGGCCCGCTGCTTGGTGTCGATGCTGGCAGCGAAGAGTCGTTCGATACGGTTCAGCACGTCCACTCCCGTTGGGCAGGGCGCCTGCGCCCTGCATCCGGTTCAAGCCTCGAATGCATTGCGGATCCAGCGGACCCGGTAGCGGCCCGGTGCCTCCGGCCGGGGATCGATACCGACGACGTCGAAACGGGCCGGCCGGGCCGCCAGCCGGGGATGGGTCAGCAGGAAATATTCCGCCGCCCGGATCAGCCGCCGCTGCTTGCGCCGGTCGACGGACTCGACGGCGCTGCCGTGCTCGCTTCGCCGCCGGTAGCGTACCTCGACGAAGACCAGATTATCTCCGTCCTCCATCACGAGATCCAGTTCCCCGGTCCGGCAGTGGAAATTGCGCCGCAGCAGGCGCAGGCCACGGTGCTGCAGGTAGCGGCAGGCCAGCACCTCAGCGTCCTGTCCCTGGATCCTGGGGTCCTGTCGTGCCCTCCGACTGTTCATCGACCACTCCCTGGTCCATGGTGGGTTTACCGGCATCGGTTGCCGCCGGCCAGCCCGGCTGCTCGCCCGTGACCGCCGACACGTCGATGGGGGGCAGCAGCCGGGGTACACCTTGGTGGAACTCGGCCCAGAGCAGCTCGCGGTGCAGCCGGCCGTCCTCGTCCAGTGACAGGGTGCCGGTCTGGCCACTGAAGCGGCCGAAGGCATCCTGTCCCAGTTCCTGCAGGAAGGGCAGCACCCCGTAGGCGTCGATGCCCAGCGCGAACAGCCGCGGGCGGTCCTGCGCCAGCAGGGGCCAGAGGCGACCGATGGCCTGGTGCAGGCGCTGTCCCCTGGCGTCGGGTTGCAGCAGCCAGGGCATGTCGCAGAAGCGCAGCCCATCCATGTCACCATCGCGCTCGGGGTCGGGAACCCCCTGGTAGGCGACGGAGATTCCGTACAGCGGCAGGTCACCGGCCTGATGGAAGCGCACCAGGGGGCGCAGCAGGCGGGCCTGGGTGGGGCGTGCGACCAGGACGATCACATCGATGTCCTGGCGGCGGCGTGGTTCGAACGCCAGGTCGGTTCCGAGCAGCCGGGACAGCCGGCGGTGACGGGCACGGCTCTGGTCGGTATGCAGCAGGCGGGCCACGATCGCGCTGTAGCCACGGGTCTGGCGCCCGAACTGTTCCGCTTGCAGCAGGCGGCCACCGAGCGCCTCCCAGCGGGCGCGGAAGCGGGCCACCAGCCGGCTGCCCCAGGCCCCGGCCGGGGCGAGCATGACCGCGCGCTGGTGACCCTCGGCGATGGCGCGGTCGGCCAACTGGTCGATTTCGTCCTCCGGGTCGAGCCCGAATTGGTACAGGCCGTCGGGTCGATTCTGTAGATCGGCCAGGTCGTTCAGGCCCAGCACCGGCACCGGCAGGCTGCCGGTCTGGGCCAACATCTTCAGCCGGTGCTTGGTGAGCGGGCCGATCACCATCTCAGCGCCATCGCTCACGGCGCGGTTGTACAGGGCCCAGAGGGCATTGTCCTGCACTGCGGTATCGTAGAACCGGAGGATGGGGCGTGACGCCTCCGCCGTGTCGTAGTAGGCCACCAGGATGCCGTCCTGGATGGCCTGTCCCGCTGCCGCCAAACGACCGGAAAGGGGCAGGAGCACGGCGATCTGGTGCGGGCGCCCCGGGGGGGTGGCCGCCCGCGTGATCAGCTCTCCCAACAGATCCTCGGTGGCCGGATGATCGGGGTGGCGCTGGCGCCAGTCCGCCAGGGCCTGCTGCAGTCGCACCGGGAACTGGCGGTTGCGGCGCACGCTGACCACCAGTTCCAGCCAGCCCCGCAGCTGTTGCTCCGAGGTTGCTTCGGCCAGGGTCTCCAGGGCGGCGTTGGAGAGTTGGGTCAGCGCCTGCCAGATGGCCAGGTGGTTCCTGTGCCGGGCCGCGGGGGTGTCGAGCAGGGGGTCGAGCCAGATACGTTCGCGGGCGCTCTCCACGTAGTTGGCGGCGATGTCGTAGGCCCGGGCGCGCAGCTGGTGACACTGGCGCAGCAGGGGCATGGGCATGTCTTCCGGCAGCCGCGCCAGCCACTCCAGGGCCTTTTCCGCCCGGTGGCGCCGCAGCGCCAGCCGGGCCTGCAACAGGGCCAGGCGCCACTGCTGGTCGGGGGACAGTTGCCCGGCGGGGATGCCGGCGAGGAGGCGCGTGGCCTGGTCCGGCTGGTTCGCCTGCAGCGCCACGGCAGCCATGGCCAGGGTCAGGCCGGGGCGTTTGGGTGCCGGTGCCTGGGCCAGGGCCTGGCGGTAGCGGGCCAGGGCCCCCGGCAGATCGCCCTGCCTGGCCAGGCCGGCGGCCTGACGGGCCGCGGCCTGCCAAGCCGCTGGGGGCTGCCGACCCGGCTGCGAGGCGCAGGCCGCGAGCAACAGCAGGCCCAGGCTGAGGATGATCCAGGCTCGGTGGCGTCGTGGTGGCACGGATGGTCCGGGTAGGTCGAAAGACTGTTATTGTATACGCCTCGCTCAGGATTACGGAACACCGAAACGATGGATGTCGCGGGCAGGTTGTTCGTGGTGGCCACACCCATCGGCAACCGGGGGGACATCGCCCCCCGGGCCGTGGCGGTGTTGCGGGCGGTGGACTGGGTGGCGGCCGAGGATACCCGCCACAGCGGCCGCCTGCTGCAAGGCCTGGGTATCCAGGCCCGGTTGCTGTCCCTGCACGAACACAACGAGGCCCGGCGGGTGGAACGGGTGCTCGGTCTGCTGCGGTCGGGCAAGGGCGTGGCCCTGGTGTCCGATGCCGGCACCCCGCTGATCAGCGATCCCGGCTACCGCCTGGTGCACGCAGTGCGGGCTGCCGGCCACCCGGTGGTGCCGGTGCCGGGGCCCAGCGCCCTGACCGCGGCCCTGTCGGTGGCCGGCCTGCCCACCGACCGTTTCGCCTTCGAGGGGTTCCTGCCCCCGCGTTCCGCTGCCCGGCGGGCCCGGCTGGAGGGCCTGCGCGACGATCCCCGCACCCTCGTGTTCTACGAGTCGCCCCGCCGTCTGCCGGACACGCTGCGGGATCTGGTCGCGGTCTTCGGTGGTCGACGGCCCGCGGCCCTGGCCCGGGAGCTGACCAAGCTGCACGAGGAGGTGGTCAGCCTGCCATTGGCCGAGCTGCCGGCCTGGCTGGCCGCCAGGCCGGGACGCCAGAAGGGGGAGTTCGTGGTGCTGGTGGGGGGCGCACCGCCGGTGGCGGAGGGGGAACTGGGCGCGGAGGAACGGCGCGTGCATGCCATCCTGGCCCGTGCCCTGCCCCCCTCGCGGGCGGCGGCATTGGCGGCCGAGATCACCGGCCGGCCACGACGGCTGTTCTACGGCACGGGGGGCGAGCCTGGCGCCTAGTACGACCCATCGTCTCCCTGCTGGCGCCTTGTACGGGCCGCCAGCCGCTGCAGCGCCCAGCGGACGTGCTCGCGCACCAGGGGCGAGGGGTGCCTGGCGCGGGCCTGCAATGCCTGCAGTGCCCGGGGATGGGGCGGCCCGTTGCCCAGTGCCACGCTCAGGTTGCGCAGCCAGCGCAGGTGGCCCAGGCGGCGAATGGCGGAACCCTCGGTGCGGGCCAGGAATTCGGCCTCGTCCCAGGCCAGCAGGTCGGCCAGTGCCGGGGCATCGAGCCCATGCCGGGGCTGGAAGTCGGGGACCGCGGTGGGCCGGGCGAAGCGGTTCCAGGGGCAGACCAGCTGGCAGTCGTCACAGCCGAAGACCCGGTTGCCGATGGCCGGACGCAACGCGACCGGAATGCTGCCCGGATGTTCGATGGTCAGGTAGGCGATGCAGCGCCTCGCATCCAGCTGGTAGGGAGCGACGATGGCCCCGGTGGGGCAGGCATCGATGCAGGCATGGCAGGTCCCGCAGTGGTCGGTCGCCGGCCGGTCCACGGGCAGGGGCAGATCGGTGTAGATCTCGCCGAGAAAGAACCAGGAGCCCGACCGGCGGTCGATCAGGTTGGTGTGCTTGCCGATCCAGCCCAGGCCGGCGTTGCGTGCCAGGGGTTTCTCCATCACCGGGGCACTGTCGCAGAACACGCGGTAACCAAAGGGACCGATCGCCGCTTCCAGCTGCCGTGCCAGCCGCTGCAGGCGGCGCCGGATCAGCCGGTGGTAATCGCGCCCCAGGGCATAGCGGGCCAGGTAGCCCAGGTCGGGCCGCGCCAGCACGGTCCAGGCATCTTGGGCGGTGCCGGGCCAGTAGTCCATGCGCACGCTGAGGATACGCAGGGTGCCGGGGACCAGTTCCCCTGGCCGGCTGCGGCGCCGTCCATGGGCCGCCATGAAGCGCATCGCCCCGTGCCGTCCCGCCGCCAGCCAGGCCTGCAGGCGGTGCTCGTCCTGCCCCAGGCGGGCGTCCGCCACCCCCAGGGC
Organism: Thiohalobacter sp.; assembly: GCA_026993645.1. Taxonomy (GTDB): domain Bacteria; phylum Pseudomonadota; class Gammaproteobacteria; order Thiohalobacterales; family Thiohalobacteraceae; genus JALWSQ01. The sequence goes on from JALWSQ010000292.1 coordinate 10,811, forward strand.
GGAGAACCCCAGGGCGCGCGCCCATTGGCGGAGCCGCTGCACCAGGGCTGCCGCGTCCGGCAGGCCGGGTCGGGCTGGCGGGTGTGGGTGGGTGCGGGTCTCGGGGGGCATGGTGGAACGGCTTGCCTGGGGATGCCGATGGGGGCATGCGGTGGCGTGTCCGCACCATGTTAGCATAGCCCGATGGGGCGGGATGTCCCCTGCAGCGGAGGCCAGCCACGATGGAATCCAGACCGGAACCCCTGTTCACCGCGGCCCAGGTCCGGGAACTCGACCGCATTGCCATCGAGGAGCATGGCATGGCCGCCACCGAGTTGATGGAGCGGGCCGGCCGGGCGGTGTACCAGGCGATGTGCAGCCGCTGGCCGCGGGTGCGCCACATCGCCGTGTTCTGCGGCGCCGGCAACAACGCCGGGGATGGCTACGTGCTGGCGCGCCTGGCCCGCGCCGGCGGGCTCACGGTCCAGGTGGTGGCGGTGTACGACCCGGCGGGACTCAAGGGCGCCGCGCGCGAGGCCTGGGCCCGGGCCGTGGCGGAGGGCGTGCCCATCGAGCCATTGTCCGGCCTGCACATGGAACGCGCGGAGCTGCTGGTGGATGCCCTGTTGGGGACCGGGCTGCAGCGACCGCTGGAAGGGGTCTACCGCGAGGTCGTGGAACGCATGAACGGCTGCGGGGCACCCATCCTGGCGGTGGACGTCCCCAGCGGGCTGGACGCGGACACCGGGGCGGTGCTCGGTGCCGCGGTGGAGGCCGAGGCTACCCTGACCTTCATCGGACGCAAGATCGGCCTGTACACGGGTGAGGGGCCGGCCTGCGCGGGCCAGGTGCTGTTCGATGATCTCGGGGTGCCGGCGGAGGTCCTGGCACGGGTACCACCGGCCGCCGGCCTGCTGGACGACAGGGGCCTCGCGGCCCTGCTGCCACGCCGGCGCCGCACGGCCCACAAGGGGGCCTTCGGCCACGTGCTGGTGGTGGGCGGGGACGAGGGAATGGCCGGGGCGGCACGGCTGGCCGCCGAGGCCGCCGCCCGCGCCGGTGCCGGGCTGGTGAGCCTGGCGACCCGTGCCGCCCAGGTGCCGGCCATCATCGCTGGCCGGCCCGAGATCATGGCACGGGGGGTGGAGTCGGTGGCCGATCTGGCCCCGTTGCTGGCACGGGCCACGGTGGTGGCCATCGGGCCGGGCCTGGGGCGGACCGCCTGGGGCCGGGGCATGTGGCAGGCGGTGCGGGGTACCGGGTTGCCCCTGGTGGTGGATGCCGATGCCCTGGACCTGCTGGCCGAGTCCGGCCTGCCGGACGGCACCGAGCGCGTCCTGACGCCTCATCCTGGCGAGGCGGCGCGGTTGCTGGAACGGACGGCGGCCGAGATCCAGGCCGACCGGCCGGTGGCCGCCCGCAGCCTGCAGCAGCGATTCGGTGGCGTGGCGGTGCTCAAGGGCGCCGGCACCCTTGTGGCCGGCCCGGATTCGCTGGCGGTATGCAGTCTCGGCAATCCGGGCATGGCCAGCGGCGGCATGGGCGATGTGCTGACCGGTATCCTGGCCGGGTTGTGGGCGCAGGGGTTCGATGCCCTCACGGCGGCGGCCCTGGCGGTCCAGGTCCATGCGGCGGCCGCGGATGCGGCCGCCGCGGCGGGCGGGGAACGGGGCCTGCTGGCCAGTGATCTCTTCCCCTTCCTCCGCACCCAGCTCAACCCCTGAGGGCATGGGCGGGAAGAACCCGGTCCTGGTGCTCGATCCGGCAGCGGCCGAACGCCTGGGCCGCTGGCTGGCGGGTCGGCTCGAACCGGGCATGGTGATCCATCTGCGCGGTGATCTCGGCGCCGGCAAGACCAGCCTGGTGCGCGCCGTGCTGCAGGGTCTCGGTGTCCGGGGACCGGTGCGCAGTCCCAGTTATACCCTGGTGGAGTCCTACGATGTGGGGGGGCGCTCGTGCCATCACCTGGATCTCTATCGGCTGGGCGACCCCGAGGAACTCGAGTGGCTGGGTCTGCGCGATCTGCTGGCCGGCCCAGCGGTGCTGTTCGTCGAATGGCCGGAGCGGGGCGGGGCGCTGCTGCCCGCACCGGACCTGGAGATCCGCATCGAGCATGCCGGTGACCGGCGCCGCTACCGGTTGCGTGGGCCGACAGCGCGCGGCGCCGCCCTGCTGGCAGGCCTGCCAGCGGACCTGGAGACGGCGGCAGGCGCCTAATGCGCTTCCGGAGGTATCACCTCTATCCAGCCGAAGTGGAAAGAAAAAACTTGAACCCGGCCCCGTTTTGTGGTTAGACTGCCGGGCATCCTGCGGTGCCGGGCCGGGGCCGAGCCCGGTGCCAGGGCGGCATGGATGAGGGGGCCTTGCATGAGCGCGATGCGGATACGGTGGTGGGGCGCCCTGGCCTGTCTGCTGGCCTGGGTGGTGCAGGCGCAACCCGTGGCGGTGCGCGACCTGCGGATCTGGACGGCGCCGGACAATACCCGGGTGGTGCTCGAGCTGGGCGGTACCGTGGAACACCGCCTGTTCACCCTGGCCCACCCGGACCGGGTGGTGCTCGATATCAGCGACGCAGTGCTGAAGGCGCGCTTGCAGCGCCTCGATCTGCCCCGCGGTCCGGTACGGGCCGTGCGCAGCGGGGTGCGCCATCACCATGATCTGCGCCTGGTATTCGATCTCGACCATCACCTGCGGCCACGCAGTTTTCTGCTCAAGCCCAGCGCGGATCACGGTTACCGGCTGGTGTTGGACCTGGCCAGCGCCCACCAGGGCAGCGCACCGGTCAAGCGGGCGAGGGAGATGCTGCCCAAGGCACTGCGCCCGGTGGTGGTGGCAGTGGATGCCGGACACGGCGGCCAGGATCCTGGTGCCCACGGGCGCCTGGGCACGCGGGAAAAGGACGTGACCCTGTCCATCGCCCGGCGGCTGGCGCGGCTGATCGACCAGGATCCCGCCATGCACGCGGTACTGGTCCGCAACGGTGACTACTTTCTGCCCCTGCGCACGCGCATGCGCAAGGCGCGCCGGTTGCATGCCGACCTGTTCATCTCCATCCACGCGGATTCCTTTCGGGACGCCAGGGCGCGAGGGGCCTCGGTCTACATCCTGTCGCGGCGCGGTGCCAGTTCCGAGATGGCACGCATGCTGGCGGCGCGGGAGAATGCGGCCGACCGCGTCGGCGGCGTGCCCCTGGGCGACAAGGATCCCGTACTCAAGCGGGTCCTGGTGGACCTGTCCCAGGGGGCCGTCATCGAGGAGAGCCTGCATGTGGCGCAGGCATTGCTGTACCAGTTGCGCCGTATCGGGCCGGTGCATCGACGGCAGGTGCAGCAGGCCGGCTTCGTGGTGCTCAAGTCCCCCGACATCCCCTCGGTACTGGTGGAGACCGCCTTCATCTCCAACCCGCGCGAGGAACGCCTGCTCAAGGACGGCCACCATCAGCAGGCGCTGGCACGGGCTCTGTACCGTGGCATCCGGCGCTATTTCCGCGACAATCCCCCCATGGGCACCCTGTTCGCCAGTCGCCGCCATCGTATCCGTCCCGGTGACACCCTGCTGGCCATCGCCCACCACTATGACGTCTCGCTCCAGGCCCTGCGCAAGGCCAACGATCTGCATGGTGACCGGCTGCAGGTGGGACAGGTGCTGCGCATTCCCGGCGACGGCTGAAGCCAGAGCGCCGGGCGGCGGCGTCCTGGTGTAAACTCCCCGCTGGATCCACGCCCGGTCCCAGCCATGTCCATTCGCGTCCTGCCACCCGAACTCGTCAACCAGATCGCCGCCGGCGAGGTGGTGGAACGCCCGGCATCGGTGGTCAAGGAGCTGGTGGAGAACAGCCTGGATGCCGGTGCCCGCCGCATCGAGATCGACGTCGAACTGGGCGGCAAGCGCCTGATCCGGGTGCGGGACGACGGTTGCGGCATCCCGCGGGACGAGCTGGAACTGGCCCTGACCTCCCACGCCACCAGCAAGGTGGCCAGCCTGGCCGAACTCGAATCCGTGCGCAGCCTGGGCTTTCGCGGTGAGGCCCTGCCCAGCATCGCCTCGGTCTCGCGCCTGACCCTGACCTCCGCGACCGGTGAGGAGGGGCTGGGCTGGTCGCTCGGTCCGGATGCGACGGAGCCCGTGCCCGCCCGCCATGCCCGGGGGACCACGGTGGAGGTGCGGGATCTGTTCGCCCGCATTCCGGCCCGCCGCAAGTTCCTGCGCACCGACCTGACCGAATACCGCCACATCGAGCAGGCGGTGCGCCGCGTCGCCCTGTCCCGCAGCGAGGTGGCCATCGTCCTGCGCCGGGACGGCCGCACACTCTGGTCGCTGCCGGTGGCCGGTGACGCGGCCTCGCGCGATGCCCGGGTGGCCAGGCTCTGTGGGGCCGCCTTCGTGGAGCGCAGCCACTACCTGGAATACGCGGCGGCCGGCCTGGTCCTGCGCGGCTGGCTGGCCGAGCCCACCTTTTCCCGCAGCCAGGCCGACCTCCAGTTCTTCTTCGTCAACGGCCGGGCGGTGCGTGATCCGGTCCTGACCCATGCGCTGCGCCAGGCCTACCAGGACGTTCTCTATCATGGCCGGCAGCCCGCCTGCGTCCTGTTCCTGGAGCTGGACCCGGCGGCGGTGGACGTGAACGTTCATCCGGCCAAGGCGGAGGTCCGCTTTCGTGACGGGCGGCTGGTGCACGATTTCGTCCAGCGGACCCTGGCCAGCGCCATCGCTCGCATGGGACCCGCAGCGGGCACCGGGAGCGGTCCGGTTCCAGCCGTGGCCGAGGGCCCGTCTCACCGGTCCAGCCCGCCACCGGCAGCGGGGCGGCGACCGGCCACCGACCCGGGTGGGGGCGGGGTGGCGGAACAGCTGGCCTTCTACGGGCGCCTGCACGGAGGGACGGCAGCGGCCCCGGCGGTCGGACCCCGGCCCGAAGCCGCGGGTACCGCCGCCGGCCTGGCGGAACCGGAGCAGCCCGACGCGGATCCGCCGCTGGGTTACGCCCTGGCCCAGTTGCACGGTGTCTACATCCTGGCCCAGAACCGGCACGGACTGGTGCTGGTGGACATGCACGCGGCGCACGAGCGCGTCACCTACGAGCGGCTCAAGCAGGAACTGGCCGCGGAGGGCATTCCCAGTCAGCCGCTGCTGGTACCGGTCACCCTGGCGGTCAGCGAGCGGGAGGCGGACCGGGCCGAGGAATGGGCCGGTATCTTCGCCCAGCTGGGGTTCGAGGTGGAACGCTCGGGGCCCGAGGGCCTGCGGGTGCGCGCCGTACCGGTGGCGCTGGCCGGCGCGGATACCGAGGCCCTGCTGCGGGACCTGCTGGCGGACCTGGAGGTCCATGGCACCACCGACCGTATCCGCCAGGCCATCCACCAGGTGCTGGCGGGCATCGCCTGCCATGGTTCGATCCGGGCCAACCGCAGCCTGACCCTGCCCGAGATGAACGCCCTGCTACGGGCCATGGAGCGCACCGAGCGCAGTGGCCAGTGCAACCATGGCCGACCGACCTGGGTCCAGCTGGACATGCAGTCCCTGGACCGGCTGTTCCTGCGGGGACGATGAGCGGCCCGATACCGGGCGGCGGTGACCGGCCCCTGCTGTGTCTGCTCGGACCCACCGCCACCGGCAAGACCGCATTGGCGGTGGAGTTGGTGGCGCGGTTGCCGCTGGAGATCGTCAGCGTCGATTCGGTGATGGTCTACCGCGGCATGGACATCGGTACCGCCAAGCCCCCGCCCGAACTGCGCGCCGTCGCCCCCCATCACCTGGTGGACATCCTGGATCCGGCCGAGTCCTACTCCGCGGCCCGATTCGTGGCCGATGCCGAACGGGTCATGGCCGGCATTCGCCGCCGCGGCCGCATTCCGCTGCTGGTGGGCGGTACCTTTCTCTACTTTCGCGCCCTGTGCGAGGGGCTGGGTCCCCTGCCGGCGGCCGATCCCCGGTTGCGGGCCCGGCTGGCGGCGGAGCTGCGCCAGCTGGGGACGGCCGCACTCCATGCCCGGCTACGCCGACTCGACCCGGCCGCGGCGGAGCGGATCCACCCCAACGATCCCCAGCGCATCCAGCGGGCATTGGAGGTCTGTGAACTCACCGGCCGCCCCATGACCGAACAGTGGCGCCCCCCTGCCCGCCGTCCCAGGCGCTGTCTCCGTATCGCCCTGGTGCCCTCGGACCGGCAGCGGCTCGACCGGTGTATCGAGGCCCGGCTCGATGCCATGCTGGCGGCCGGTCTGGTGGCGGAGGTGGAGGCCCTGTTCCGGCGGCCGGACCTGGGGCCGGAACTTCCCTCCATGCGGGCAGTCGGATATCGGCAGGTGTGGCAGTACCTCGCCGGCGACTGTGAACGGACCGCGCTCAAGCCGCGCATCCTGGCCGCCACCCGGCAGTATGCCAAGCGCCAGCTCACCTGGCTGAAGAAGGAATCCATCGATTTCCGCTTCGACCCGGAGAGCCCGGATTTGTTGGATTCCATTCAGGCAGTTATCATGCGGGATCTGCTTGCTGTGGAGGGCTGAAACGGTCTATCCTTAGCGGGCATCCCGGACGCTCGGGAAGCAACTTTAATTTTCAGGTCTGTGCGATTCAGAGCACTCGGTTGATGAACCAAATGGGAGATATGATTTGGCTCATATAACTAGAAGAAGGAGAACAGAAATGGCCCGCGGACAATCATTGCAAGAACCTTTCCTCAACACCCTGCGCAAGGAGAGGGTCCCGGTATCGATCTACTTGGTGAACGGCATCAAGCTCCAGGGGCAGATCGAGTCCTTCGACCAATTCGTGGTCCTGTTGAAGAACAGTGTCAGCCAGATGGTCTACAAGCATGCCATCTCGACCGTGGTCCCGGCGCGCAACGTACGTCTGTCGCTCCATCCCGAGGCAGGCAGCCAGGGCAACGGTGGTAACGGCGACAACGGCTGAGTGGTCGGCGCCGCTGCGGCCGGGGATGCCGGTGGCTTGAACCGGCCGGCCCGCCGGGGCGAGGCAGCGGTCCTGGTCCATGTCCGGCTGGAACAGGACCGGACCCTGGACGACGCCGGGGAGTTCCATGCCCTGGCCTGTTCGGCCGGGGCCGATGTGCGGGGCAGTATCCAGGTCCCGCGCCGGCAGCCCGATCCGCGCTGGTTCATCGGCAGCGGCAAGGTCGAGGCCGTCGCCGCCATGGTACGGGACCGGGCCGCCGAGCTGGTGCTGGTGGACCATCACCTCTCCCCCAGCCAGGAACGCAACCTGGAACGCCGGCTGGGTTGCCGGGTTCTGGACCGCACCGGTCTCATCCTCGACATCTTCGCCCAGCGGGCGCGTTCCTTCGAGGGCAAGCTCCAGGTCGAACTGGCGCAATTGCGGCACCTGTCCACCCGCCTGGTGCGGGGCTGGACCCACTTGGAACGGCAGAAGGGCGGTATCGGGCTGCGCGGGCCGGGCGAGACCCAGCTGGAGATGGACCGACGGCTGATCGGTATCCGTATCCGCCAACTCCGCCAGCGCCTGGAACGGGTGCGGCGCCAGCGCCGCCAGGGGCGCCGGGCCCGGAACCGGGCCGGGTTGCCGACGCTGTCCATCGTGGGCTACACCAATGCTGGCAAGTCCACCCTGTTCAATGCCCTGACCGGCGCCTCGGTCCATTCGGCGGACCAGCTGTTCGCGACCCTGGATCCCACCCTGCGCCGGCTCGAGTTGCCCGGCCTGGGGCCGGTGATCCTGGCCGATACCGTCGGTTTCGTGCGCAAGCTGCCCCACGACCTGGTGGCGGCCTTCCAGTCCACCCTGGAGGAGACGCGGGAGGCCGATCTGCTGCTGCACCTGGTGGACGCCAGCGATCCCTGCCACCGCGAGCGGGTGGCGCAGGTGGACCGGGTGCTGGCCGAGATCGGTGCGGCGGAGGTGCCACAGCTGCGCCTGTACAACAAGATCGACCGCGCCGGCCTGTCCCCGCGTGTCCAGCATGATGATCGGGGTCGGGTGGTGGCGGTCTGGATGTCCGCTACCACCGGTGCCGGCCTGGACCTGCTGCGCCAGGCCTTGGTGGAGTGTCTCGGCAGCGCCTGCGTGGAGGGCTGGCTTCCCCTGCCCGCGGCGGGCGGACGCCTGCGCGCCCGCCTGTTCGCGGCCGGCGCAGTGGCCGGCGAGGCCCTGGATGCCAGCGGTCGTTCCTGGCTCCACGTGCGCCTGCCCCAGGGCGAGCTCTGCCGTCTCTGCCGGGGCGAGGGCGTGGATTCGGCATTGCAGCCGGTGCCGGATTTCCTTGCGGGTGGCGTACAACCCCCATAGAATTCCCCCCTTGATCGGTCCCGCACCCCTTATCTGACTGCATCGGCCCGCCGCGGGAGGGCTTCTGGAGTGCTGGTATGGCCTGGAACGAACCGGGTGGAGGCAGGAACCAGGATCCCTGGGGTGGACGCGGGGACCAGGGCCCTCCTGATCTCGACGAGGTCCTGCGGCGCCTGCAGCGGCGGCTGGGCGGGCTGTTCGGCGGCCGGGGCGGCCATAGTGGTGGCGGCCGCGGCCCGGGTGCCCAGGCCAGCGGCATGGGTGCCGGCATCATCGTCGTGGTCCTGGCCCTGTTCTGGTTCTTCTCCGGCATCTACATCATCGACCAGGGCAAGCGGGGCGTGGTCCTGCGCTTCGGCCGCTTCACCGAGGTGACCATGCCGGGGCCGCACTGGCACATTCCCTATCCGGTCGAGCGCGTGTACAAGGTGGACGTGGGCCAGCAGCGGTTCGTGGAGATCGGCTACCGCTCCGCCCATGGCCGCACCAGCGGCGCGGTGGCGGTGCCCAAGGAGGCCCTGATGCTGACCGCGGACGAGAACATCGTCGCGGTCCAGATCGCCGTGCAGTACCAGGTCAAGGACCCCCAGGCCTACCTGTTCAATGTGCGTGATCCCGCCGCCACCCTGAAACAGGTGACCGAGAGCGCCCTGCGCGAGGTGATCGGTAAGAGCAAGATGGACTTCGTGCTGACCGAGGGTCGTAGCGAGATCGTGGCGCGGACCCGCGCCCTGGTGCAGAAGATCCTGGACCAGTACCACACCGGGCTCTATGTCACCTCGGTGAACCTGCAGGACGCTCAGCCGCCGGAGCAGGTGCAGGCAGCGTTCCACGACGCCATCAAGGCACGCGAGGACGAGGCGCGGCTGAAGAATGAGGCCGAGGCCTATGCCAACGATGTCATCCCCCGTGCCCGGGGCGCTGCCGCGCGCAAGCGGGCCGAGGCCAACGGCTACAAGGAGGCGGTCATCGCCCGCGCCCAGGGTGATGCGGCCCGGTTCGAGCAACTGCTGGCCGAGTACCGCAAGGCGCCGGAGGTGACCCGCAAGCGGCTGTACCTGGAGACCATGGAGGCCATTCTGTCGGATACCTCGAAGGTTATGCTGGACCTCAAGCAGGGATCCAATCTGGTCTATCTGCCGCTGGACCGGCTCCTGGGGCAGCCGGCGGCCAAGGCACCCAAGGAACCTTTCGTCCAGAACCCGCCGTCACGTTCGAATTCACGCCCGGCCGGCCGTGCCCGGCGATCGGAACGCAATCGTCCCATACGGGAGTCACGCTGATGTCCACCACGCGCATGTCGTTCGGGTTCGTCCTGGTGCCGCTGGCCGTCCTGGTGATCCTGGCTTCCTTCTCCCTGTTCACGGTGAACGAATGGGAACGGGTCATCATGTTCCGCCTGGGTGAGATCGTGCGTACCGACTTCAAGCCGGGGCTGCACCTGAAGATCCCCTTCATCAACAACGTCCGCAAGTTCGATGGCCGCATCCTGACGCTGGACGTGGAACCGGAGCGGTTCCTCACCGTCGAGAAAAAAAACGTCATCGTCGATTCCTTCGTCAAGTGGCGCATCGCCGACGTGGGGCGTTACTACACGGCGGTCATGGGCGACGAGATCCAGGCCCAGCGGCGCCTGGAACAGATCATCAAGGACGGTATGCGTGGTGAGTTCGGCAAGCGCACCCTCAAGGAGGTGGTGTCGGGCGAACGCCGCCAGATCATGGATATCCTCACCCGCAAGGCCAATCAGGCGGCCAAGGACATTGGTATCGAGGTGGTGGACGTCCGCATCAAGCGCGTGGACCTGCCGGAACAGGTGAGCAACGCCGTGTTTCGCCGCATGGAGGCGGAGCGGGCGCGGGTGGCCAAGGAATACCGCTCGCGTGGTGCGGAGGCGGCGGAACGCATCCGCGCCGACGCCGACCGCCAGCGCCAGGTGCTGCTGGCCGATGCCTACCGCGACGCGGAGAAGATCCGTGGCGAGGGCGATGCCAAGGCGGCGGAGATCTACGCCCGGGCCTATCGCAAGGATCCGGATTTCTTCGCCTTCTACCGGTCGCTGCAGAGCTACCGCGAGGCATTCCATGGCCGCCGCGACCTGTTCGTGCTACGGCCGGACAGCGAATTCTTCCAGTATTTCCGCAGCGAGCGTGGCAAGCATGGCGCCCAGGGTCGCTGAGGGGCAGCGGTCCGCCGCGGCAGCGCCGGTGCAGGCGGCGGCCTGATCCATGTGGCGGGACCTGGGGGCCGCCCTGGCCCTGGTGCTGGTGCTGGAAGGCATCTGGCCGTTCGTCGACCCCGCAGGATTCCGGCGGGCCGTGCAGCGGCTGGCATTGCAGGACGACCGTTTCCTGCGCGGGGCCGGGCTGGCGGGCATGGGGGCGGGCCTGGTTCTGCTCTACCTGGTGCGTCACTGAACCCGGCCGCTGTCGCCAGTGATGGCTGCGCCCGGTCCCGCCTGGGCCGGGGCCGGGCGGACAAGGGGAGCGGGACCGGATTTCCATCGAGAGGACGAGGCTGTTGTCGGGAACCGAACACTGGTTGTTGCCGGAGGGGATCGAGGAACTGCTCCCGCCCCGGGCGGCGCGTCTGGAGCGGCTGCGGCGACGCCTGCTGGACATGTTCCAGGGCTGGGGCTACGAGCTGGTCATCCCACCCATGATCGAATTCCTGGATTCGCTCCTGACCGGCAGCGGACACGACCTGGCACTGCAGACCTTCAAGCTGATCGATCCGGCCAGCGGCCGGCTGCTGGGGATACGGGCGGACATGACGCCACAGGCGGCGCGTATCGATGCCCATGCACTGCAACGGGAGGGAGTGGTCCGGCTCTGTTATCTGGGGACCGTGGTGCGGACCCAGGCCGATGGCCTGGGCGGGACCCGCAGTCCCATGCAGCTCGGGGCAGAGCTCTTCGGCCATGGCGGGACGGAGAGTGATCTCGAGATCATCGATCTCATGCTGGAGACCCTGCGTCTGATCGGCGTGGAGCAGGTCCACCTGGACCTGGGGCACGTGGGCATCTATCGTGCGCTGGCGGCCGAGGCCGCCCTGGAACCCGTGGCGGAAACGGAATTCTTCGGCCTGCTGCAGCGCAAGGCCCTGCCGGAGATCCGCCAGTGGCTCGCCGCCACGTCCCTGCCCGCGACGGTGCGACAGCGGCTGGGCGCACTGGCGGAGCTGCATGGTGGGCCGGAGGTGCTCGAGCGGGCCCGATCCCTGCTGGCGGGCGCACCGGCGGCGGTGGCCGAGGCCCTGGATGCCCTGGCCGGTGTGGCGGCGGCGGTGCAACAGTGCTGGCCGGACATCCCCATCCACTTCGACCTGGGGGAACTGCGCGGTTACGCCTACCAGACGGGCATCGTCTTCGCTGCCTTCGTGCCCGGCACCGGGCGCGAGATCGCCCGGGGCGGCCGGTACGATTCCATTGGGCAGATCTTCGGCCGTGCCCGGCCGGCGACGGGTTTCAGTACCGACCTGAGGACCCTCATCGCCCTGGTGCCGGACCACGATGGCGGCGAGCGGCGGCGTCGGATCCTGGCTCCGGCCGGTTCCGATCCCTCGCTGCGTGCCCGGATACGGGCCCTGCGCGAGGCGGGCCATGTCGTGGTCCAGGCCCTGGGCGGGGGCGGGGATCCGCCGCACGATGCCCTGCTGGAGGCAGGGCCGGACGGCTGGCGGCTGCGGGACCTGGACTGAAAGGGGGAGCGGATCCCTCCATCGAAAACCGGAAAGGCAGAGAGCGAAAACAATGGGCAAGAACGTAGTGGTGATCGGCACCCAGTGGGGTGACGAGGGCAAGGGCAAGGTGGTGGACCTGCTGACCGAGCGTGCCGCCGCGGTGACACGCTTCCAGGGCGGACACAATGCCGGCCATACCCTGGTCATCGATAGCGAGAAGACGGTCCTGCACCTGATTCCCTCGGGCATCCTGCGCCCGGACGTGGAATGCCTGATCGGCAACGGCGTGGTGCTGTCGCCGGCGGCATTGCTGGACGAGGTCCGCATGCTGGAGGCGCGGGGGGTGCCGGCCCGCGAGCGGTTGCGGGTGAGCGAGGCCTGTGCCCTGATCCTGCCCTACCACGTGGCCCTGGACCACGCCCGGGAGCGGGCCCGGGGCAAGGCCGCCATCGGTACCACCGGCCGTGGCATCGGTCCCGCCTACGAGGACAAGATCTCCCGCCGCGGGCTGCGGGTCGGTGACCTGTTCCACCGCGAGCGGCTGGCGGCCAAGCTGGGCGAGGTGCTCGACTACCACAATTTCGCCCTGCAACAGTACTTCCATGCCGAGCCACTGGATTTCCAGCAGGTTCTGGATGAGACCCTGGCCATGGCGGAAGAGATCGCACCCCTGGTGGGGGATGTCACGGAGATCCTGGCCCGATGCCGCGCGGCGGGCAAGAACGTGCTGTTCGAGGGCGCACAGGGGGCCTTGCTGGACATCGATCACGGGACCTATCCCTTCGTCACCTCTTCGAATACCACCGCCGGCGGGGCCTGTACCGGCACCGGGGTCGGCCCCCGTTACCTGGATTACATCCTGGGCATCACCAAGGCCTATACCACCCGCGTGGGGGCCGGTCCCTTCCCCACCGAGCTGTTCGACGAGATGGGCGAGCATCTGGCCCGTCGCGGCCACGAGTTCGGTTCCACCACCGGCCGGCCGCGCCGTTGCGGCTGGTTCGACGCCGTGGCCCTGCGCCGGGCCGTCCAGATCAACAGCGTGGACGGGCTCTGCATCACCAAGCTGGACGTGCTCGACGGCCTGGATTCCATCCGCATCTGCGTCGGCTACCGTTGCGACGGGGAGGAGCGGACGACGCCCCCGGTGGGCGCCGAGGCCTTTGCCACCTGCGAGGCGGTCTACGAGGAACTCGAGGGCTGGCAGGAGAGCACCCTGGGCATCACCGACTTCGGCGATCTGCCGGACAATGCCCGCAGTTACCTGCAGCGGATCGAACGATTGGTCGGTGTGCCGGTGGATATCGTTTCCACCGGTCCCGAGCGGAATGCCAACATCGTGCTGCGCCATCCGTTCGACGCCTGACAGGGCCGGCCGTCGCTTCCGGCAGCCGGCGCCCCAGACCTTTCCCTGACAGGTCGATCCTGGATCCAGAGAGTCGATGCACTGACCTGGATCAACGTTTGCGCTCGCCAAATCTCTGGCGCATGCTATGCTCTTATTCCCAAGCCCCGGTTTGAACTGTAGGAATATTCTTACAAAATATTCGGAAGCAAAGGGCTCCATCCATTGGTATATTAGAATCAGCCGAAGGGTGTTTCCGCCCCGGTGGCCGGGGTTGCCGGATGGGGTCACGGCGGGAAGGGGACACCCGGTGGTTTCCTCGTCCCCGGTCGCCGTATAGGCCCAGGGACGGTGGCACCCCGCTAAAGTGCGGCAAGGTATCGGCCGACCTTGGCGGGAGAGGGGGATGCCATGCACCCGAGCCGGTCGTCCTGGACGGGCGGGGTGGCCGGGGTGCATGGTCGACTCGGACCGGGCCGGCTGTCGTGGGCGGCGCGTGCTGGCGAGCGGCCCGGATACCGGCCCATTGGGGAGGACGCAGTCCGTGTACGAACAATTCTACGGCTTCACCGCCAAGCCCTTCCGGCTGACGCCGGATCCGCGGTTCCTGTTCCAGAGCAAGGGGCATTCCAAGGCCCTGGCCTATCTTCGTTACGGTATCGAGCTGGGCGAGGGGTTCATCGTCATCACCGGTGAGGTGGGGGCGGGCAAGACCACCCTGGCCCGCGCCGTCATGGCGCGCCTGTCGGAGGAACGGGTGCTGGCGGTCCAGTTCGTCGCCACCCGCCTCGAACCCGAGGACCTGCTGCGGGCGATCTGCGACGCCCTGGGTATGAACGCCAAGGGACTGGCCAAGGCCGAGCTGCTGCGCCGTATCGAGGAATTCCTGCTGGCCCGGGCGCGCGAGGGCAAGCGGGTGCTGCTGGTGATCGACGAGGCCCAGAGCCTGCCCGCGGCCTCGCTGGAAGAACTGCGCATGCTGTCGAACTTTCAGGCCGGCGAACGCCCCATCCTGCAGAGCTTCCTGCTGGGGCAGGGGGAGTTCCGCCAGACCCTGCAGTCCTCGACCCTGGAGCAGTTCCGCCAGCGGGTCATCGCGGCCTATCACCTGGGGCCGCTCAGCCGCGACGAGACCGAGCACTACATCGAGCACCGGCTGAAGCTGGTGGGCTGGAAGGGCGAGCCGGCCATCGACGGGGCCGCCTACGACCGAATCCACGAATACACCGAGGGTGTGCCGCGGCGCATCAACACCTTCTGTGACCGGCTGTTCCTGTATGGTTGCCTGGAGGAGCTGAAGCGCTTCGATGCGGCGGCCGTGGAGGAGGTGATTAGGGAGCAGGATGCGGAACTGCCGGTGGCCAGCACCCCCTCGCCCGAGCTGGTCGAGGCCCTGGAGCCGTCAGAATTGCAAAAGGTTTTGCCACTTCCGGCCGCTACCCCGGTTGATGGCAAGATGGTCACCGATGCCGAGCGGCGCCTGGTGGCGCTGGAGAAGCGTCTGAATGGCCTCGAGAAGCGGTTGAGCGAAGACCATGATCGCCTGATGCGGCTGGTGATGATGGCGGTGGTCATGGGGGACCGGATGGATACCGCGGAGCTGATCGATTTCATCCGCTCGGTGAACGGCAAAAAATGACAGGGGGTACTGTCGGCCGCCACGGCGGCGGGCAGGCGAGGATCACGAGATTTGTCAGGGAGTCGTCTCATGTGGGTTGTCGCAAGGCATTGGGTGAGTGCGGTGCTGGCCGCACTGGGATTGGTACTGGTGGCGGGATGTGCCTCGACCGGTGGCAAGGTGATCGAATCCACGGCGGCGGCCGCTGCGCCCACGCCCAGTACCCACGAGTACATCATCGGTCCGGGTGACCATCTCAAGATCTTCGTCTGGCGTAATCCCGATGTCTCGGTGGACGTACCGGTGCGCCCGGATGGCAGGATCTCCATCCCGCTGGTGGACAACATCGTCGCCAGCGGCAAGACGCCCACCCGGTTGGCCCATGAGATTCAGAAGCGGCTGGCCAATTACATCAAGAGCCCCCTGGTCACGGTCATCGTCACCAGCTACGTGGGTACCTTCCAGGAACAGATCCGGATCGTCGGTGCCGCCGCCCGGCCCCAGGCGCTACCCTACCGCAGCGGCATGACGGTGCTGGATGTGATGATCCAGGTCGGGGGCCTGACCCAGTATGCCGCTGGCAACCGCGCCACGATTGTGCGCCGCACGGCCACGGGTGAACAGCAGATCCGGGTACGGTTGGACGACCTGCTCGAGCGGGGCGACATCAGCGCCAACCTGCGCATGCAGCCGGGCGACATCCTCATCATTCCCGAATCCATCTTCTGATCCACGGGTGGGAGCACACCGGCCATGAATGATATCGTTGCGCGTCTCGTCACCTACCTCATGGGGATGTGGCGGTATCGCTGGCATGGCCTGCTGGTTGCCTGGCTGGTGTGTCTTGCTGGCTGGACCTGGCTCTACCTGCAGCCTGATCAGTATCGGGCGACGGCCAAGGTCTATGTGGATACCGCATCCATGCTGCGACCACTGCTCAAGGGCCTGGCGGTGGAGACCGACGTCAAGCAGAAGATCAACGTGGTGGTACGGGCGATGCTGAGCCGGCCCAATCTGCAGCGAGTGATCCACAAGACCGATCTCCACCTGCGGTTGGGGGGTTCCGAGACCGAAGATCGCATGATCGACGATCTGAGGCGCGACATCCATATCACCGTGGGACACAAGCGGAACCTGTACAGCATCAGCTACCACGACCCGGATCCGAAGATGGCCAAGCGGGTGGTGGCGACCCTGCTGAGTGGGTTCATGGAGAGCGCTCTGGGTGCCAACCGTATGGATACCAACATCGCCCAGCGTTTCCTCGACCAACAGATCGCGGAATACGAGGCGCGGCTACGGGCAGCCGAGCAGCGGCTCAAGGAGTTCAAGCAGAAGCACGTGGGCCTGATGCCCAGCGAGGGCAGGGATTACTACAATCGTCTGCAGGCCGCCATGGAGGCATCCCAGGACGCGGAGCTGGCTCTGCGCGCGGCGCGTGATCGGCGCGACGAGCTGCGTCGTCAGCTGTCCGGGGAAGAACCCACCTTCGGCCTCTTCACCCCGACCACGGCGGCTACGACCGAGAGCGCAGTGGAGACCCGCATCCATACCCTGGAGCAGAAGCTGGATGAGCTGCTGATCAAGTATACGGACAAGCATCCGGACGTCATTGCCCTCAAGCAGAGCATCGCGGATCTCAAGCGGCAGCGACAGCAGGAGTTGATGCAACAGCGGGAGAGCGGTGCCCTGCGGCACCTGGCCACCAATCCTGTCTACCAGAAACTCAAGGTCTCGCTGGGCGAGGCCGAGGCGGAGGTGGCATCGTTGCAGGAGAAGGCACGTGAATACCGGAAGCGGGTGGCCAAGCTGCGCAGTCTGGTGGATACCATTCCGAAGGTGGAGGCCCAGCTGAAGGCGCTCAACCGTGACTACGATGTCATCCGCGCCCAATACGAATCGTTGCTCAAGCGGCGCGAATCGGCCAAGATCTCGGAGCAGGCAGAGCAGACCTCCGACGACGTGAAGTTCAAGGTGATCGATCCGCCCTATGTCCCTGCTGAACCGGACATGCCCAAGCGGGCCCTGTTCATGACGGCCATCCTGCTGGTGGGTCTGGCCTCCGGCGTGGGTTTTGCCCTGTTCCTGGACCAGATCAAGCCGGCCTTCCATGACCGCCGGACCCTATCCCAGGTGACCGGCCTGCCGGTATTGGGTGTGGTCAGCGTTCATGAGACGCCAGCGTACATCCGCCGGCGCAAGTTACGGACCGCGGGCTACTTCGCATGCGGGCTACTGTTGCTGGTGGTCTACGCAGGCGGCATCGTCCTGCAATCGGTCCGCACTCATGCCGAACATGCCACGGCCAGTATCGAAACGGGAGTGAAGGCATGAGCACCATCGAAAAGGCAATGGAACGACTGGCGGGGAAGGGTGCGGCTCCGACGCCCATCGATACCGGGGCGGGCGCGAAGGCCACAGCACTGGACCGGTCGCCGGCCGACACCAAGGTTGGTGACAGGCCAGTCCACGTGGCACGGACCACCGGTCACAAGGCGGCTGTGGCCACCGGGGAACGCCTGGCCATCGATCCGGAGCGCATGCGGCAGGCCGGCCTGATCGTGCCCGGGGAGGGCAAGACCCGTATCACCGAGGAGTTCCGGCGCATCAAGCGTCCATTGCTGGCCAACGTGGAGGGGCGCTCGGCCGCACCCATCGCCAACCGCAACCTCATCATGGTGACCAGTGCGCTCCCCGGCGAGGGCAAGAGCTTCGTCGCCATCAACCTGGCGATCAGTATCGCCATGGAGATGGACCGCACCGTGCTGTTGATGGATGCCGACGTGGAGAAGCCGTCGGTGGCCCGCATCCTGGACCTGCCGGGCCGGCCCGGTCTCATGGACCTGCTGGTAGACCCGACACTGGACATCCCGGACGTGCTCTACGACACGACCATTCCCAAGCTGCGGATCATCGGGGCAGGGCGTAGTGACGACCGCTCCACCGAGTTGCTGTCCAGTACCCAGATGCGCCGGCTGATGGCAGAGCTCGCCGACCGTTATCCGGACCGGGTCATCATCTTCGACTCGCCACCACTGCTGGCCACCACCCAGTCCAGTGTGCTGGCGGAGCTGGCGGGCCAGATCCTGGTGGTGGTGGAGGCGGGCCAGACACCCCAGTCCGCGGTGGAGGAGGCGGTGGCCGAGCTGGACCCGGAGAAGGCCATCAGCCTGGTGCTGAACAAGCAGGTGCTGCCCTCGCCCGGGGGTGCCTATGGTTATGGTTACTACGGTCAGTACGGCGACTGAACGGCTCACCGGTTGGCCCTGAGTCCGGCCGTGGTAACTTCCGGTACGGGTGCCCCACCCCCGGGGCATCGTTGCATCGTGGGAGGAGAATGCGTGGTCATTCCAGGTAGGGAATCCCGGCGTACGCTCCGGGCACATGGGCCAGTGACGGCCTCGTCCAGCCCTCGCCCGCGATGGGTACGGTACTGGCCTCTGTACCTGCTGCCTATCATGGTGGCGGGCAGTGCGGTCGCTGGTGACTGGGAGATCCATCCTCGGGTGACTCTGGGCGAGATCTACTCGGACAATATTGCCCTGGATCCCGACAACCTGGCCCAGGACGACTACGTCACACAGCTCAGTCCCGGGATCAAACTCTCGCGCGAGGGGTCGCGGTTGCGCACCGATCTCAACTACCAGCTGCAGAGTTTCTTCTATGCCCGAGCGCCCAAGCGCAACGACGTCTTCCATCAGTTGGATGCCGAGGGCACAGCGGAGCTGCTGGAGGAGCTTTTGTTCCTGGATGCCAGTCTCAAGTTCGACCAGAGCGTCATCAACCCGGAGGGCAAGGTTTCCCAGAGCAACCTGTCGCGTACCGGCAACCGGACCGACGTGGCCACCCTCATGCTGAGTCCGGTATTGCGCAAGCGGTTTGGGGATATCCTGGATTTCGAGACCCGTTACACCTTCGATCGGGTGGACTACCGTGCGGCGAACCTGCACGACAACGATACCACCCGGGTGGAGGTCAAGCTGGATGGCGGCCCCCGTTTCCGCCAACTCGGCTGGGGAATGCGTTTCAGCTCGGAGCACCAGAATTTCACTCGTGCCGCGGACGCCGACTTCGAGAAGGCCGACATCGTCCTGCGTTATCCCCGTGACCGGCGCTTCGTCCTGGTCGCTACCGCCGGTTACGAGAATGACAAGTACCAGCGTTCACCGAGCGGTACTGTCCCCAATGGATCCCTGTGGAGCCTGGGTTTCGACTGGGTGCCCTCGCCGGTGAACCGGCTGTCCGCCAGTGTCGGGCATCGCTTTTTCGGGACCACCTACGAGGCCAGCCTGACCCACGAGGCGTCCCACGGTGATCTCAGTCTCGGTTACAGTGAAGAGACGGTGACCAGCAATCGCTTCATCATCGATCGCACCAACTTCATCAGCCCGGAACCCAACGCCCCCTTCGTAGTGCCCATCAACGAGTCGGCACCTGGTATCACGCCCGAGGTGTTCCTGCGCAAGCGCGGCGATCTCAAGTTCCACTACCGCTTCCGGCGTTCGGAACTCAGGTTGAGCCTGTTCCGCGAGCGACGGGAGTTCCAGCGCACTGGTCGTACCGAGCAGGTACTGCGGACCGACGTGGGGTGGGACTGGCACCTGGGACCGCGCACCGACCTGGACCTGACGGCCAGTCGCCAGAACCGTGATTTCCAGATCACCAAGAACGACGTCATCTTCCGTGCCGGTGCCGCACTGGTCCGCCGCATGTCGCCCCGGGTCGAAGGCCGGGTTCGGTACCAGTACACCGACCGCAGTTCCGACGTGGCCTCCACCGCCTACACCGAGAACCGGATATCACTCGAGGTGACAGCGACCTTCTGACTGGTGGCCGACCGGCGCCGGAGCGTCCAGATGAGAGCCCCCACAGCCCAACCCACACACTGGCAGGATGTCCTGCTGCCGGGCCTGCTGGTCGCGGGGCTCTATGTCGTCGGCTTCCACGACAGCCTGTGGCGCATGGTCCGCATCTGGCTGCGCTCAGACACCTACAGCCATGGGCTTTTGATTCCGGTGATCGTGGTCTGGCTCGTTCTGGAGCGGAGGGGTGAACTGCGTCGCCTGGCACCGCAGCCGTGCTGGGCCGGGGTGTTTCTGGTGATGGGGCTGATCCTGGCCTGGTGGCTGGCCCGGGTGGTCCGGGTCCAGTCGGCGGAGCACCTGCTGCTGGTGCTGCTGGTGCCGGCCAGTGTGCTGGCCCTGGTGGGTCCCGTCCCGACCCGGCGCCTCGCCTTCCCGCTGGCCTTTCTACTCTTTGCCGTGCCCATCGGTGACTTTCTCGTGCCGCCGCTCATGGATTATACGGCCCGGTTTGCGGTCTGGGCATTGGGGCTGAGCGGTGTGCCGGTCTACAAGGAGGGACCGCTGATCAGCGTGCCCAACGGCCAGTTCCTGGTGGAGCAGGCCTGCAGCGGTATCCGCTACCTGATCGCCTCCATCGCGGTCGGTACCCTGTTCGGTTATCTGGTGCTGCATCGCTGGCGGACCCGGCTGCTGTTCATGGCACTGGCAGCCCTGCTGCCCATTCTGGCCAATGGTGTCCGGGCCTATGGCATCATCCTGCTCGCCTATCTCAGCGATATGCGCCTGGCAGTGGGGGTGGACCATATTCTCTATGGTTGGCTCTTCTTTGGCCTGGTGGTGCTGTTGCTGTTCGCCCTGGGTTTCCAGCTGCGGCGGCTGGAGCAAGGGGGAAGAACCCCGGCCCGTGGGGCTCCGGTGACCACTGGCAGCCCGACCGGGGCGGCCGGCAACCGGCACCCGCTCACCGTGGCGGCCGTGCTCGGTATGGGGTACCTGGCAGCCGGCATGGTCCCCGGGGTACTGGCCGGTGGCACGATGCATTGCCCGGTGAGGGGCCTCCAGGTGCGATTGGTGCCGCCGCTTTCTCCCGTGGCCGAGGCCGGTGACCACTGGCGACCGAGATTCCCGGATGCGGACCGGCGCCGGTTGGATCACTATCGGTTGGGCGGGCGGCCGGTCGATCTGTTCGTGGCCTTTTTCCGATTCTCGGGCCGGGGAGATCTCCTCAGCTCCATGAACCGCTTGGCCCATCGGCCCTGGGCCCTGGTGGCCAGCCGCAGCCGTTCCCTGCCGGTGGCCAGCGGCCTGCCGGGCAGGGTGCGGGAACTGGACCTGGCCGATCCCGATGGCCACCGGCGCTTGGTGTGGACCTGGCACCTGGTGGGGAACCATACCACCATCGGTTGGTGGCAGACCGCTGTCGCCGAGGTGCTCGCCCGCTTGCGGGGGCGCGACTGCGGTGCCGCCACCCTGGCGCTGTCCACCCCCTACGCGCTGGACCCGGACCGGGCCCGCCGCCGGCTGGGGCAGCTGCTGTCACGACTGCGGGTGCGGCTCGCTCGGGCCGGGGGGGCGGCGTCGTGAGCCTGGCGTCGCGCCGGAAGGCCGCCCGGCGTGGACCGCGCCGGTTGGTCCTCTTCAGCACCCTCTATCCCAACGCCGAGTCGCCCACCCACGGCATCTTCGTCGAGCAGCGGCTGTTGCAGTATTTGCAGCGCCATCCGGCCGAGGTGAGGGTGGTGGCCCCCGTGCCCTGGTTTCCCTTCCCCCAAGCCCACTTCGGACGCTATGGTGCCTGCGCCCGGGTGCCGCGCCGGGAACGGCGCCAGGGGATCGAACTCTGGCATCCGCGCTTTGCCGTGCTGCCCCGCCTGGGCACGCTGGCCAATCCGCTGACCCTGGCGCTGGCCGCGCGGCCGCTGCTGGCGGCCTGGCACCGGGAAGGCTTCGATTTCGACCTGATCGATGCGCATTATTTCTATCCCGACGGGGTGGCGGCCGCCCTGCTGGCACGCTGGCTGCGCGTGCCCTGCGTGGTGACGGCGCGGGGCTCGGACATCAACCTGATTGCGCGTTCCGCCGGCCCGCGGCGGATGATCCTCTGGGCCGCGCGCCAGGCCGCGGCCAACGTGGCCGTATCCGAGTCCCTGCGGGCGGCCATGGTGGCCCTGGGGGTGGCGCCGGACCGGGTACGGGTGCTGCGCAACGGGGTGGACCTGATACGGTTCCGGCCCGGTCCCCGGCCGCAGCCGGCCGGGACCAGCCGGATCCTGCTCAGCGTCGGTCGGCTGGTGCCGCTCAAGGGCCACGACATCCTGCTCCGGGCCCTGGCGGAACTGCCGGACTGCCGGCTCTGGATCGTCGGTGAGGGTCCTGAGCGGGGGCGGTTGCAGGCCCTGGCCGCCGAGCTGGGGGTGGCCGACCGGGTGGACTTCCATGGGGCCCTGCCTCAGGATCGCTTGCCGGCCCTGTATGCCGCGGCCGATCTGCTGCTGCTGGCATCCGACAACGAGGGCTGGCCGAACGTGCTGCTGGAGGCCATGGCCTGCGGCACCCCGGTGGTGGCCACGGCGGTGGGTGGTATCCCCGAGGTGATCGCCGAGCCGGTGGCCGGCCGGCTGGTGCGAGAGCGCCGGCCGGCGGCCTTCGTTCAGGCCATTCGGGCCCTGTTGGCCGAGTTGCCGGCCGCGGAACGGGTGCGGGACTATGCCGCCCGGTTCGGTTGGCAGCCGACGGTCGACGCCATGCAGGCGCTGTTCGACCAGGTGGTGCAGTCCCCGTCCGGGCTGCCCTGTGCGGGGGCGGGTTGAATGCGCATCCTCTATCACCACCGGATCAGGTCCAAGGACGGCCAGTACGTCCACATGGAGGAGTTGATCGGGGCACTGCGGGATCAGGGCCAGGAGGTGGTCCTGTGTGGCCCGGGTAACATCGAGGCGGAGGATTTCGGTGCCGATCCCGCCGGGCTGGGATGGTTGCGGCGCAGCCTGCCCGGTTTTCTGTACGAACTGCTCGAATTCGGCTACGCCTTCCACGACCTGCTGCGGTTGCTGTGGCGGGCGTGGCGGGTGCGTCCCGACTTCATCTACGAGCGTTACAATCTGTTTCTCCCCTCCGGGGTCTGGGTGGCGCGGCTGCTGCATCTGCCGCTGGTGCTGGAGGTCAATGCGCCTCTGTTCGATGAGCGCAGCCGCTATGGTGGCATCAGCCTGGCGCGGCTGGCTCGCTGGACGGAGGTCCATACCTGGCGGCACGCCGATTGCATCATGACGGTGACCGGGATTCTGCGTCAGCGTATCCTGGCGGCGGGCGTGGCGCCGGAACGGGTGCTGGTGGTGCCCAATGCCATCGATCCGCGGCGCTTCGATCCACAGCGCGGGGGTACGGCATTGCGCCGGGAGCTGGGTATCGAGGATCGCCTGGTCATCGGCTTCACCGGCTTCGTGCGCGAGTGGCACGGGCTCGACCGGGTGGTGCGCTTCCTGGCCGGCCACGAGCGCCGGGACCTGCAGCTGCTCATCGTCGGCGAGGGTCCCCATTGCGGCGAGCTGCGCCGGCTGGCGGCGGAACTGGGGGTGCAGGACCGGGTCCGGATCACCGGCGTGGTGGAACGGGCGGCGATGCCGGACTACATCGCGACGTTCGACATCGCGGTCCAGCCGGACGTGGTGCCCTATGCATCACCGCTGAAACTGTTCGAATACATGGCCATGGGGCGCCCGATCATGGCACCGGACCGGCCCAACATCCGCGAGGTGCTGGACGACGACAGCGCGGTGTTCTTCGACCCGGAGCAGGAGACTGCCTTCGCCGGGGCCCTGGCCCGGCTGGTAGACGATGCCGCACTGCGCCATCGGCTGGGTGCCGCGGCCCGGCGCCAGATCCAGGACCTGGGATTGCGCTGGTGCGACAATGCCAGGCGGGTGGTCGAAGAGGGGGCCCGGCTCTGTGGTCGGTCGCTGGCGGCCACTACACCCGGGGCGGGCGGGGGCGAGGCTGGAGTGGGGGGCGCCGTGGGGCGGCTGAGTTGTGCGTTGCAGCGGGGGAACCGGTTGCGCGCCTTTGCGCCGGTAGAGCGGGTTGTCGGTGGCGGGGGGGGCGTGGCTGTAT
>JALWSQ010000293.1 GCA_026993645.1 Thiohalobacter sp.
CTGCCAGCCGCCGCCGTTCCGCCTCTTCCTTCTGCTTGAGATCCGCGGCCTTGCGCCGAGCAGAGGAGGCCCGCAAGCGGGCCGAGGCCGAGGCCCGGCGCAAGGCCGCGGAACTCAAGCAGAAGGAAGAGGCGGAACGGCGGCGGCTGGCAGAGGCGCGGAGCAAGGCCGAGGCCGCGCGGAAGAAGGCGGAGGCGGAACGCAAGCGGGCCGAGGCGGCGCGCAGGAAGGCAGAAGCCGCCCGCCGCAAGGCTGCGGAGGCCGCTCGGCGCAAGGCCGAGGAACAGCGCCTACGGGCCCAGGCCCAGCGCGAACAGGCGGCGCTGGAAGCGGCCCGGCGCAAGGCGGACGACCGCCTGATCCGGGATTACACCGGGCGCATCCGGGACAAGGTGCAGCGCAACTGGATCCGTCCACCGGGGGTGGCCAGGGGGCTCTCCTGCACCGTGGAGGTCCAGCTGCTGCCGGACGGTGATGTCAAGCAGGTGCGGATCGTGAAGAGCAGTGGTGATACGGGTTTCGACCGGTCGGTGGAACAGGCGGTACTGCGGGCGGCGCCCTTGCCGCTGCCGCCGGACGTGCGGCTGTTCGACCGCTTCCGGGTGACCCATTTCGTGTTCAAGCCGGAATGAGGACGGGAGGGCGATGGCAGTGAAGGGGCCGGGAGAGGGAACGAGAGGGTTGCACGGCAGGTCGATCCGGTGGTGGCTGTGCCTGCTGGCCCTGGTACTGGCCCCGGCCGCGCGGGCCGTGCTGACCATCGAGATCACCGGTGGTGTGGAGGGGGCCCTGCCGATCGCCGTGGTGCCCTTCGGCTGGCAGGGCCGGGGGCCGGTGCCGGCGCCCGTGGGCCGTATCGTGGCCGACGACCTGCGCCGCAGCGGGCGGTTCAAGCCCCTGCCCGAGGCGGACCTGGTGTCCCGTCCCACCCGGGGTTCGCAGGTGAACTTCAAGGATTGGCGTCTGCTGGGGGTGGACAGTCTGGTGATCGGGCGGGTGCTGGCCAAGGGGGGCGACACCTACACGGTGCAGTTCCAGCTGTTCGACGTGTTGCAGGGGCGGCAGCTGGCGGGTTACAGCGTGCCCGCGCGGCGGGCGGAACTGCGCCACCTGGCCCACTACATCAGTGACCTGGTCTACGAGACTCTCACCGGCCAGCGGGGGGCCTTCAACACCCGTATCGCCTATGTCACGGTCCGGGGACAGGGAAAACAGCGCGAATACGCACTCAAGGTCGCGGATGCCGACGGTCATGATCCGAAGACCGTAGTGCGGTCCCGGCAGCCGCTGATGTCGCCGGCCTGGTCGCCGGACGCCAGCCGGCTGGCCTATGTCTCCTTCGAGCACGGCAATGCCGAGATCTATGTCCAGGACCTGGCCACTGGCCAGCGTCGGCTGGTGGCGGGCTTCGCCGGCATCAATGGGGCCCCGGCCTGGTCGCCGGACGGAAGCCGCCTGGCATTGACCCTGTCCCGCGATGGCAACCCGGAGATCTACCTCCTGACCCTGGCCGATGGCACCCTGCAGCGATTCACCCATCAGCCGGCCATCGATACCGAGCCGGTTTGGTCACCCGACGGTCACGACATCCTGTTCACCTCGGATCGCGGTGGTTCACCCCAGCTCTACCGCAAGCCGCTCAGCGGCGGCCCGGCCCGCCGGGTCACCTTCGAGGGCAGCTACAATACCAGCGCGGACTATGCGCCGGACGGCAAGCAGATCGCATTCATCCATCGGGACCAGGCCGGCCATTACCGGGTGGCGGTACTGGATCTGGCCACCGGCCTGATGCGCGTCCTGAGCAAGGGAAGCCTGGACGAGTCGCCCAGTTTCGCGCCCAACGGCAGCATGGTGTTGTTCGCCACCGAGGAGAACGGTCACGGCGTGCTGGCCGCGGTCTCCGTCGACGGGCGGGTCTCCCAGCGGTTGCGGTTCCAGGAAGGTGACGTGCGCGAACCGGCCTGGTCACCCTTCATGCCCAGGTGAGCCGCGACCGGCGGTAGGGCAAGGGACGGTTTTCTGGCATGATCGAGGAGTGGGTACCATGACGAATTGGCTGAAATGGCTGGGAATGGCGGGGGCGGTACTGGTACTGGCGGCCTGTGGAACCCTGGGGGGCGGCAAGGGTGGCAGCCATGCCGGAGGGGGTGCCGTGGTGGAGGAGCCGGGCGCGGCGGCCGGGACGACCGGGACGGGGAGTACCGGTGGCGGTGCCCGGAGCCAGGGCGTGGAACTGGGTGGGCGCGACTTCGTTGCCCGGGCCCTGCATGACCCCCAGAGTCCGCTGGCGCGGCGCACCATCTATTTCGACTTCGACAGCGCCACGGTGCGTCCGGAGGACCGCAAGCTGCTGGAGGCCCATGCCAAGTTTTTGGCCGACCACCCCAAGCTCCGGGTGACCCTGGAGGGGCATACCGACGAACGGGGTTCGCGAGAATACAACCTTGCACTGGGGGACCGCCGGGCACGGGCCGTGCAGCGGTTGCTGGAGTTCATGGGTGCCGCACCGGAACAGCTGCGCACCCTGAGTTATGGCGAGGAAAAGCCCGCTGATCCCGGTCACAACGAGGCGGCCTGGGCCAAGAACCGGCGGGTCGAGATCGTCTACGAGGGTTATTGATATGATCGGCTGGCGAGGGTACCTGACAGGCGGAGTGGCGCTGGTGCTGGCGGGCACGGCCCTGGCAGCCGGGCAGCAGGGCGGGCCCGCACCCGCCTCGGTGGAGGCGAGGCTGCAGCGTATCGAGCGGTTGCTGGGCAGCCAGGGGCTGGTGGACATGCTGACGCGGCTCGACCAGCTGCAACAGGACGTGCAGACCCTGCGTGGCCAGCTGGAGGTGCAGGGCCACCGCCTGGAGCAGCTGCAGAAGCGCCAGCGCGATCTCTACATCGACCTGGACCGGCGGCTGCAGGCACTGGAGAGCAGGGGAACAGTGGCGGCAGCACCGGCGCCGGGTGCCGGCCGGGCGCCCGCGGCACCGGCCGGGGCGGGCGCCCGGGCCCCGGGACAAGCGACCGCAACGGCAACGACGGCCGCGACGGCCGACGAGGCCGAGGCGCGCAAGGCCTATGAGGCGGCCCTGCAGATGTTGCGCGACGGTCGTTACGACGATGCCGCCGCGGCCTACCAGGCCTTCCTGAAGCGGTTCCCCGGCAGCAGCTATGCCGACAATGCCCAATACTGGCTGGGGGAGACCCGCTACGTCACGCGCCAGTTCGCAGCGGCGCAGGCCGCCTTCGGCAAGGTGGTGTCCCAGTTTCCCGATTCCCCCAAGCGGCCGGATGCCGAGCTCAAGCTGGGTTTCATCCAGTACGAACTCGGGCACTGGGACAAGGCCCGGGCACAGCTGCAGGCCGTGGTGAGCCGCTACCCGGACAGCACCGCGGCGCGGCTGGCCAAGGAACGGTTGGCTCGGATGGAAAAGGAAGGACACTGAGGGGAATCAGGGCAGCGGTGGCCATCCGCCCCGCCGCCTGTAGTAAACTGCGGTCATGGAGCCGTCTGCCGAGGGTGGGCGGTCCGCGGCCAGGGGCGCGGACAGCCTGCGCGTCACCGAGATATTCCTTTCCCTCCAGGGGGAGGGCGACAGCACGGGTTGGCCCACGGTGTTCGTGCGGCTGACCGGCTGTCCCCTGCGCTGCCATTATTGCGATACCCCCTATGCCTTCCATGGTGGCGAACGCATCGCCATTCCGGAGATCCTGCGGCGGGTGGCGGGCTACGGCGTGCGCCACCTGACCCTCACCGGTGGCGAGCCGCTGGCGCAGCCCGCCGCCCTGCCCCTGCTGAGTGCCCTCTGTGACCAGGGGTACCGGGTGTCGCTGGAGACCAGCGGGGCATTGGACCTGGCCGAGGTCGATCGGCGGGTGGTCAAGGTCATGGATCTCAAGACCCCCGGTTCGGGTGAGGTGGAGCGCAACCGTTACTGCAATCTCGAGCACCTGGCGCCCCAGGACCAGGTCAAGTTCGTCATCTGCGACCGGGTCGATTACGACTGGGCCAGGGAGCAGATCGCCCACTATGATCTCACCGCCTTCTGTCAGGTGTTGTTGTCCCCGGCCAGCGGGCGCCAGGATGCCCGCGAGCTGGCCGAATGGGTGCTGGCCGACCGGTTGCCGGTCCGGTTCCAGATCCAGCTGCACAAGGTGCTCTGGGGCGAGGCCCGGGGACGATGACCGGGCGCGGTCAGGCCAGGGCAGTGGTGCTGTTGTCGGGTGGGCTGGATTCGGCCACCACCCTGGCGGTGGCACGGGATCAGGGCTATGCCTGCCACGCCCTGAGCCTGGACTACGGGCAGCGTCATCGTGCGGAGCTGGCCGCCGCACGGCGGGTGGCGGCGGCGCTGGGGGTGAGGGAACACAAGGTGATCCCGCTCGATCTCACCTGCATTGGCGGCTCGGCCCTGACCGACCCCGGGATCCCGGTACCCGACGCCCCCAGCGAAGGGATTCCAGTGACCTATGTACCGGCCCGCAATACGGTTTTTCTGGCGCTGGCCCTGGGCTGGGCAGAGACCCTGGGGGCGCACGACATCTTCATCGGGGTCAATGCGGTGGACTATTCCGGCTACCCGGACTGCCGCCCGGAATACATCGCCGCCTTCGAGCGTCTTTCCAACCTGGCCACCCGCGCCGGCGTGGAGGGCGAGCGCTTCCATGTCCGGGCGCCGCTGATCGATCTGACCAAGGCCGACATCATCCGCCTGGGACAGCGGTTGGGCCTGGACTACGGGCTCACGGTATCCTGTTATGCCGCCGACGAGGCGGGCCGTGCCTGCGGTCGGTGCGATGCCTGCCGCATCCGGGCAGCGGGGTTCGCAGCGGCCGGGGTGGCCGATCCCACCCGCTACCGAGCGGGTGTGGCCAGGCAGAACGATTGAATCCAGGGGCCCGGGGCCCCGCAGACGGCAGGGGATGACGATGGAACTGAGTGTTTCACAGCAGGTGTTTGCATGGGGCTTCGGCATGGCGGCGGTCATGGGGGCCGTGGTCAACCGGACCAATTTCTGCACCATGGGTGCGGTATCGGACTGGGTCAACATGAACGACACCGGCCGGTTCCGGTCCTGGGTCTTCGCCATGGCGGTGGCCATCGTCGGTGTGCTGCTGTTGCAGGCAACGGGGCGGGTGGCTGTCGACCTCGCCGTGAACGGCAACGAGGCCTTCCCCCCTTATCGCACGCCCATGTTCGCCTGGCCGCGCTACGTCCTCGGCGGGCTGCTGTTCGGCATCGGCATGACCCTGGGCAGCGGCTGTGGCAACAAGACCCTGATCCGCATCGGTGGTGGCAACCTGAAGTCACTGCTTGTGCTGGCCACCATGGCGGTGGGAGCCTACCTGATGATGTACACCAATTTCATGGGCACCCTGTTCCTGCCCTGGATGAAGCCCCTGTTCATCGACCTCTCCGCCCATGGCATCGACAGCCAGGGTCTGGGCCAGCTGCTGGCCAGCCTGTCCGGTGGTGACCTGGCCATGGTGCGCTATGTCGTCGGTGGCCTGGTGGCGCTGGGCCTGCTGGTGTGGGCTTTCCGTTCCCCCGATTTCCGGGGGCGCGCCGATCTGGTGCTGGGCGGCGGTGTCGTCGGCCTGGCCGTGGTGGGCGCCTGGGACGTCACCGCCGGGCCCCTGGGGCAGAGCTGGCTGGAGGAGGCGGAGTTCATGGATCAGCCACCGCTGCACGTGGCTGCCCAATCCTATACCTTCGTGTCACCGACGGGGGATCTCTTGAACTGGCTGCACAGCGGCCTGGCCGGCCACCTGATCAGTTTCGGCATGGTGGCGGCGGCGGGGGTGATCGTCGGTTCCTTCCTCTATGCCCTGTTGTCACGCAGCTTCCGCATCGAGTGGTTCGCCTCCTTCGGTGATTTCCTGCGCCACCTGGCGGGGGGCTTTCTCATGGGGATCGGCGGCGTCCTGGGGATGGGCTGCACCATCGGTCAGGGGGTGACCGGCGTCTCCACCCTGGCGCTGGGCAGTTTCCTGACCTTTGCCAGCATCGCCCTGGGGGCCGCCCTGACCATGAAGGTGGAGCTGTATCGCCTGGTATACGAGGGGGAGGCCGGGTTCCTGTCGGCGCTGGTGACCGGGATGGCGGATCTCCACCTGCTGCCCTCGGGGATGCGCAGGTTCGATCCCGTCTCCTGAGCGCCCGACCCGGGGGTTTGCCTGCCCCCGGGGCTGCGGTATGATCATGCGCCCGTCGTTTCGGGCCGTTAGCTCAGTTGGTAGAGCATCCGGCTTTTAACCGGCTGGTCGAAGGTTCGAGTCCTTCACGGCCCACCAAGTATCCATCCGACCCCGACAGGTGATGAGGCCCGGGCAGTTGCCCGGGCCTCGTGTCAGCAGGCCGGTGCTGCCCGCCGCCTACACCGGTTCGTAACCGGGATTGTCCTTCACATTCTTTAGTCGGGGCACGTTGAGATCGATGTGGTCGATGACCTTACGGCTGCGCAGGTACTCGGCCACCACGTCCCACACCGGCCGCCCCTCCAGCGGCCGGGAAACACTGGCCCAGCCGGCCACGGCATAGGCCTTGTTCGGGGCCAGCGGCTCACCGTCGAGTTCCATGTCGGAGATGCGGTGACCGATGTCGGCAGAGGGGTCGATGCTGTACCTGAGGCCGCCCACCCGCACCATGTCGCCGCCCTGCTGATAGTAGGGATCCTTGTTGAACAGGTTGTCGGCCACGTCCTCCAGGATGTTCTTGATCTGGGCGCCGGTATAGTTGTTCAGGGTGACCGTCGGATAGGTGATGGCGGTCTGGGTCATCACGTCGTCGAAGGTGATGGGGGAGCCTGGCAGCACGCTCACCCCCCAGCGGAAGCCCGGTGACAGCGAGATCTGGGCACCCATGACGTCCATCAGGGCATCGCAGATGAGCTGGTCGAAGGTGCCGTTGAAGTTGCCCCGCCGGTAGAGCAGGGTATCGGTGGTGGCCAGGGTCTCGTCCAGCTTGTGGGCGAAGGGCTTGCGCACCTGCTCGATGTGGGCCTGCATCTGTGGGTCCGGCGGCAGCAGGTTGCTGAACACCGGCAGCAGGCGGTAGCGGTGGCCGCGCACCTTGCCGCCCCTGACGTCCAGGTCCAGTACACCGAGGAACTTGCCATTGGAACCGGCATTGGTGACCAGGGTCTTGCCCCCACCGTTGCTCACCAGGATGGGCTTGGGTACGGCATCGTGGGTATGGCCCCCCATGATGGCATCGATGCCTTGCACCCGGGTGGCCATCTTGAGATCCACATCCATGCCATTGTGCGACAGGACGACGACTACCTGGGCACCCTTGCCCCGCACCTCGTCCACCATCTGCTGCATACGGTCGTCGCGGATACCGAAGCTCCAGTCCGGGATCATGTAGCGTGGATTGGCGATGGGGGTGTAGGGGAAGGCCTGGCCGATGACGGCCGTGGGTACCCCGTTGAGTTCCCTGATGACGTAGGCCGGGAAGACCGGCTCCTCCCACTCGTTGTCCAGCACGTTCTGGGCGACGAAGTCGATCTTGCCCTTGAAGTCCTTGTCGATGATCTCCTTGACCCGCTTCGCGCCGTAGGTCATCTCCCAGTGCGGCGTCATGACGTCGACGCCGAGCAGCAGCTGGGCGTCGACCATGTCCTGGCCCTGGGTCCAGAGCGCCGTGGCCGAGCCCTGCCAGGTATCGCCGCCGTCCAGCAGCAGTGCCCCCGGGCGCTGGGCGCGGATCCATTTGATCAGGGTGGCAAGGTGGGCGAATCCGCCCACCTTGCCGAAGCGGCGCGCGGCCTCGGCGAAGTCGAGATAGGTGAAGGCATAGGCCTCGCGGCTGCCGGGGCGGATACCGTAGCGTTGCAACAGGTGTTTACCGACGATATGCGGCACCCGCCCGCGCATGCTGGCGACGCCGAGGTTGATGTTGGGCTCGCGGAAGTAGACCGGGTTGAGCTGGGCATGGGCATCGGTGAAATGGAGGATGGAGACATTGCCGAAGGGTGGCAGCTCGTAGTAGCGGGAAGGGCCCTTGGGATGGGTGCCAGTGGCCGCCAGGCCCGGTTCCGCCGCCGCCAGGTCGAAGCCGGAGGCGGCGGCGATGGCCAGCAGCTGCAGGAATTCACGACGGGAAATGTGCATCGAGTGATTGCTCCGCTCTGCACCGGGCCGGGGTGGTCCGGTGCCTGGGTTGATATCGGTTCGCTATAGGGACGGCAGCGGTGGCTGCATTATTCCCCCGGCCACGGTTGGTCGTTCCCCCCACAAGGAAAAAGACCCAGCCGATGTCTCGGCTGGGTCTGGTCGTGGGCGGCCTGGCCGGCACCTATTGGCGATAGGCCGGTGCATTGACCGGCTGGCCGTTGCTCATGTAGGTGAGGAAGTATTCCAGGGCCTTGTACTCGTCGCTCTGAGCCTTGAACGGCTTGGCCCGCACCTGCTTGTTGCAGCCCGCGAAGCGGCGGTGCAGGGTGCCCAACGAGCCCCACTTGGCACGGTAGACCGGGAAGCCCGTGGGCTGGCCGAGAGACGGGCTGAGAATATTGGCCCGGATCCGGTTGCCGGCGTTGTACATGTGGCAGTCCGCGCAGGACATGTTGAGCTGTCCCCGCTTGGCGTAGAAATGGAACTTGCCCCGCTCGTAGGCGGCCAGGGCCCGTGGGTCGTTGGGGACCTTGATGTTCAGGCGCTTGCCACGGGAGGTGCTGGCCATGTAGGCCGAGATCTGCGCCAGCTTGCCCTTCTTCCATTTCAGGGGCTTCTCGCCGTTGTCCTTGCGGCACTGGTTGATGGCCCATTCCAGGGTGACGATCTTACCGGTCTTGCTGTCGAAGTAGGGGTAGTTCTGGCGGATGCCGATGCCGCCGTTGGGAAAACAGCTGGCATAGGTCTTGCCGTTCTTGAACGGCGTCTCGAACAGCTTCTTGCCCTTTGCCAAGGCCGGCTCAAAGGGCGGGAAGTCCATGATGGAGACCCATTGGTCCCGCCGGTCCTGGGGTCCCACGGCGTAGGTGCCATCCGCAAAATCGTCGAACTTGAGGTCCGGGAAGCGCTTCTGGAAATAGGCCCGGAAGGCCTTCAGGTCCTGTTCCGGCGATGCCTGTGCCGGGACCGCCAATAGGGCGGTCAGCCCCAGGGCCGCCAGGGTTCCAATCAATCGTTTCATTTGTATCAGCCTCCTTCCGTCAGGTTGTGTCCTGAACGTCCTCTGGGATCAGCGGATCTGGGTTTCGATGGAATCACTCTGCCCCTTGTTGTCCACCCACTTCAGGGTCACCTTGTCGCCCTTCTTGGCACCCTTGAAGCGAAACGACATGTAGGGGTTCTTGGACACCGCCGGACCCCAGTAGGCATCGAGTACCGTCTTGCCGTTGTGGAGGCAGGTCACCTCCTGAATGTAGTGGGCCGGAATCAGCTTGCCGGTTTTCTTGTTCTTGCGTTGGCCGGTTTCCATCGGGTGGCTGATCAGGGTCTTGACGGTGGTCACGCCGCCGGAAATTCTGGCTCGAATCTTGATCGTGTGGGCCATCTCTGTTTCACCTCTCGTCATTCTGTCTGTGGTCAGGGTTCCGGGTGGCGGGTCAGCCGCCGCAGCCGCCGATGGTGACCTTCACCTGCTTGCCCGTGCTGTAGAGCTTGCCGCCGGCCTTGACCACGGCGATGACGCTGGAGGTCTTGCCCATCTTGATGCGGGTGGAAATGTACGGTTCGGTACCCGGCCCGAGTTTGAACGAGGCCGCCAGCGGGTTGAGGTTCTTCTCGGCCAGGATGGTGATGGAATCCACGCCATCGATGGAGGCCGTGACCGACACCGGTACCACGGCACCGTTCTCCGCGATGTCCGGCGCCTTGAGCTTGACCTTGCTCGAGCCCATGAGGGCGCTGCTGCCCAGCAGCGACTTCAGGGCGTCGTTGACGGTGGTGGCCTTGAAGGCGTCCTTGGGCCAGGCGGCGAGTACCACCCGGGGCGTCACCAGCCCGGTGCCGATGGCCACGCCCAGTGCACCGACGGCGAGGCTGCCCTTGAGGAATGTCCTGCGCTTCATGTTTGTCACGTTCATGTCTCCTGAACTGCTCTGATCCAATGGTCGAAGATGCGGAAATGCCAGCAGTGGGCAGGGCCGCGCACCTACAGGGAATAGATGAACTCCACCACCTTGTCGATCTCGCTCTCGGTGAGGATCTTGTGCCGGCCGAAGGGCGGCATGATGGTGTTGGGGTTGTTGACCGAGGCATCCCAGATCTGGGCCCGTAGCTTGGCCTTGTCCGGGAAGCGCGTCTTCATGGCCACCAGCGGTGGCCCGATGTTGCCGGCGAGCTTGCCGCCCTCGATCTGGTGGCAGGCCAGGCAGTTGCCCTTCTTCCGATTGAAGGCGATCTTCCTGCCCTGGGCGATGACCGATGCCGATGCCCCATCGGCAGCCTGCACGACCGTGGGCAGACCCAGGGTGCCCATCAGGACTGCCGCGGAAACGGCGGTGGTGAGAGTGCTCCAGCGTTGCCGCATTGTTGTCTCCTCAAGTGAGTTGTCGTCCGCAATCAACCCTGTTGCGGAAGGTGGTGCGAACCGGGACCGTCGAATGGACGACCTCGTGGAAGGGGAAAGTCAACGAAGCCTTTGGCATAGGCACGAAATATAGACTTGAGGTTTGCCGGAGTCAAAGCATTCCTCGGTGGCCGTCATCCATCAAGATTCGCTGAAATATTAATCTTTCCCCTGGCCGCGGGGCGGGATTCCAGGGGTCGCCGCAAGGGAAGGACGCGGCAGCGCACGCAACTATTCCCCTATTCCCCGGTGGCGTGGTTGTCCACCAGGGCAGCCCGGTGACGCAGCTCGGCCAGGCGGGCCTCGATCCGGGCGGCGAGATAGTCGCTCAGATGGGGTTGCTTGCGGGCCAGCTCCAGCTGGGCGATGGCCGCCGTGGGTTCGCCTCGGTCGATGTGGTACTGCGCCAGGGCCAGGTGGGCCTCGGCCTGGGCACCCTGGCCTTCCAGGGCATGGGCCAGGAACAGCTGCAGCTCCGGCACGGGGTGTTCGGCATGGGCAAAGGGACCCAGCACCCGGCTGGCGGCCCGGTAGCGATGGTCGTCCAGCAGGATCCGCACCCGGGTCCGGGCGATGAGCCAGGATTCGGGGTAGAGGCGTTGCAGCCGTTGCAGCCGGCGCAGGGCGGTGTCGTCCTTGCCCATGCGGTGCAGGACCCGCGCCAGGGCGAGTTCCGGGGTGATGCGGTCGGGCAGTTGCCGGGTGAGTTTCCGCAGCAGCCTGCGGGCCTGGTCGAGCTGGCCCAGACGGGCCAGGGCCAGGGCCTCGCCGTAGTGGCTGGCGCTGGCCGCGAGGTGCTCGTGGCGCCCCTTGCGGAACCAGGTGAGGACCACCTGGGGGTCGTCCGTGGTGAGCACCCGCAGCCGGGCCTGCATGAGATAGTACATGTCATGGTGACCCCGATCGCGCCAGTGCAGGCGCCGGGCCAGGCTGCGGGACTCGGCGATCCGGTCCG
Source organism: Thiohalobacter sp. (assembly GCA_026993645.1). Classification (GTDB taxonomy): domain Bacteria; phylum Pseudomonadota; class Gammaproteobacteria; order Thiohalobacterales; family Thiohalobacteraceae; genus JALWSQ01. The sequence continues at coordinate 11,466 of JALWSQ010000293.1, forward strand.
GGGTGACCGGGTGGGTCTGGAGGAAGCCCGGTGCCTGGGAGCCATAGTAGCGCATCTGTTGCTGCAGGCGCTCGAAGAACGCCGGCATGCCCCGGGGATCGAAGCCGGCCCGGGCCAGGGTCTGGATACCGATACGGTCGGCCTCCTTCTCGTTGGCACGGGTGAAGTTGATCTGCTTCTGCAACATGCCGGCCTGGATGGACATGAGGGCCGCCTGGCCCGCTTCTCCGCTCTGGGTGCCGATGAGGATGGCGGCCAGGATGGCGGCCGCCGTCGGCAGTTGCATGCGGCGCGCGGTGTCGTAGGCCCGGGCCAGGTGGCGCTGAGTGACGTGGGCGATCTCGTGGGCCATCACCGCGGCCAGCTCCGATTCGTTGGCAGTGCGCAGGATGAGCCCGCTGTGCACGCCGATGTAGCCGCCGGGCCCGGCGAAGGCATTGATGCTCTTGTCGCGCACGATGAAGAAGTGGAACGGACGGCCGGGGGCATCGCTGGCGGCCACCAGCTGCCGCCCCAGGTCTCGGATGTAGTGGTCCAGCTCGGCGTCTTCCATGATCTCGGCGCTGCGCCGCAGCTGGCGCATGAAGGCCTGCCCCAGGCGGGCGTCCTCCTGGGGGGAGATCACCTGGTCGGCGCTGTCTCCCATCTCCGGCAAACGTGGCTCGGCAGCCGCCAGGGTAGCGGGTAGCAGGCTGGCCAGCAGGGCGAGGCGGGGCAAGAGGCGTCTGAGTGCATGCATGGTCGGGTCGCCGGCAGGCGGGTTTCGCAGGGTCAGGGTCTCCGCTCAGACCCGGTTCGGGGCACCGGGTTCCCGCGCGAGGGCGTGAAAACGAGATTCAAGTATACCAGTCATGGGGTTGACGGCCGCAGCGATAGCGCCTATAAATTAGCATATTCTGAAATTACGATATAACAGGATGTCGCCACCATGTATGGAATACGCGAGATCGACAGCCGGACGCTGGCCGGTTGGCTGGAGGCCGAGGACAGGCCCCTGCTGGTGGATGTGCGCACCCCCAACGAATTCGCCCAGGGCATGATCGAAGGGGCCGAGCTGGTTCCCCTGCACCTGGTGCCCCTGCATGCCGAGCAGTTGGTCGCCGGGGAGCGCCCGGTGGTGTTCTATTGCCGCAGTGGGGCGCGTTCCGGCCAGGCCTGTGCCTTCATCCAGTCCCGCCATCCCGGTGTCTGGGTCTTCAACCTGCGCGGGGGCGTCATCGACTGGGTCCGGCAGGGTCTGCCCCTGGGCCGGCCGGCGGCCGTCGCCAGTCGCTGATCATTTCTTCTCAACCGACTGATTCCTAAGCTCGTCTCCTGCGAGCCCCGGTCCCGGTGCCGGTGCGGGGGACGGGCTGACCCTTGCGTTCGGGGGCGCGTTGTCATATAAATGCGGCGTTTTTCCCCACGGCTGGCGTCTGCCGGGCCGACCCATAGCGAAACACAAGGAGTGCTCAAATGGCGAATTTCGACGAGGAGCTGGATGCATCCGGCCTGAACTGCCCCCTGCCCATCCTGCGGGCGAAGAAGGCGCTGGCAGGTCTCGACAGTGGCAAGGTGCTGCACATCATTGCCACGGATCCGGGTTCGGTGAAGGACTTCGAGGCCTTCGCCAAGCAGACCGGCAACGAGCTGCTGGAATCCAAGGAAGAGGGTGGTAAGTTCCACTTCCTGATCAAGAAGGCCTGAGCGGCCAATCGATGGTCCCCGGGTCGCAGGGCCCGGGGAAAGGCGGCCCCGGTGATGCCACCGGGGCCGTCGTTTTTGCTGGGGTCAGAAGGTCCAGGCCAGCTGGGCGCTGAGGATGTCCACCTTGTTGTCGAAGTAGCCCGACACGGTGCCCCCGCTGCCGCCGTTGGTGGCGTCGTCGTGCAGGATGCTACCGTTGCTGACGAACAGGTGGGTGTAGCCCAGGTCAAGCCGCAGGTTGTCCTGGGCGCGGTAGCTGGCACCGATGGCCACCCAGCGCCGGTCGTTGCCCGGCAGGCGCGGCGTGCGGTGCGCCGCATCCGGGATGGGGGACTGGTCCAGGGCCACGCCCGCCCGCAACAGCCAGCGGTCGTCGTAGCGGTAGTCCACGCCCAGGGAATAGCGCAGGCTGTTGTCCCAGTTCTCCTGAGTGAGCGAGGCGAGCTGGCCGTTGTCCCGCACCACCCGCAGTTCCCGGAAGCGGTTCCACCGGGTCCAGGTGATGTCCGCCAGCAGCGCCCAACGGTCGTTCAGTTCATGGTAGCCGCTCAGGGCGATGCTCTCCGGCAATTCCAGCTTGGCCTTGACCGGCCCGGTCGTGAGTTTTGCCTTCAGTACCTTCAGTATTGGATTCTGGGTGGCAGCGACACCGGCCGGGAGGTTGGTGATCCCCAGGGTGCCATCCAGGGTCTCGTTGACCTTGGAGCGGTAGCTCAGGCCGATGCGGCTGCCGGGCCCGAACTGGTACAGCACCGCCAGGTTGCCACCGAAGCCCCAGTCGTGGCCCTTGAGCCGGGCATAGGCGTCACTGCGCTGGGGGATCAGGCCGGCGCCGGTAGTACATACGGCCTGTGCCGTCGCCAGGCTGCCAGTCGCCTGGATGACCGATGCGTAGCAGGCACCCCCCACATCCACCGCGTTGGTCAGCTCGGCATCGGCATAGCGGGCGCTGAAGCCGACGGCCACCGACAGCCGGTCATCGACCTTCCAGGCCAGGTTCGGGTTGATGTCCACCGTCCGCAGCTCGGATTTCACCCCCTGGTAGCGCCCCACCCAGTGGCGGTCGTACTCGGTCTTGAGGCCGAAGGGGGCATTGATGCCCAGGCCGAAATAGAGCTTGCCGCTCAGCGGCTGGGCGTAGTACAGGTTGGGAGTGGGGAGGGTGCTGCCGCCATCGCCGCCGTTGCCGCCACTGGCGATCGGACTGCCGAGCACGTCCCGGGTGCCGCTGTCGTGGAACTTGGCCGAGGGTCGGATCAGGTGCAGGCCGACGACGAATTGACGCTTGTTCAGCCGGGTGATGCCGGCGGGATTGAAGAATACGGTGCTGGCGTCCTCGGCACTGGCGGCCGCGCCGGCGAAGGCATTGCCCAGCCCGCTCACGCTCTGTTCGGTGATGGCAAAGCCCGAGGCCAGGGCGGGGGTCCCCGGTGCAGCCAGCAGCCCCGCGGCGCAGAGCACCCGAACTACCGGGCGGAAATGGTTTTTTTTCATCTTTAGTTTCCTCCTTACGCTGGAATGGCGTCCTTACACTCCGGAATGGCGTCTCTGCCATTGAAGCACAAAAATGCCGGTTTTTCCCGTCGCAAAGATTTGCACTGTGGCTGATCGTGGTGCGCATACAACAGGGAGCGCACGATTCGATTCATGGCACGGGTATTGCTTAGTCACGTATTCGGTTGACAATCCGGGGTGGTGTTGCCATCCTGCCGCGGGACCGCGCACGGGCTGTCGCATGGTTACAACGCTTGTAGCTTTTTCCAGGAGGGACGAGGACGATGAAATGTTCATTCAAGGGCTCCGTGATCGCCACGAGCCTGGCGCTGGCACTGGCTGCCCCCGCTGCCCAGGCCACCAACGGTTACTTCAAGATCGGTTACGGTTCCAAGGCGCGGGCGATGGCTGGTGTGAGCACGGCCTATCCCCGGGATTCCCTGGCCGGTGTCGCCAACCCGGCGAACCTGGCCTTCGTCGGTAACCGGGTGGATGCCGGCGTCGAACTGTTCAACCCGCGCCGGGATGCCCGGCTCGATGCCAGGGGCATGGGAGGAGCCGATACCGGCAAGGTGGACAGCGGCGCCACCCTGTTCGCCGTGCCCCATGCCGGCTTCTCCATGCAGCTGGCGGGTCCTCTCACCGTCGGGCTTTCCATTGCTGCCAATGGCGGCATGAACACCCGCTACAACAGCAACCTTTATTTCAACGCGCTGGGTCCCGCCATCAACGCCTCCGTGGCGGCCCTGACCAGTGGCCCCTACAGTGGGAATGCCAATGATGTGGCCGCCATCCGGGGCATGGCCAGTGTCCTCGCCTCGGATCCCTATGCCTCCATCCAGACCCTAGGAGTGAACCTGGCCCAGGTGATCATTGCCCCGACCGTTGCCTACAAGATCACGCCGCACCAGTCCATCGGTGCCTGCCTGCAGATCGGTTATCAGCGGTTCCGCGCCTATGGCCTGGGTATGTTCAAGGCCTTTTCCAGTGATCCGGCCCACGTGACCAACCAGGGCGACGACGATGCCTGGGGCAGTGGGGTGCGCCTGGGCTGGACCGGCCAGCTGACCGACAAGCTGACCCTGGGCGTGGCCGGTGCCACCAAGATCTACATGCAGCGTTTCAAAAAGTACCAGGGGCTGTTCGCAGAACGCGGCGATTTCGACGTGCCGGCCAACTACTCGGTGGGCCTGGCCTACCAGGCCACGCCCAAACTCAAGGTGGCCGCCGACGTCCAGCGCATCCTGTACAGTGACGTCAAGTCCATTGGCAATCCCGGCCCGACAGCGGCCGAGTTCATTCGCGGGTTCCAGGCCGTGCTGACCAGCCGGACAAGCGATCATGGCGCCCGGCTCGGTGGCCCCACAGTGGCCAAGCCGCTGGGGACCGATGGCGGTTGGGGCTTCGGCTGGAACGACATCACCGTGGTCAAGGTCGGCTTCGAATACGACTACGACAAGCGCTGGACGTTCATGGGCGGCATCAACCACGGTGGCAATCCCATCGACAACAAGGAGAGCCTGTTCAATATCCTGGCGCCGGGCGTGGTCAAGACCCATGCCACGGTGGGGGTGACCTACTCGCCGGACGGCGCGCGGGAGATCACGGTGGCCTACATGCATGCCTTCCGCGAGGACGTGGGGTTCGACTATGCCGCCATGTCCCAGAAGTACCGGGCCGAGGCCGGCATGGACCAGAACGCCCTGGAGATCAGCTACGGCTGGAAGTTCTGAACGCCGTGGTTCCTGATGCTGCCATCCGGGCAGGTGCAGGGGGGCGCGTGGCGCCCCCCTGTTTTGTGCTTTCGTCCCTTGCATTTGGCCCGTGGATGGCATAAATGGAATAGGGTCCCGGGAACGGGTCCCGACTACGAGAGGAAGGAACAGGAGGTCGATCATGACGAGACTTTTGCGGTGGCTGACAGCCATGCTGGTGCTGGCGACGGCGCTGGTGTCCCTGAGCGGTTCGGTCCAGGCGGCGGAGCGCTACAAGCCCTTCGTGCTGGCCCAGCGCGGCCCGGGGGATTTCAAGGCGAAGATCCAGGAGGTGCGTGCGGCACTGGAGGACAATGGTTTCCAGGTGGTGGGCGATTACGAGCCCTATGCCGGTGCCCACATCATCATCTTCACCAGCGACACATTGAAGCAGGTGGCGGCCAAGACCGAATATGGCGGGTTCGCGGCGCCCATGCGCGTCTCGGTCACCCAGGTGGGCGACGAGATCCAGGTGGCCTACGTGAACCCGGTGTACATGGCCTATGCCTACCGGCTGAAATCCGATTTGTCGGATGTGGCTCAGACGCTGGAGAAGGCCTTGGGACGCATGCAGACCTTCGGTTCCAAGCGGGGCCTGACCAAGCACAAGCTGCACAAGTACCACTACACCTTTGGTATGGAATACTTCGACGACGTCTACGAGCTGGCCAAGTACCGCAGCCATGCGGCAGCGGTCAAGGCAGTGGAGGCCCATCTCAGGAACAACGACGTCGGGGTGCATGAACTCTACCGCATCGACATCCCGGGCAAGGAGGAGACGGTCATCGGCGTGTCCATGAAGGCCCCCTCCGAGGACAAGAAGTACATGGACGACAAGTTCCAGATGGGCATCGTCAACTTCAAGGAGCTGAAGCAGACTGCGTATCTGCCCTACGAGGTCATGGTGACCGGCAACCGGGTGGTGGCGCTGCACATGCGCTTCCGCATGGCGGTGTACTTTCCCGACCTGAGGATGATGGGCAGCCACAGCTTCATGAGGCTGATGCCCAGTCCCAAGGCCATTCGCCTGGCGCTGACGGCGGCGGTCGGCGGCGAGGTCGAGGACTGAGCCGGTCACCGGGACGATCGGCATCGGTGGTCGAACGAGGGCCAGGGAGGGCCCGCTTCGACCACCCGTTTTTAAAGTTCCGGAAACCCCTGGCCGTTAAGGGTACCGATTGTGCTGTCGCCCGCAGGGTGGGGCAGCCAAGGAGAAGGTTTGGTACAGCCAGTGGAGATTCCCATGCAGCAGTCCGTCCATTCCCGGCGCGATCCCGTCGCCTTTCTGCCCATCGCGGTCTCTTCTGTCCTGTTGGTCGTCGGTGGTTACGCCGGGTTGACGACGGGAGACCAGTGGGGGTTTCTGGCCCTGGTGGCCGGTACGGCGGGTCTGCCGCTGGCCCTCTGGGTCGGCCGCCTGCGCCGGCAGCGTCGCCACCTGCTGAACACCCTGCGGGCACTGGCGGGGGGTGAAAGCCTGGTGCCGGGGGACGATGTGCCAGCCGATGTTCGGGGCCCCCTGGAACGGATCATGGAGGCCTCCAGCCAGCGCCGCGTGGCCCTGGAGCGCACCGCGGTGGAACTGCGCCAGTTCGCCGGTGAGATGCGACATGCCCTGGTGGAGGCCGATGCCGCCTGCCGGGCCCGGCGGCGGGAGTCGGGTGATGGTCCTGCTCTGCTCAACAGCCCGGACAGCCTGCTGGGTGCGCTGGAGAACGATGTGGCGGATATGGCCGGGCGGATCCAGGGCGCGGTGGAAACGGCCACCTCGGTCTCCGGGCAGTGCGAGAAGGGGCAGGTGATCATGACCGAGGCCATCGGCTCCATGGCCGTGCTGGTGGATCGCATCGGCAAGGCGGGGGGTGCGGTGGAGACCCTCAGCCGTGAGTCGGAAGAGATCGGTGCCGTGCTGGACGTGATTCGGGGCATCGCCGAGCAGACCAACCTCCTGGCGCTGAACGCCGCCATCGAGGCGGCCCGCGCCGGTGAGCAGGGGCGGGGTTTTGCCGTGGTCGCCGACGAGGTCCGTACCCTGGCCAGCCGGACGCAGCAGTCCACCCAGGAGATCCAGAACATGATCGAACGCCTGCAGGAAGGGGTGGCCGATGCCGTCGCCGAAATGGGCCGCGGTGCGGAGCAGGCGTCGGTGGTGGAGGAGATGGTGGAGTCGGCGACGGTGGCATTGTCGGAGATCGGTGCCGCTGTCCACGAGATCGATGGCGGTATCCACGAGGTGGATGCCGCGCTGCGGGCGCAGCCGGAGCGGGTCCATCATGCGCGCGAGATGCTCACTCAATGTGGTGCTCCGGCGGACAGCGGCGAGCCCCTGTTCGAGCAGCTGCAGGCACTCGCGGATCGGTTGGAGGAACTGGCCGCCAAGGCCCAGGCGGCCTGAGCGCACTTCCTCCGCGCCGCCATTCCCGCATTCCCCACCCGTCATTCCCGCGCCGGTGGCGCCCCGTTGTTGGGCACGCTCGCTGTGCTCGCTTTGCCCAACCTACGGGTGCCACGAATACGCCATATGTGATACCCCGTAGGATGCGCAAAGGCCCGAAGGGCCGTGCGCATCAGTATGAGCCACGGACCCACACGGAAGCGCACGGAATGTAGGATGCGCAAAGGCGCGGGGCGCCGTGCGCATCAGCATCATCGGCGTGGTGGGTTCGCCAGCGGTATCCTGCCTGCGGCTCCGGGGGCTTGCCCTGCGGGTACCCTGCGCTGCTCGGCTGCGCCCGAGTCGCCGCCGGCAGGATCCCGCTACCTCCCCCTTCTTCCGTGTCATTCCGTGTGCTTCAGTGGCTCATGATTCCTGTGCGCTGGTGGTCGCGTCACGATGGATTCCCGCCTGCGCGGGAATGATGGGCCGGGTTGAATCGCGATTCTCGCGACAATATCATTAAACGCTAATATTCCATCGGGATGCCGGGGGTCGGACCGGATCCCCGGGCCTGCTATGCTCTGGCCATCGCTGGCTGTCGGGCGGGCCGGGACGTGCGGAGGACGGGAATCGCCATGAGCAAGGGACACACCGCGGGATGGTGGCGGGTCGGGCTGTCGCTGGCACTGCTGTGGGGGTGGGCGGTGACGGTGCCGGCAGCCACCACGGACGAGCTGGCCACGGCGGAGGTCCGTTATCGGGACGTGCCGGTGGAACATCGCTTCGACGGTCGGGTGGAGGCGATCCACCGCAGCACGGTCTCGGCCCAGATCGCAGCCCGTGTCAGCGAGGTCCTGTTCGACGTCAACGACTACGTGGAGCGGGGGCAAGTACTGGTCCGGTTCCGGGATACCGAGCCCCGGGCACGACTGAAGAGGGCCGAGGCGGCCTACCAGGCGGCGCTGGCCCGGTTGCAGCGGGTGGAGGCCGATTACGCGCGCCTGGCGGCGCTGGTGCGCAAGAAGCTGGTGTCCCGTGCCCGCATGGACAAGGTGACCGCGGAGCGCAAGGCCGCCCGGGCCCGGGTGCGCAGCACCCGTGCCGCCCGGGTCGAGGCCGAGGAACAACTGAAGCACACCCTGGTGCGGGCACCCTACAGCGGCTACGTGGTGAAACGCCAGGTGGAGGTGGGCGAGCTGGCCACGCCGGGCATGCCCCTGATGACGGGGGTCTCGCTGGAGGCCCTGCGGGTCGTGACCGATCTGCCCCAGCGCCTGCTGGCCGCGGTGCGCGCGCGCCAGGAGGCGCGGATCTATCTGCCGGGCGCTTCGGCCGGTGCCCCCCTGGTGCCGGTGCGTATCACCTTCTTCCCCTACGCCGATCCCCATACCCATGGCTTCCGGGTACGTCTGCGGCTGCCCGAGGGGCGGCATGACCTGTTTCCGGGCATGTTCGTCGAGGTGGGGTTCGTCACCGGTGAGCGGCGGGCGCTGGTGGTGCCCGCCACCAGTCTGGTGCACCGCAGCGAGGTGACCGGCGTCTACGTGGTGGACGCGGACGGCCGGCCCTGGTTGCGCCAGGTCCGTATCGGTCGCCGGTTGGCCGATGGCGCAGTGGTGGTCCTCGCCGGCCTCGATGCGGGTGAGCGGGTCGCCCTGGATCCGGTGCGGGCGGTGCGACGCTACAAGGCGGCGAACGCGGAATGAGCGACATCGTCGGCTTCTCCGGTGCCGTCGCGCGGCGCTTCCTGCATTCCCAGGTGACGCCCCTGCTGGCCCTGCTGGGCCTGCTGTTGGGGGTCTTCGCCGTGGTGGTCACGCCGCGGGAGGAGGATCCCCAGATCGACGTCACCTTTGCCAACGTGTTCATCCCCTTTCCCGGGGCAACGGCCCGGGAGGTGGAACACCTGGTGACCACCTCGGCGGAACAGGTGCTGTCCGAGATCAAGGGGATCAAGCACATCTATTCCCAGTCACGCCCGGGCATGGCGGTGCTCACGGTGCAATACAAGGTGGGGGAGGACCGGACCCAGGCCATCGTTCGCCTGTACAACGCCATCTTCTCCAACCGCGACTGGCTGCCGGCCAACCTGGGCACCCTGCGGCCCCTGATCAAGCCCATGGGCATCGACGACGTGCCCATCGTGACCCTCACCCTCTGGCGTCGGGACGGCCAGGGCGGTGCCTACGAGCTGGGCCAGGTGGCGCATGCCCTGGAGGCGGAACTCAAGCGTATTCCGGGCACGCGCAAGATCTACACCATCGGGGCACCCGCCCGCACGGTCCGCATCATTCTGGACCCGGCGCGGCTGGCCGCGCACGGCATCGCCCTGGATGACCTGGAACGGGCACTGCGCACGGCCAACCAGGCCGGCGACAGCGGTGCCCTGGTGCGGGACGACCACGAGATCCGGGTCCGTGCCGGCACCTTCCTGGGATCAGCCGACGAGGTGGCCGGGCTGGTAGTGGGGGTGGCGGAGGGGCATCCGGTCTACCTGCGGGACGTGGCCCGGGTGCAACTGGGGCCGGACGTGCCGGACCAGTACGTCTGGCTGGGCACCGGGCCGGCGGCGGCCGCCAAGGGCATCCATGCCAGGGGGCGCTTCCCCGCCGTCACCATCGCGGTGGGCAAGAAGCCCGGCACCAATGCCGTGACCATCGCCGAGGCCGTCATCAAGCGCTTCCAGCAGTTGCGCGGCATCTACGTGCCGGACGGCATCGAGATGACCGTGACCCGCGACTACGGCGTCACCGCGGACCAGAAGGCCGAGAAGCTGATCCACAAGCTGATCTTCGCCACCGCCTCGGTGGTGGTACTGGTGTTCTTCGCCCTGGGCTGGCGCGAGGCCTTCATCGTCGGCACGGCGGTGCTGGTGACGCTGGCCATCACCCTGTTCGCCTCCTGGGCCTGGGGCTTCACCCTCAACCGGGTGTCCCTGTTTGCCCTGATCTTCTCCATCGGCATCCTGGTGGACGATGCCATCGTCATCGTGGAGAACATCCACCGGCATCACATGATGGGTGACCGCAGCCTGGCCGAGGCCATTCCACTGGCCGTGGACGAGGTGGGCGGCCCCACCATCCTGGCCACCTTCACCGTCATCGTCGCCCTCCTGCCCATGGCCTTCGTGACCGGACTCATGGGCCCCTATATGAGCCCCATCCCCATCAACGCCAGCATCGGCATGCTGATCTCGCTGGCCGTGGCCATGGTGGTGACCCCCTGGCTCACCTACCAGGTGTTGCGCCATCACCGGGTACCGGTGCCGGCCGAGGGCGAGGAATACCCCCGCGGCCGGATGCAGGGGCTGCTGGCCGGCATGCTGGGTCCCTTCCTCGACCAGCCCGGGAGTCGCCGTGCCCGGCACCTGCTGGCACTGGTGGTGCTGGTGCTGATCCTGGGCGCGCTGTCCCTGGTCGGGGTCCGGCTGGTGATCCTGAAGATGCTGCCGTTCGACAACAAGTCGGAGTTCCAGGTGGTGGTGGACATGCCCGAGGGTACCAGCCTGGAACGGACCAACCGGGTGCTGGGGGAACTGGCGCGCTACATCGCCACCGTGCCCGAGGTGACGGACTACGAGGTCTATGCCGGGACCGCCTCTCCGGTCAGCTTCAATGGCCTGGTGCGGCAGTACTACCTGCGGCGGGCCCCCAACCTGGGAGACATCCAGGTCAACCTGCTGGACAAACACCGGCGCAGCCGCAAGAGCCACGCCATCGCCAGTGCCATGCGCGCGCCCCTGACGGCCATCGCCCGGTCCTATCACGCCACCATCAAGATCGTCGAGGTGCCGCCGGGGCCGCCGGTGCTGTCGCCCATCGTGGCCGAGATCTATGGTCCCGACTATGCCGGCCAGATGCAGGTCGCCAGGCAGGTCCGCGCCCTGTTCGAGCAGACCCCCGGCATCGTCGACGTGGACGATTCCATCGAGGCCGAGGCCCCGCGCCGGCTGCTGCGGGTGGATCGCAGCCGGGCCGCCCTGTACGGTGTCTCCCAGGCCGAGGTGGTGCGAACCCTCCACAGTCTGCTGTCCGGCGAGGACGTGACCTACCTGCACGATGCCGACGCCAAGTACGCGGTCCCCCTGCGGCTGGAGCTGCCGCCGGCGGACAAGGCCCGCCTGGACGACGTGCTGAACCTGCGGATTCGCGGCGCTGGTGGCAGCCTGGTGCCCCTGCGCGACCTGGTCCGGGTGCGCAGGGACCACCGTGAGCACGCCATCCTGCACAAGGATCTGCTGCCGGTGGTGCTGGTCACCGGGGACATGGCGGGTGCCATCGACAGCCCGCTGTATGGCATGTTCGACCTGGTGGGCAAGCTTCGCCACCAGGTACTGGCGGCTGGTGAGACCCTCCGCCAGACCTTCATTTCACCACCCGACAATCCCTACCGCTACAGCCTCAAGTGGGACGGCGAGTGGCAGGTGACCTACGAGACCTTCCGCGACATGGGCATCGCCTATGCCGTGGGCCTGGTGTTGATCTACCTGCTGGTGGTGGCCCAGTTCCATTCCTACCTGACACCATTGGTGATCATGCTCCCCATCCCGCTCACGGTGATCGGCGTGATGCCGGGCCACGCCCTGCTGCATGCCCCCTTCACCGCCACCTCCATGATCGGCATGATCGCGCTGGCCGGCATCATCGTGCGCAACTCCATCCTGCTGGTGGATTTCATCCGGGAACAGGTGGCCGAGGGGGTGCCGATTGAGCAGGCGGTGATCCGCTCGGCCATGGTCAGGGCCCGGCCCATCCTGCTCACCGGCCTGGCGGCCATGCTGGGGGCCCTGTTCATCCTCGACGATCCCATCTTCAGCGGCCTGGCGATCTCGCTGCTGTTCGGGATCCTGGTCTCCACCCTGCTGACCCTGGTGGTCATACCGGTCATGTACTATGCGCTGTTCCGGCACCGTGCCCGCGGGGCCTGAGCACGGCCGCGCCCGCTGAGAGGCGACTGCGTCAGGCGCAATACACTCATCAAAATATTTTATAATCGGTCGCCAAGCTGCTAGGATGGCGGCCGGCGGCGGGACCACGGATGGTTTCCAACCGGACGGGTGACGAGGGCAATGGCGGATCGACGACTCCAGGTGTTCCACACGGTGGCCCGGCTGCTGAGCTTCACCAAGGCGGCCGAGACCCTGCACATGACTCAGCCGGCAGTGACCTTCCAGGTCCGCCAGTTGGAGGAGCATTTCAATACCCGGCTGTTCGACCGCACCCACAACCGTATCAGCCTGACCGAGGCCGGCCGCTGCGTCTACCAGTACGCGGATCGCATCTTCGACCTCTACGGCCAGATGGAGAACGCGGTGCGCGAGCTGACCGGCGAGATCAGCGGGACCCTGCTCATCGGCGCCAGCACCACCATCGCCGAGTACATGCTGCCGGCGTTGCTCGGTGACTTCCGCCTCAAGTATCCCGACGTGGATGTGCAGCTCAAGGTCTCCAACACCGAGGGCATCGTCACCATGGTCGAGAACAACGACATCGACCTGGGGGTGGTGGAGGCGCCGGTGATGAACAAGAACCTGGCGGTGGCCACCTGCCGCATGGACCAGCTGGTGGCCATCGTGCCACCCAGCCATCCCCTGGCCGGCCAGCCCCGGGTGGCGGTGCACGAGCTGCTGAAATATCCCTATATCTGCCGCGAGGAGGGGTCGGGGACCCGCGAGGTGATCTCCGAGTACCTGCAACGCTGCGGGGTGGACCTGGGCGAGGTGCACGTGTGCATGGAGCTGGGCAGCCCCGAGTCCATCAAGGGCGCGGTGGAGGCGGGCATGGGGGTGTCCATCGTCTCCCGCGCCACCATCCACAAGGAGCTGCGGCTGGGCACCCTGGAGGCACTGCAGCTGGAGCCCTTGCTGGAACGGCCCTTCTCCTTCGTCCACCAGAAGCAGAAGTTCCGCCACCGGGCCATGGACGAGCTGCTGGAATTTGCGCGCCAGTATTGCGAAGATCATGCCGATGCCGGGTCCGCCGGCATCCCGCCCGCCCATGGCGGATGAGGCCCAGGAACTGCTGCGCCTGTTCCGGCGCCTGGGGGAGCGGGACCGGCACGCGTTGCTGGCGTTCGCCGCCTTCCTCGCCGGGGCGGAGGGCCCGGCGGCCACGCCGGCCCCGCCCGACCGGCGGGCGGTGGTGCCGGAACCGGAGTCCATCCCGCGGCCCGACCAGGAATCGGTGGTGCAGGCGGTCAAGCGCCTGGCCCGGACCTATCCCATGCTGAACCGGCAGAAGATGCTGAACGAGACCTCCGCCCTGGTGACCCAGCACGTGGTCGAGGGCCGGCCCGCGGCCGAGGTGATCGACGACCTGGAGGCCCTGTTTCGGGAACGTTATCGACGCCTGCGGGAGGCGACCGGCGATGACTGAAGCGGTGGCGGTGGCAGGAGGCCTCTGACCATGGAATTCCTGCGGCGCTGGTTCCAGCGCTATTTCTCCGATCCCCAGGTCATCATCCTGGCCCTGTTGCTCCTGGTCGGGTTCGTCGTCGTCATCACCCTGGGCGACATGCTGGCACCGGTGCTGGCCGGCATCGTCATCGCCTACCTGCTGGACGGCCTGGTCACGCGCCTGGAGTCCTGGCGGGTGCCGCGCCTGGTGGCGGCGGTGAGCGTCTTCCTGCTGTTCATGCTGGTGGTGTTGCTGTTGCTGTTCGGCCTCATCCCGCGCCTGTCCCACCAGCTGACCCAGCTGGTGCACCAGTTGCCGGACATGGTGGGCAAGGGCCAGCAGCTGCTGAACCGGCTGCCGCAACGCTACCCGGATTTCGTCACCCAGGAGCAGGTGGCCGAGATCGCCCAGGCCATCCGCACCGAACTGCTGAGCTATGGTCAGCGGATGGTGTCCCTGTCCCTGGCGTCCCTGCTCAACCTCATCGCGGTGCTGGTCTATCTCATCCTGGTGCCGGTGCTGGTGTTCTTCTTCCTCAAGGACAAGTACCGCATCCTGGCCTGGGTCGGTGCCTACCTGCCGCGGGATCGGGCCCTGGCGACCCGGGTCTGGGCCGATGTCAACCGGCAGATCGCCAACTACGTGCGCGGCAAGGTGTGGGAGATCTTCATCGTCGGCGGGGTCACCTACGTCACCTTCCATGTCATGGGCATCCAGTACGCCATTCTGCTCAGCACCCTGGTCGGCCTGTCGGTGATCGTTCCCTACATCGGTGCCGCCGCGGTCACGGTTCCGGTGGCCCTGATCGCCTGGTTCCAGTGGGGCTGGAGCAGCGATTTCGCCTACATCCTCGTGGCCTATGCCATCATCCAGGCGCTGGACGGCAATGTGCTGGTACCGCTGCTGTTCTCCGAGGTGGTCAACCTGCACCCGGTGGCCATCATCGTGGCGGTGCTGGTGTTCGGTGGCATCTGGGGCATCTGGGGGGTGTTCTTCGCCATTCCCCTGGCGACCCTGGTGCAGGCGGTGCTCAAGGCCTGGCCGCGCCGGGTGGCGACCGAGGGCCAGCTGCCGGGGCCGACCGCCGGCGATTAGAGTCGCACCGAGGCGAAATCCGCCAGCCGCGAGCGCTCGCCCTGGACCAGGGTCACGTGGCCGCTGTGGTCCCAGTCCTTGAAGCGATCCACCACGTAGGTGAGCCCGGAGGTGGTCTCGGTCAGGTAGGGGGTGTCGATCTGGGCGATGTTGCCCAGGCAGACCACCTTGGTCCCGGGCCCGGCCCGGGTGACCAGGGTCTTCATCTGCTTGGAGGTCAGGTTCTGCGCCTCGTCCAGGATCAGGAAGCGGTTGAGGAAGGTGCGTCCGCGCATGAAGTTGACCGAGTGGATGCGGATGCGGTTCTGCAACAGGTCGTTGGTGGCCGCCCGGCCCCAGTCGCCGCCGCTGTCGGTGCGGGTCAGGACCTCCAGGTTGTCGCGCAGGGCACCCATCCAGGGGCCCATCTTCTCCTCCTCGGTGCCGGGCAGGAAGCCGATGTCCTCGCCCAGGGGCACGGTGACCCGGGTCATGACGATTTCCGCGTAGCGGCGCTCGTCCAGGGTCTGGGCCAGGGCTGCGGCCAGGGTCAGCAGGGTCTTGCCGGTACCGGCCATGCCCATGATGGTGACGAAGTCGACCTCCGGATCCATGAGCAGGTTGAGGGCGAAGTTCTGTTGCCGGTTGCGGGCATTGATGCCCCACACCGTATGACTGGCCTTGCGGTAGTCGCGGGCCACCTCGAGCACGGCGCCTTCCGCCTCCACCCTGCGCACCAGGGCCTCGAACGTCCGGTCCCCGCCCAGGTAGACACACTGGTTGGGGAACCAGTCGCGGGTGAGCGGTCCCCGCACCCGGTAGAAGGTCCGGTCGTCCTGCTGCCAGGAGTCCAGCCGGTCACCGTGCCGTTCCCAGAAGTCGGCCGGCAGTTCCAGCAGGCCGGAGTAGAGCAGGTCGACGTCGTCGAGCACCCGGTCGCTGTAATAGTCCTCGGCATGGAGCCCGAGCACCGCTGCCTTGACCCGCAGGTTGATGTCCTTGGACACCAGGGTCACCCGGGTCCCGGGCCGGTCCCGTTGCAGGGCCAGTGCCGTGGCGAGGATGCTGTTGTCCGGCTTGTTGCCGGGCATGGGCGCGGGCAGCTCATGGTGCAGGGGCCGGGTCTGGATGAACAGCAGGCCGCTGTGTTCCGGCGGGTGGTCACGCTTGAGCAGGGCGCGGGCCAGGGGGATGCCCTGTTCGATCTCCTCGTGGCTGGCCTGGCTGGTGAGTTCGTCCAGGAAGCGGTTGACCTGGCGCACGTTGCGGGCCACCTCGGTGAGCCCCTTCTTGGCCGCGTCCAGCTCCTCGAGCACCGCCATGGGCAGGAAGACATCGTGCTCGTGGAAGCGGAAGAGGGCGGTGGGGTCGTGCATCAGGACGTTGGTGTCCAGCACGAACAGCCGCCGTCCACCCGCGGCCGGGCCGGCGCCGGTCCCGGCCGTCACCGATCCTGGCCGTCCTTGCCCAGGTTGCGTACCGCCTCCAGCACCTCCTCCGCGTGGCCCTTGACCTTCACCTTGCGCCATTCCTGGCGCAGCACGCCCTGTTCGTCGATGAGGAAGGTGCTGCGCTCGATGCCCATCACCTTGCGCCCGTACATGTTCTTTTCCCGCATCACGTCGTAGCGCCGGCACACCTTCTCGTCGCTGTCGGACAGCAGGTGGAAGGGGAAGCCCTGCTTGTCGCGGAAGCGTTCGTGGGCGGCCAGGCTGTCGCGCGAGACCCCCAGCACCACCGCGCCGTTGCGCCGGAAGCGGTTGTACAGATCGCGGAAGTTCTGGCCCTCCGTGGTGCAGCCGGGGGTGTTGTCCCGGGGGTAGAAGTAGAGCACGACCTTCTTGCCGCGCAGATCGGACAAGCGGATCTCCTGGTCGCCGGTGGCGGGCAGGCGGAAGTCGGGGGCCTTGCGTCCGATACGGGGTCTCGTCATGGCATGTGCCTCCTTGTCAGCCCTTGAGCGGTTCCATGACCGCATCCAGGTTGAGTTGATCGCAGAAGTCCATGAATTCGTCGCGCAGGGCCGCGATGTGGATCTCGGCGGGCACCTCGATCACCAGGTGGACGGCGAACATGGGGGTGCCGGTGTGGGCGGCGGCATAGGTGGTGGTGGTGAGATCCTGGATGTTGATGCCGCGCCCGGAGAAGAAGCTCGCCAGGTTGTGGACGATGCCGGGATGGTCCAGCGACACCACCTCCACCGCGTAGGGCAGCAGGGCGCCACGCGCCTCCACCGGCTCGGTCCGCCGGGCGGTGATGGTCATGTCCAGCTGCCGGGCCAGGTTGGGCAGCTGGTCCTCCAGCTTGCTCAGGGTGTTCCAGTTGCCGGCCACCAGCAGGATCACCGCGAAGTCCCCGCCCAGGACGGTCATGCGGCTGTCGGCGATGTTGCAGCCGGCCTCGAGTACGCAGCGGGACAGGGCATCCACCAGCCCCGGCCGGTCCTTGCCCAGCGCGGAGATCACCAGGGCATTGCGTGGCGGTGGGTTGGATGGCTGGGTCATGGGGTCAGATCTCCGCTGCCCGCAGCTGGGCCGCGGCCTGTTCCGGGCTGATGGTGGTGACGAACAGGCCCGAGCCCAGCTCGAACCCGGTGGGGATGCTGGTGCGCGGGCAGATCTCCAGGTGCCAGTGGTAGCTGGCGTCGCAGTCGTCGTAGTCCTCCCCGCGCGGCAGGCTGTGCAGGAAATAGTTGTATTGGGCGCCGCCGATGACGGCATCGAGCCGCGCCATGGTGCGGCGCAGCACCCGCGCCAGGTCGCGCCGGTCGTCCTCGGTCAGGTCCAGGTAGCTGCTCTGGTGGCGCAGGGGCAGGATGTGCACCTCCCATTCGTAACGGCTGGCGAAGGGCTTGATGGCGATGAAGCGTTCGCCGCGTTCCACCACGTACTGGCCCACGCTGATCCGGCGCCGGATCCGGCCGGACTCGCGGTCGTAGATGGTGGCCTCGAAGGTCAGCGCCTCGTCGATCAGCGAGCAGAAGATGCATTGGTGATGCTTGCGGTGATGGTTGCGGCTGTGGAACACCTCGTTGTAGAGGTTCTCCGGTACCACCGGCATGGCGATGATCTGGCTGTGGGTGTGGGCGATGCTGGCGCCGGCCGCCGGGCCGAAGTTCTTGAACACCAGGACGAAACGGATGCGGTTGTCGGAGCGGTACAGCTGTTCCATGCGCTCCCGGTAGACGCCGAGCAGGCCCGCCAGGTGCGCCTCCGACATCTCGTGCAGGGCGATGCCGTGCTGGGCATGGTCGATGATCACCTCGTGCCGGCCATAGCCCTCGATGGCCTGCTGCAGGCCGAACACCAGGTTGCCGCTGGGGCTGTCCTCGCCCAGCACCGGGTAGAGGTTCTCCACGATGCGCACGGCCCAGTCCGCTTCCGAGGGCCAGGCGCTGACCGTGGGCGGGGTCATGGACTCGTTGCCCTTGCAGAATGGGCACTGGGCGACGTGCTTGCGCGTGTCCCGCGGTGCCGGTGCCTCATCCTTGCGCGGGCGCATGGAACGGGCGGTGGCGACCAGCACGGATTCGCTGGGGACGATGGGGCTGATACGGATCTCGCGGATGGGTTTCTGGTCGGTCATGGTTCGGATGGTCGCCGTCGGCCGGGGTCCCTAGGATACTTGAGGCGCGCGGCCCGGGCCACCCGGGGGCGAGCGTCCGGGGCCGGTTCTTGTCACCCCGGAGGGGGACCAGTACCATGTGTCCGGCGCGAAGGCCCGGTTCAGGAGTGGGAAGATGTTCCACGGGAGTATGGTGGCCCTGGTCACTCCCATGCGGGAGGACGGGGCGATAGACGACGACAGCCTGGCGCGGCTGGTGGAATTCCACATCGCCGAGGGCACCGACGCCATCGTCGCGGTGGGGACCACCGGGGAATCCGCGACCCTGGACGAGGCCGAGCACTGCGAGCTGATCCGCCGCACGGTGGAGCTGGCGGCGGGCCGCATCCCGGTCATCGCCGGTACCGGCGCCAATTCCACCACCGAGGCCATCGATCTGACCCGCTGTGCCATGAAGGCGGGAGCGGATGCCTGCCTGCTGGTGACGCCCTACTACAACAAGCCCACCCAGGAGGGCCTGTTCCAGCACCACCGGGCGGTGGCCGAGGCGGTACCCATCCCCCAGATCCTCTACAACGTGCCGGGCCGGACCGCCTGCGACATGTTGCCCGAGACGGTGGAACGGCTGGCGCAGATCTCCAACATCATCGGCCTCAAGGAGGCCACCGGCGATCTGGAGCGGGCCCGGGAGCTGCTGGACCGCTGTGGCGACCGCATCGACCTGTTCAGCGGCGACGACGCCACGGCCCGCGAGTTCATGCTCATGGGCGGTCGCGGCGTCATCTCGGTGACGGCCAACGTGGCCCCCCAGGCCATGCACCAGATGGCGGAGGCGGCCATCGCCGGGCGGCGGGAGGAGGCGGAGGCCATCGACGCCCGCCTGGCCGCCCTGCACCAGGCGCTGTTCGTGGAGTCCAACCCCATCCCGGTCAAGTGGGCACTGGCGGAGATGGGCCTGATCCCCCCGGGCATCCGGCTGCCGCTGACACCGCTGTCGGCCGCCTGCCAGGCGCCCGTACGCGCGGCGCTGGTCCAGGCGGGTGTGCTCTGAGCCGCCGCCCCGACATGACAGAGACCCAGGCATCATGATCCAGACGACTTCCAAGAAACCGGCGTCGCTGCGCCGGGTGGCGGGATGGCTGGCCCTGGCCCTGCTGGCCAGCGGCTGCAGCACCTTTCACAAGATCGTTCCGCGCAAGAAGGTGGACTACAAGCAGAGCCGGGAGACCCGGCCGCTGGAGGTGCCCCCCGACCTCAGTTCCAGCCAGATCAAGGACCGGCTGCAGGTGCCGGGTGCCGAGGCCAGCTATCGCGCCTATCAGCGCCGGCAGGCGCCCGCCGGCGGTGCGGCCGCGGCGGTGCTGCCGCGTTTCCCCGGCGTGCACCTGGCCCATGACGGCGCCACGCGCTGGCTGGTCATCGACGCGCCGGCCGAGGCGGTCTGGCCCAAGGTGCGGGCATTCTGGTTGCAGAACGGCTTCCTGTTGCGGGTCGACGATCCCAAGGCGGGCATCCTGGAGACCGACTGGGCCGAGAACCGGGCCGACATCCCCCAGGGGCCCATCCGCCGCCTGCTGAGCAAGGCCCTGGACACCCTCTATTCCTCGGCCACCCGCGACCGCTTCCGGGTGCGGCTGGAGCGTGGCGAGCGGCCGGGTACCACGGAACTCTTCCTCACCCACCAGGGCATGGAGGAGGTGGTGCAGGGTACCCCGGACGAGGATGGTTCCACCATCTGGCGGCCGCGGCCGTCGGATCCCGAGCTGGAGGCCGAGATGCTGCAGCGGTTGATGGTCTATCTCGGCGTCCAGGCGGAGCAGGCCAGGCAGCTGGCGGCGCAGAAGCCGGCCGCGGCGGCGCGGGCCGAGCTGGGCCGGGACCAGGGCGGCCCCCTGCTGCAGGTGCACGAGGGTTTCGCCCGGGCCTGGCGCCGCACCGGCATCGCCCTCGACCGGGTCGGCTTCGCGGTGGAGGATCGCAACCGCAGCCGGGGTATCTACTACGTCCGCTACCACCCCGAGGACACCGGCAAGAAGGGCTTCCTGTCCCGGCTGGCATTCTGGCGCCACAGGCACAAGGCCGGTGATCGCTACCAGGTGCGGGTCATCCCCGGGGACCGGCTGACACGCATCCGCATCCTCACCGACCAGGGCGAACCCGCCCCCGCGGCCACCGCCAAGGCCATCCTCGAGCTGCTGCTGAAGGAACTGCGGTAGCCCCATGGGGCTGCGGTTCGCCTCCCTCGGCAGTGGCAGTCGTGGCAACGCCACGCTGATCGAGGCCGGTGCCACCCGGGTACTGGTGGATTGCGGCTTCTCCCTGGCGGAGACGCGCCGGCGCCTGGCCCGGCTGGCCCTGACACCGGCGGACCTGGATGCCATCCTGGTCACCCACGAGCACGGTGATCACGTGCGTGGTGTGGAACGGCTGGCGCGGGCGGCGGGCTGCCCGGTCTGGTGCACCCCCGGCACCAGCGCGGCCCTGGGGGAGCCCTTCGCCACCGTCGAGGCCCGTTTCTTCTCCAGCCATGCCCCCTTCCGCATCGGTACCCTGGACGTGGCGCCGGTGCCCGTGCCCCACGATGCGCGAGAACCGGCCCAGTTCGTGTTCGGTTACGGCGGCCGCCGGCTCGGGGTGCTCACCGACCTGGGCCAGGTGACCGAGCACGTGCTGCGCTGCTTCCAGGGCTGTGATGCCCTGGTGCTGGAGACCAACCATGACGAGGACATGCTCTGGAACGGCCGATATCCCCCCGTCCTCAAGCAGCGCGTGGGTGGTCGCTTCGGCCACCTGAGCAACCGCCAGGCGGCGGCCTTCCTGGCCGCGGCGGCCCCCGAGCGGCTGCAGTGCCTGGTGGTGGCCCACCTGAGCGAGAAGAACAACCGACCGAACCTGGCGGTGGCGGCCATCAGCCGGGCCCTGGGTTGTGACCCGGACTGGGTGGGGGTGGCGACCCAGGACGGGGGCTGTGCCTGGCGCAGCGTCGCCTGAACCGGCTCCCCCGCCGGTTCTGCAAGGGTGTGACTAAAGTCTCTTTCGTGGTCCGCCGATAGCCTGCGCGGAGGTTGGATCTGTGCCCGGGGCGGGATGCTTCGGTCGTCGAGGGATACCGAGAAGGGACCACCAGATGAACCCATTGCAGAAGCTGTCGATCATCACCCGCATCCGGTTGGGATTCGCCATCGTGGCCATCATGCTGCTGGCCATCGCCGGCCTGGCGCTGTTCTCGGTCCAGGCCACCCGCTACACCCTGGATGGCATCGTCACCGGGACCCAGCCCAAGGTCATCGCCTCCGAGGAACTGGCGCGCAAGCTGCACCAGGCGACGGGCCAGCTGGGCCTGTTCCTGCTGAGTCACGAGCCCGCGCGGCTGAAGTCGTACACCCGGGCCCTGGGGACGGCAGTCAAGGCCTTGCATGGGCTGGAGCACCAGTACCGGACCCATGCCGATCCGGACGCCCGGACGCGGCTGGAACGGGTACGCAAGAACGTCGCCGCCTACCGCAAGCTGGCCACCGACCTGGTACAGGTCTCCCTGGATCGGCGCCGCAACATGCCGGCGCTGCCCTATGCCTCCGAGCACATCAACCCGGCCAGCCGTCGCATCCTGGGCCAGATCGACATCATGATCGGTTCCGAGCTGGAAGAGAGCGCGGCCGACCGGCGCCCCATCCTGACCGCCCTCTACCAGCTCAAGACGGGCTGGGTGAACGTCATGAACGCCATTCGGGCCTATCTCGCCTTCCGCAGCGACCAGGCCTACCAGGAGCTGACCATGCGCTTCGAGGCCAGCGGCAAGCAACTGGCGAAGGTGGCGACCTTTGGTGATCGCCTGACCTTCGAGCAGGCCGATGCCCTGGAGCGGATTCAGGCGACCTACGGCAAACTGAAGCCGGAATTGGCCAAGCTGCGCGAGTTCGCCACCTCCGGCAAGTGGCGGACCGACATCTGGCTGGTGCGGGTGAGCCTGATTCCCCTGCTGGCCCGCATCGGCACCGACCTGGACTGGATCGTGGAACACAGCAACCAGGGCATCCGGAGCCGCAGCCAGGCCCTGCTGCAGGACCTGGAGCGGCGCGCCGACTGGATGATCGCCGTGGTGGTGTTTGGTCTGTTCCTGTCCATCGGTGGGGCCTGGTTGTTCGCGCGCCAGGTGGGACGACCGGTGTGCCGCCTGCGCGGCATGCTGCGTGACATCGCCGAGGGGAACGGCGATCTGCGCGCCCGGGTACCGGTCGATTCCGATGACGAGCTGGGCCAGGCCTCGCGTTATTTCAACGCCACCATGGAGACCATCCAGGGCATGGTGCGGGAGGTGATCGGTCTCGCCGGCAAGGTCTACACCCTGGTGGAGGAGACCGGCGGCCGGGTCGCCGCGGTGACCGAGAATGCCGGCCGCAATGCGGAGCAGGTGCGCGGCACCGCCGCCGCCACCGAGCAGATGTCGGTCACCAGCCAGCAGATCGCCGGCAATGCCCGCAGCGCGGCGGAGGCGGTGGACCGGGCCCGCGACGATGCGGTGGCCGGGGCCAAGGCGGTGGTGGAAACGGCCAGCCGCTCGCGCGAGATGAACGGCCAGCTCGAGGCATTGCAGGAGAACGTGGACACCATCGCCGCCAAGGGCAAGGAGATGCTGGCGGTGGTGGACGTGATCAACGAGATCGCCAGCCAGACCAACCTGCTGGCGCTGAATGCGGCCATCGAGGCGGCGCGCGCCGGCGAGATGGGCCGTGGTTTCGCCGTGGTGGCGGACTGCTCGTTGTCCCGCAG
>JALWSQ010000294.1 GCA_026993645.1 Thiohalobacter sp.
GCCGGCGACAGGAATCGGACAACTACCGGGATCACGCCCACGACCGCATCAACGACCTGGACCTGGGTCTCGGTTACGAATATGGGAGTGGCACCCTCCGCTTCCAGTGGCAGGAGGTGCGTGATCGCCAGCAGACCCCAGGTTCGCTGCTCGCCAGCGAACTCCGTGCCGACCGGCGGCAGGTGTTCAGTGCCTTCGCCAACGACTTCGAGAACACTGCCACCCACGTCGGCCGCCTGTCCCTGAACCAGGCCATCGGGGAACGCTGGCTCTTTGCCGCCGACCTGACCCAGCGCCGCAGCAACCGGCACTTCGTCACCAGCTTCCGTAGCTTCGGCCCCGGTTCCCCCAGCACCCTCTATCGGCGGGTACGAACTCTCGACCCCCGCTTCATCGGCCGGCTGCCGACCCGACGGGGCGACGTCCAGCTCACCCTGGGATCGGACATCGAGCGCACCGATTACCGGCTGCACACCACCTTTGGGGCCACCCTCCTCGATCAATCGATCGATGCAATCTATGCCCAGGGCATCCTCCCGCTCGGGCCGGGCTGGTCGACTACCCTGGGGGTACGCCGGGCATGGGTACGCAACGACATCCGTTTCCTTGGCAAGCCATCCAGCCTGGATGATCGGGTGACCGCGGGCTCGGCGGGTGTCGTCTACCGTCCCAATGGCCACTGGCGCCTGTTTGCGCGCGCCGATCAGAACTACCGGTTCGCCACCGCCGACGAGCACACCAATGTCGTCTTCGGCAAGCCCGTGGGCCTGAAGAACCAGACCGGCGTCTCGCTGGAGACCGGCCTCGAATTCAAGACCACCGCCTGGGATGCCCGCCTGGTGGGATACCGTCTCAACCTGCGCGACGAGATCGCGTTCGATTCCAGTGGCTTCGCCAACATCAACCTGGATCATACGCGGCGTGTCGGTGCCATCCTGGAGGCGAACTGGCATCCGGCGCGGGGTTGGCGCCTGGGTGCGAGCTACAGCCATACCAGTGGCAAGGTGACCAGCGGGCCGTTCACGGGCAAACGCATCCCGCTGGTGGCACGGCAACTCGGGCATCTCGACCTGGAGGTCCATCCACTGGATCGCCTCAGTCTCTATGGTGAGATCCAGGCCACCGGCGCCCAGGTGCTCGGTGGTGATTTCAACAACAGCCACCGCAAGCTCCCGGGTTATGGCATCGTCAACCTCAGGGCCGCCTGGCACATGGGTGGATGGCAGATCGCGGGACGCATCGACAACCTGCTGGATCGCAAATACAGCGAGAGCGGTGCGCTCAGCGGCTTCCCCGCGCAAGAGGGTTTCTATCCTGCACCGGAACGACACTTCTGGATCGAGCTGGGCTGGAGGAACCGGGGCTGATACCGCGCTCAGGGCAAGTGAGGGGATGTCCGTTGTTGGGCACGCTCGCTGCGCTCGCTTTGCCCAACCTACGGGTGAGGGATGAGGCATGAGGTGTAGGATGCGCAAAGGCCCGAAGGGCCGTGCGCATCATGGGGTACCGCCGCCGTGGGTGGTAGCATCCCATTGTTGGGCACGCTCGCTGCGCTCGCTTTGCCCAACCTACGGGTGAGGGATGAGGCATGAGGTGTAGGATGCGCAAAGGCCCGCAGGGCCGTGCGCATCATCCTACAGCACCCGACTGACCAGCATCACGGCCAGGCCCAGGGCCACCAGGACGGCCAGGGGCCCGGCGCCCAGGGCGCTGGCCAGGGTGTAGGCACCGACGGTCGCGAGCATGCTCAGGTTCTCGAAGAAGTGCTGCACCGCCACCGCGCCACCGCTGCCCAGGGTGCGGTGGCCGATCTCCTGCAGCACCGCGTTGACCGGCACCACGAACAGGCCGCCAGCGAACCCCACCGCCACCAGCGCCAGGCGTGCCAGGGCGAGATTCCGCACCGGTGCCAGCAGCAGGATCAGCAGCCCCAGCACCAGGGCCACCTGCCGCGCGCGGTCGATCTGCTCCCGCGGGATCCAGCGCGGCGCCAGGGCCGCGCCCCCCACCACCCCCAACGCGAGAAAGACGGTCAGCCGGGAGATGTCGGTGGCATTGCGGCTGGCCAGCATCAGCGGCGCCCAGGCCACCAGCGCCACCCGCAGCACCGCCGCCGAGCCCCAGAACAGGCTGGTGCCCAGCACCGCGAATCGGCTGCGGGCGTGGCCCAGGAAACGCCGCAGAAGATCGGCGAAGTGCGGCAGGGCCGCCTGCGGGACCACCGTCCGCGGCTGGATACGGGGAATACCGAAGGTCGCCAGCACCGAGCCTCCATACACCGCCAGCACCAACCCCAGCGCCAGGCCCAGGCGGTAATCCGCCACCTGGGCGCCGGCCAGGGTGCCGAGCAGGATGGCGACGATGGTGGTGCTCTCGATCCAGCCATTGGCCGCCACCAGCCGCCCCGTGGGCACCAGCTCCGGCAGAATGCCGTACTTGGCGGGGCTGTACATGGCGGCACCGGCGCCGACCAGGGCATAGGCGGCCAGGGGGTCCAGCCGCAGCAGGATCAGGCCGGCGCCGACGGCCTTGACCAGGTTGGCCTGCAGCAGGATGCGCGCCTTGGGGATGCGGTCCGCGCGCCGCCCCACCCAGGGCGCCAGCAACACGAAGGCCACCAGGAAGCTGGCCTGCAGCGCGGGGACATACCAGCCGGGGGTCGCCGGCCGCTGCAACACCAGGGAGACCACGGAGAACAGCAGGGCGTTGTCGGCCAGGGCGGAGAGAAACTCGGCCAGCAGCAGGAAGGCGAACCCCGGCGCCATGGGGGATTCAGCGCCGGCGGGCCGTGGCGCGGCGTCGGCCGCGGGCCGGGGGCAGCTTGACGAAGGCCCCGGCCTCCTCCAGCACGAAGGCACGAAAGGCGCTGGCCGCCGGCGACAGCCGCTTGCCCTGGCGGTGGACGATGTACCAGTGACGTTCGATGGGGAACCCCTCCACGTCGAGCTGCACCAGGCGGCCGGTCTCCAGCTCCAGTTCCAGGGTGTGCACCGAGGCGATCCCCAGTCCCAGCCCCGCCTCCACCGCCTGCTTGATGGCCTCGTTGCTGGTCATCTCCATGCCGGTGGGCAACGCCAGGCCCTGGCTGCGAAACAGGCGCTCCGCCGCGGCCCGGGTGCCGGAGCCCTGCTCGCGGATGGCGAAGTGTTCCTGGACCAGGTCGGCCAGGGGAATGCGCCGCCGGCGGGCCAGGGGATGATCCGGCGGGGCGATGACCACCAGCGGGTTCTCCATGAAGGCCTCGGCCACCAGGTCCAGCTCGGCCGGCGGTTCGCCCATGATGACCAGGTCGCGCTCGTTGGCCGCCAGTTGCCGCAGCAGGGTCTCGCGGTTGGTGACATCCAGGCTGACCGAGACCCCCGCGTAACGCTTGCTGAACTCCGCCAGCAGGCGGGTGGCGAAGTGATTGGCGGTGGTCGCCACGGAGATGGCCAGGCGTCCGCCCCGCACCCCGCGCAGGGCATCGATCACCTCCTCCGCCTCGTGCAGCAAGGCGGTGATGCGGCAGCTGTAATCGTACATCTCCCGCCCGGCATCGGTGAGATGGATCCGCCGCCCCACCTGTTCGAACAGGGGCAGACCGACGTTCTCCTCCAGCTGGCGGATCTGCATGGACACCGCGGGCTGGGTCAGGTGCAGTTCCTCGGCCGCCTTGGTGTGGCTGAGATGCCGGGCCACGGCCTCGAACACCTTCAACTGGCGGAGGGTCAGGTGCATGGGTCGCCTCCCGCCGGCGTGGTACCGGCGTCGGCCTCGGCCAGGGCCTGCACCGCGCGGTAATCCAGCTTGCCGGTGCCCAGCAACGGCATGCTCGCCACCTGCAGGATGCGCCGCGGCAGCATCAGCTCCCCGGCCCCGCGCGCCCGGGCCTCCGCGTGCAGGCGGGCGCGATCCGGGGCCGGATGCTCGGTCACCAGCACCAGCTGCTCGCCCTTGGTCGGATGAGGCACGGTCACCACCGCGTGGTGCACCCCGGGCCAGATGGACGCCACCAGTTCCTCCACCGCGGCCAACGAGACCATCTCGCCGCCGATCTTCGCGAAACGGCGGGCCCGGCCGAGGATGTGCACGAAACCGTCCTCGTCGATGGTGACGATGTCACCGGTGTCATGCCAGCCGGGGCCGCCCGGCGCCGCAGCGGGGGGCACCAGCACGCCGGGGTTCTCGGGCAGCAGGTAACCCAGCATGATGTTCGGCCCCTGCACCTGCAACCGCCCGCCCTCGGGTACGCCCGGCACCGGCTCCAGGCGATGGCGGATCCCGGGCAGCAGCCGCCCCACGGTGCCGGCGCGGTGATGGATGGCCGTGTTCACCGCCAGTACCGGGCTGGCCTCGGTGGCGCCGTACCCCTCCAGCACGCGGATGCCGAACCGGTCACACCAGGTGCGCCGCGTCTCCTCGTGCAATTTCTCGGCCCCGGCGAACACGTGGCGCAGACGGTGGAAGTCGTAGGGATGGGCGTGGCGGGCGTAGCCGGCGAGAAAGGTGTTGGTGCCGAACAGGATGGTGGCATTGACCTCGTAGGCGATCTCGGGCAGCAGGCGGTAGTGCAGCGGCGACGGATAGAAGAACACCCGCACCCCGGCCACCAGGGGCAGAACCAGGCCGGCGGTGAGACCGAAGGAATGGAACAGGGGCAGGGCATTGAGGATCCGGTCCTCGCGGTTGAAGTCCACCACGATACCCAGTTGGGCCCGGTTGGCCAGCAGGTTGCGATGGCTCAGCACCACCCCCTTGGGCTCGCCCTCGGAACCGGAGGTGAACAGGATCACCGCCGGGTCCTCCGGCCGGGCCGCGGGGTTACGGCGCCGGTAGCTGCCGGGCAGGCAGAGGGCGCCAAACAGGCCGGCCAGGCGCGCCCAGGCCGAAATGCCGCCGGCCAGGTCCTCCAGGTAGAGGATCTCCAGGTCCTGCGCCAGGGACGCCACCACCTCGGTGAGCCCCCCCTCCTCCACGAACCGGCGGGAACTGATGAGGATGCGGATGCGCCCGGTGCGGCAGGCGGAGCGGATGCCCTGGGCCCCGGCGGTGTAGTTGATCATGGCCGGCACCCGGCCGGCATAGTGCACCGCCATGAAGCTGACGGCGGTGACCGCCATGGTGGGCAGCAGCAGGCCCAGGGCCTCGCCGGGCTCGCCCAGCCGGGTGAACTGACGGCCCAGCACCCGGGTGCCGGCCACCAGGCGGGTGAAGGTCAGGGGCTGGTGGCGGATGTCCTCCACCAGCTCGATGCCGCCGCCCACCAACCGCCGCGCCGCCAGCATGGCCTCGTACAGGGTCGTGTCGCAGCGACTGGTGCGGATCATCATGTCGTGCATGATCTCGCTCATGCGTCGCGCCGCCGCCAGCCGCCGCCGGCGCCCGCGCAGGCCGGGGGGCAGATCCATCCGCACCGGCGGGCACAGGCTGATGCGGATGCGCGGGAACCAGCGCCGGGGGAAACGCCGGCCCAGGCGGGAGAACGGCGTGTACTCCGGCCCCTCGATGCGGACCGGCAGCAGGGTGGCCCCGGCCTTGTCGGCGATCAGCCCCGGCCCCTCGTAGATCTTCATGAGGGTGCCGGTGGTGGTGATGCGCCCCTCCGGGAACACCACCGCCTTGCGGTCGCCACGCAGGAACTGGACCAGGCCCTTGGTGGCCATGGGGTTGGTGGGATCCAGGGGGAAGGTGTGCGCCAGCATCATGAAGGGGCGCAGCAGCCAGCGGCGGGAGATGTGGGTGTTCACCGCGAAGGTGAGGTAGTCGGGCAGGAAGGCGCCCAGCAGCAGCGGATCCAGGAAGGAGACGTGGTTGGCGACGATGAGCACCCGCTGGCCGGCCGCCCGGTAGTGCTCCAGGCCATGGACCTCCACCCGGTAGACCAGCCGCAACAGGATGCGGAACAACAGCTTCAGGCACCACATGGGTATATGATGCCCGGTTTCCGGCCCGGGTTCACGGCCCGTCAGGCGATATAGCGCTTTTCCTCTTCCTCGGGGCGGCTGTGATGGTCCGGGGTGCCCGCCTCGAGCCAGTCGATGAGGGGCTGCCACTGCTCGCGGTCGATGCGGGTGACACCGCGGCGCATCTCGTGGATGCCGACGCCCTGGCTGGCGGCGTTGACGTAGTTCTGCGAGTCCCGCAGGCAGGTGACCGGGGGCATCTGCAGGTCGTCCAGGAAGGACATAAGGGCCAGGAAGGTGCGGGTGTTGCGCCGCACGCGGTTGGCCAGGATGGCCACCGGGGCATCCGGGGCATAGCTGCGCATCACCGCCCGCAGCTCGGACAGGAAAGCGGCCGTCACGGCGCTGTCGATGATGGAGGGCAGCACGGGCACGATGATGGCCGAGGCGCCGCGCAAAATATCGATGAGATCCATGCGCTTGAGCGACGCCGGGGTGTCGATGATGGTGCGCCGGGTCTCCGGCGGCACCCGCAGCTGGAAGGCCCGGGTCATGCCCGGCATGGGGGGATGGGCCGCCCGCACGCCATGGATGGGGGCCAGCTCCGCCGGCCGCTGGGCCAGCCAGCGCATGGCGGAATCCTGGGGGTCGTAGTCGAACAGCGCGGTGGGCCAGCCGTGGGCGGCGTAGTAACTGGCAAGGTTGGTGGACAAGGTCGTCTTGCCACAGCCTCCCTTGCTGTTGATCACGATAATCTTGCGCACGCTGGACGGGCCCTGGCACTGCGTGGATCGGAAAGGCCGGACAGATTCTGTAGGAAAATGCCGGATGGCGCAATGATGGGCGGATCGCCGACGAATATCAAGGGCCGACGCCTCGTTTTGGGAAATGCTTCCGTTTTTTTCGGTTCGGGGCCGCTCAGCCCAGGCGGGCCTCGAGGATGGCCCGGATCTCGGCGTCGGTCAGGACGATGGGGTTGGTCTTCATGGAGCTGCCCCGGCTGTGGGCGACGATGCGGTCCAGGTCGGCCGCGCCGACCCCATGGGCGGCCAGCGGCGGCAGATCCAGGCGGCCGGTGAGATCCTCCAGCCAGTCCAGCAGGGCCGTCCGGGCCGCCGCCGGGTCGCGCATCCGCCGCGCGCACAGGATCTCCCCCAGGCGGGCATAGCGGGCCAGGGCCGGGTGGTCGGGTTCCCGCGCCTCCAGGGCGGCGATGTTGACCCGGGTGGCCGCGGCCACCAGGGTGCCGCAGGCCACCCCGTGGGGAATGGGGAAGAAGGCGCCCAGGGGCGAGGCGAGCCCGTGCACCGAACCCAGCCCCGCCTGGGCCAGGGTGATGCCCGACAGCAGCGCCGCATAGGCCATGCGGGTCCGCCCTTCCGCGGCATCGGCCCCGCCCTGGTACCAGGCCAGCAGCCCGTCGCGCGCAGCCCGCAGGCCACTCACCGCCAGGGCATCGGTGAAGGGACCATGGCGCAGGGAGACATAGGACTCGATCAGCTGGGTCAGGGCGTCCATGCCGTTGGCCGCGATCAGCGCCGGCGGGCAGCCGGCCAGCAGATCCGGATCCACGATGGCCCACTGGGCCACCAGCCGTTCGTCGCGGAACGATTTCTTGAAGCCGTCCGGCCCCTGGCGGCTCAATACCGCGTTCTTGGTGGCCTCGCTGCCAGTGCCGGCGGTGGTGGGCAGGGCGATGAAGGGCACCGCCGGTCCCCGGTAGGTCTTCTCCGGACCGACGCCCTCCAGGTAATCCATGACACTGTCGCCGACCCGTAACAGGCCGGCCACCGCCTTGGCCGCATCCAGCACGCTGCCGCCGCCGATGGCGACCACCACGTCCACCCCCGCGTCCCGGTGCCCGGCCACGATGCCGTCCACCTGCTCCGGCGAGGGCTCCCCGTCGATGCGGATGCGCTCGAAGGCGATGCCCGCCCGTTCGAGGGACTGCAGCAACGCCGCCACCGCCGGGTCACGCTCCACCGTGCGGGCACCGGTGAACAGCAGGGCCCGGTCACCGAAGGCCCGCACCCGTTCCGGCAACAGGGCGCGCCGGCCCGGCCCGAACTCGATGCGTGGCAGGCGGGCGACGGCGAAGGGCTGCATCAGGACGACCCGACGCGGGGATAGAGCCCGTTCCAGCGCACGCCGCGGCGCGGCGCCGCCATCCAGTCGGCGACGGCCTCACGCCAGCGGGCGTAGTGCGCGGTCTGCTTGTGGGCGGCCGCGTCCGCCTCGGTGGCATAGGCCTCGTACAGGATGAAGCGCGTGGGGTCATCCGGCGACTGCAGGATGTCGAACCTGAGATTGCCCGGTTCCTGGATGGAACCGGCGTGGTTGAGCGCGCTCTCGCGAATGAAGTCGTCCACGCGGTCCGGCTTGACCTGGACCTCCACCAGGGTCACGTACATGGCTTGCCCCCTCTTCCGTTGGCCGCTGCGCGGCCATTCTATCATTTCAACGGAAGCGGTGGCCCTGGCGGATGCAGTAGCCGAGCCATTTCTGCAGGAAACGGTTCATGCGCCACTTGTCGTCCAGGCCATAGGCATGGCGGGCCCGGTCGTAGAGGGCGATACGGCCGCCGCGGCGCCGGCCGCAGCGCATGACCTCCGCCACCCGGGCATCCTGGTAGATGCGCACCCGCAGATCGGGGGCGGGATAGAAGCCGCTGCCATCGTCGAAACAGTAGCTCAAGTAGAGGGTGAGGGTGTAACGGGCGCGATCGACCACGTGGGCGTGCAGGTCCAGGGCCCCGGGGACGCAGGAGATGCGGGGACTGTCCACGGCGCCGAAATCCGGAATGAGCTGGCGCAGGCGGATGTAGTTGGACTCGTACACGGCCATCAGGTCCGCCAGGTCGCGGCGCGCGCGCAGGCCGGCCGGCCGCAGCTCACAGGCCAGCATGCTGCCACGTCCTCGCCCCCGACCGGGGCTGCCACCTTGGAACAGGACGGCCGTTCATGGTCCCATCTCGCTCGTCTCCGGGTTCACCGGCGAACCCTCAGCATAGCACGAAGCGCGATCCCCTCTCCGCGCCGGCTTCCGGTAGACTTATCGGCTCTCGGCCGTGAAGCTTCAACCGCCGGCAGGACCAAGGAGGCATCCATGCGCATGGAAACCGTACCCGTCACCCCGTTCCAGGACCAGCGCCCCGGCACCTCGGGGTTGCGCAAGAAGGTGCGCCGGTTCCAGCAGCCCTGGTACCTGGAGTGCTTCGTCCAGGCCATCTTCGACACGGCCGAGGGCCTGCGTGGCGGTACCCTGGTGCTGGGCGGTGACGGCCGATACTACAACCGCCACGCCATCCAGGTGATCCTGGCCATGGCCGCCGCCAACGGTGTCGCGCGGGTGCTGGTGGGGCGGGACGGCCTGCTCTCCACCCCCGCCGCCTCCTGCGTCATCCGCCGGCACGGGGCCGCCGGCGGCATCGTCCTCTCGGCCAGCCACAACCCAGCGGGCCCGGAGGGCGACTTCGGGGTCAAGTTCAATGTCGCCAATGGGGGACCGGCCCCCGAGGCGGTGACCGAGGCCATTTATGCCCGCAGCCAGACCCTGGACCGGATCCGGCGCCTGGTGGCCGACCCGGTGCCGCTGACGCGCACCGGGCGGCAGTGCCTCGGCGACATGATCGTGGAGGTCATCGACCCGGTGGCCGACTATGCGGAGCTGATGGAGTCCCTGTTCGACTTCGACCGCATCCGTGACCTGCTGCGGGGTGGGTTCCGGCTCTGCTTCGACGCCATGCACGCGGTCACCGGCCCCTATGCCCGGGAGATCCTGGTGCGGCGGCTGGGGGCGCCCGAAGAGGCCCTGTGGCACGCCGAGCCGCTGGAGGATTTCGGGGGGGGGCACCCGGACCCCAACCTCATCCATGCCCGCGCCCTGGTGGAGTACATGAACGGACCGGACGCGCCCGATTTCGGCGCCGCCTCCGACGGCGACGGCGACCGCAACATGATCCTCGGCCGCCGCCTGTTCGTCTCCCCCGGCGACAGCCTGGCCGTTCTGGCGGCCAACGCCACCCGGGTGCCCGGCTACCGCGATGGCCTGGCCGGCATCGCGCGTTCCATGCCCACCAGCCGCGCCGCCGACCGGGTGGCCGAGGCCCTGGGGATCCCCTGCTACGAGACCCCCACCGGCTGGAAATTCTTCGGCAACCTGCTGGATGCCGGCCGGATCACCCTGTGCGGCGAGGAAAGCTTCGGCACCAGCTCCAACCACGTGCGGGAGAAGGACGGCCTCTGGGCGGTGTTGTTCTGGCTCGACCTGCTGGCCGTGGAGCGGCGGCCGGTGGCCGACCTGGTCACCGCCCACTGGGCCCGGTTCGGGCGCCACTACTATGGCCGCCACGACTACGAGGGGCTGCCGGTGGAACAGGCCCGGGCCCTGATGGC
>JALWSQ010000295.1 GCA_026993645.1 Thiohalobacter sp.
AGGTGGAGGCGCTGCTGGGGCGGCTCTGTCCCCCCTGGCGGCCGCCGCCCGTCTGCGCCCGCATCAGCTATCGCAACCTCTTCCTGCACCATACCGGCGTGGACGGCCTGGAGCCCGCGGTCGCGCCCTGGCAAGACTGCCTGCAACGGGCGGGCATCCAGGTGGAAGGCCTGCCCGCGGACGATGCCGCGCCCTGGCGCGACCTGGTGTTGACCCATCTCATCGAGCCCCGGCTGGAAGGTGCCCTGTTCGTCTACGACTACCCGCCGGAACAGGCGGCCCTGGCGCGGGTCGAAGGCGAACCGCCGGTGGCACGGCGGTTCGAGCTCTATCTCGATGGCATGGAGCTGGCCAACGGTTACCAGGAACTCACCGACGCCGCCGAGCAGGCACGCCGGTTTGCCCGGGAACGGGCCGAGCGTCGCCGCCAGGGGCTGGCGGAGGTGCCCGCGGACGAGCGGCTGCTGGCGGCCCTGGCGGCGGGCCTGCCCGAGTGCGCGGGCGTCGCCCTGGGGCTGGACCGGCTGTTGATGTACCTGGCCCGCCTGGATCGCATCGACCAGGTGCTGGCGTTTCCCCTGGAGCGGGCCTGAGGTAACCTGCACATATCCAGGGGTGAGGGAGGGGGAACCGGTATGTCCGAAACCGATCCAGCCGCACGTGCGGTGCCGGTTGCGACGGTCGCGATCGAGGACGACCGGCTGGTCCTGGGGGGGGACTGGACGGTCGTCACGGCCGCCGGGATACGACGCGAACTGGCGCGGCTGGAGGCGGGTAAGCTGCCCGCCGTCATCGACGCCCGGGGTATACGCCGGCTGGATACGGCCGGCGCCCTGGTCCTGGAACGCTTGTGCAGCGGTCTCGCCCGCGGCGGTGGGGAACCCACCCTTCTGGGCCTGCAACCGCTGCAGGCGGAACTCCTGGCCCGGGTGCGGGAGTTGCGTGCCGGGCGCTCGCCGCTGCGGGTGCCGGGTGTCTCGCCCCTGGTGCTGCTCGGGCAGGGCCTTCTGGACGGCCTGGTCGAACTCCAGTCGCTGGTGCATTTCCTCGGCGAGATCACCTTGCGCATGGGCTGGTTGATGCTGCATCCGGGCCGCATCCGCTGGCGGGCCCTGTTCACCGATCTGTACGAGGCGGGGGTCGGGGCGGTCGGCATCGTCGGCCTCATCTCCTTTCTCATGGGTATCGTCATCGCCTACCAGGGCGCGGTGCAGCTGCGGGTGTACGGTGCCAACATCTATGTGGCCGACCTGGTGGGGTTGTCCATGGTGCGGGAGCTGTCGCCACTGCTGACGGCCATCATCGTGGCCGGCCGCACCGGCTCGGCCTATGCCGCCCAGATCGGCACCATGCAGGTGACGGAGGAGGTGGCGGCGCTCAAGACCATCGGTATCCTGCCCCTGGACGTCCTGGTGCTGCCCAAGCTGCTGTCCCTGTTCATCGCCCTGCCGTTGCTGGTGATCTTCGCCGACGTGCTGGGTGTCCTCGGTGGCATGGTCATGTCCAAGGTCATCCTGGGCCTCGGGTTCGAGCCCTTCCTCAACCGGTTGCACGAAGCGCTGTCGTTGCGGTCCTACCTGATAGGCGTGCTCAAGTCACCCATCTTCGCGCTCATCATCGCGGTGGTGGGTTGTTTCCAGGGCTTCTGCGTCCAGGGCGGGGCGGAGGCGGTCGGCCGGCACACCACCCTGTCCGTGGTGCAATCGATCTTCCTGGTCATCATCGCGGATGCCGCCTTTTCCATTCTCTTCAGCTGGCTGGGTATCTGACCATGGGAGAGAACGACAGCGAGATCCTGGTCGAGCTCGAGGGGGTGGTGACCCGGTTCGGCGACGTCGTGGTGCACGAGGGGGTGGATCTCAGCGTGCGGCGCGGCGAGATCCTGGCCCTGGTCGGCGGCAGCGGCAGCGGCAAGACGACACTGCTGCAGGAGATGGTGCTGCTGCGTACGCCGGATGCGGGGCGGGTGCGGTTGTTCGGGACCGACGTCGAGCACCTCGACGAGAAGGGCCGCATGGCGCTGCGGCGGCGGTTCGGCGTGCTGTTCCAGCAGGGGGCCCTGTTCAGTTCCATGCGGATACGGGACAACGTGGCCGTTCCGTTGCGCGAACACACCCGGCTGGATCCGGCCTTCATCGGCGAACTCGCCGATCTCAAGTTGATGCAGGCGGGCCTGGACGTCGCGGCCGGACTGAAATATCCCCGCGAACTCAGCGGCGGCATGATCAAGCGGGCGTCCCTGGCGCGCGCCATGGCCCTGGATCCCGAACTCTTGTTCCTGGACGAACCCACGTCGGGCCTGGATCCGGTCAGCGCCGGTGCCTTCGACGAACTCGTGCTACGATTGCGGCGGTGGATGGGGTTGACCCTGGTCATGGTGACCCATGACCTGGATTCCATGTGGCGGGTGGCGGACCGGGTGGCGGTGCTGGGTGACCGGCGGATCGTGGCCGTGGGCCGCATGGAGGAACTCTCCCGCATGGATCATCCCGCGGTGCGGGTCTATTTCGAGGGGCCGCGGGCACGTGCTGCGCGGCCGGCAGGCACATGAAGGCGAACAGGCTCCGTTACAGCATCGTCGGCATCTTCGTCATCCTGCTCGGGTCGCTCGGTGTGGGTATCAGCCTGTGGTTGACCTTCGGCGATGTCTCCAAGGAGTACCAACTCTACCGGGTCTACATGACCGAGTCCGTGGCCGGGCTGTATGTGGATGCGCCGGTCCGCTACCGGGGGGTCGAGGTGGGGCGGGTGCGCACCATCGAGCTGGATCCCGCCAACCCGGAACGGGTGCGCCTGACCCTCGCCATCGAGCGCAGTGTACCCATCAAGCAGGACACCATCGCCACCCTGTCGGTCCAGGGTCTGACCGGCATCGCCTCCATCGAGCTGGCCGGCGGCAGTCGCAGTTCACCGCTGTTGAAGCCGGCACCGGGGGAGACCTACCCGGTGATGAAGACCGGTCCCTCGCTGTTCACCCGGCTGGACCGGGCCGTCTCCGAGCTGATCACCAACCTCAACCGGGTGGCCCAGGATGCCCACGCCCTGCTGGGGCCGGGTAACCGGGCCACGGTGGCCCAGGTGCTCACCCACCTGGAGCAGGTCAGCGCCACCCTGGCCCAGCGTCGCGGTGACCTGAACCAGGGCCTGGTGGACCTGCACCGGGTCATGGCCAACACGGCACGGGCGAGCGAGCGCCTGGACGGGCTGCTGGCGCGGATGGAGGCGGGCACGGGTTCGGTCCAGCGAATGGCGGACCAGGTGGCGCGAACCAGTGTCAGCCTGCGGAGCTGGGTGGATCGTGATGGTCATGCCCTGGCCGGATCGGCGGTGAGCGCCTTCGGCGAGATGCGCGCGCTGGCGCTGGAGCTGCGCCGGACCACGGAGCGCCTGGACCAGGTGGTGGATCGGTTCCAGGAGGATCCGCGCTTCCTCCTCTATGGGAACACCCTGGAGGCGCCGGGGCCGGGCGAACGGGGCGCACCATGAATTCGGTGATGACACGTTGGGGGCTGTTGTTGTGGGGGCTGCTGGTAGGCCTGAGCGGGTGCAGCCTGCTGCCGGAGGCCCGGCACCTGCCCGTGCACCACTACCGCCTGGACGTGCCCCTGGGTGAGCCGCGCTGGCGCGCGGCCGGGCCGGTGCTTCGGCTGGCACCCATCACCGGGCAACGCTACCTCAGGGGGTCGCGTATCGCCTACCTCGAGCGACCGCACGAGATCGGCTTCTATACCCGCAGCCGCTGGGAGACGGCCCCGGTGGAGATGTGGCAGCCGCTGCTGGTGCAGGCCCTGGCGGCCGGGGACATGGCCTCGGCAGTGGTGGACAGCAGCTCGCGCCTGGTGCCGGACATCCGGGTGGAGACCCGGCTGGCGGCCTTCGAGCAGGACGTCCGGCAGGGGGGCAGCCGGTTCCGCGTGAGCCTCCAGGTGCGGCTGCTGGATCTGCGCCGGCACCGGTTGCTCGGTGAGCGCTGGTTCACCGAGTCGGCGCCGGCACCCAGCCGCGATGCAGCAGGCGGGGTGGCCGCGGCCAACCGGGCCAGTGCCCGCTTGCTGGCCCGGCTGGTGGACTGGGCCAGGCCGCTGGTCCGGGCGGTGTCGGCGGGTGACCACTGAGCGGTCGCTGGATCCGGTGCCGGAGATGTCAGGGGGAATCGCTGCGCTCGCCCGGGTGCGGATCGTGCTGGTGGAGACCAGCCATCCCGGCAACATCGGGGCGGCGGCCCGCGCCATGAAGAACATGGGCCTGGGACGGCTGACGCTGGTGGCGCCGCGCCGGTTCCCGGATGCCGAGGCCACGGCCCGGGCCTCGGGCGCCGACGACATCCTGCAGCGGGCCCGGGTGGTGCCCGACCTCGCGGCGGCCCTGGCCGACTGCAGCCTGGTGGCGGGTGCGACGGCCCGGCTGCGCACCATCAGCAGCCCGGTGCTGGCACCACGCGAGGCGGGGACGGCCCTGCTGGAGGCGGCCGCTGGTGGTGCCGAGGTGGCACTGGTGTTCGGCCGTGAGCGTTCGGGGTTGACCAATGCCGAGATGGCCCGCTGTCACTACCTGGTGCAGATTCCCACCGCGCCCGGCTTTTCCTCACTCAACCTGGCCCAGGCGGTGCAGGTACTGGCCTACGAGCTGCTGCTGGCGGCCGGTGCACCGCGGCCCCGGCCGCCCGACCAGGACGCCTATCCGCCGGCCACCAGCGAGCAGATGGAGGGCTTCTTCCGACACCTGGAGCAGGTGTTGTACGCGGTGGGGTTCCTCAAGCCGCCCCAGTCCCGAACCCTGATGCGACGCCTGCGCCGGTTGTTCCTGCGCGCCCGTCCCGACTGCAACGAGATCAACATCCTGCGCGGCATCCTCAGTGCTGTGGATGAGCGTGAGGAGTGAGGGGTGAGGCGTAGGATGTGCAAAGGCCCGAAGGGCCGTGCGCATCATGGGCATGAGCCACTGAACCACACGGAAGCACACGGAATTGTCCCGGCATTCCCGCGCAGGCGTGAATCCATCGTCATTACGTGAGGGGTGAGGGGTGGAGAAGTGATGATATGCTTGCAGATAACGGCGCCGGAAAACCGGCGCCGTTCATGGCCCCGGCTGGAGGATGGCAAGCATGTTCCGACGATTGCGGGAAGACATCGGCTGCGTATTCGAGCGGGATCCGGCGGCGCGCACCACCTTCGAGATCCTGACCACCTACCCGGGGGTGCACGCGGTGTTGCTGCACCGCTGCAGCCACTGGCTGTGGAACCTCGGACTGCGCTGGCTGGCCCGCTGGCTGTCCACGCTGGGGCGCTGGCTCACGGGCATCGAGATCCATCCCGGCGCCCGCATCGGGCGGCGCTTCTTCATCGACCATGGCATGGGCGTGGTGATCGGCGAGACCGCCGAGATCGGCGACGATTGCACCCTCTATCACGGCGTGACCCTGGGCGGGACCAGCTGGCAGAAGGGCAAGCGGCATCCCACCCTGGGCAATGACGTGGTCATCGGCGCCGGTGCCAAGGTGCTCGGGCCCATCCGCATCGGCGACGGGGTGCGCATCGGTTCCAACGCGGTGGTGGTCAAGGACGTGGCCGATGGTGCCACGGTGGTGGGGGTGCCGGGGCGGGTGGTGAGTTCGACCGCCGCGCGTGAGCGCCGGGCGGCCATGGCGCGCAAGATCGGTTTCGATGCCTATGGCGCGACCCAGGACATGCCGGATCCCGTGGCCAACGCCATCAACTGCATGCTGGAACACATGCATGCCATGGATCAGCGCCTGGAACAGATGTGCCGGGGATTGAAGGACCTGGGTGCAGAGATCGCCGATCTCAACCTGCCCGATCTCGGTGCCTGCGAGATCGCGGGTGCCGGGGAGTCGCCGGCGGCGGAAGGCAACAATGCGGAATCAGAGGAAAATCGGCAAGATAATTCTTGACTAAAATACTAGGGTATGGCAATTTACCGGTCAGCTGGGCAACCATATCATATTGGGACGCTTTCATGAAGCTGACGACCAAGGGCCGCTACGCGGTGACCGCCATGCTGGATCTGGCCCTGCATGCCGAGGCCGGGCCGGTGAAACTGGCGGAGATTTCTGAACGGCAGGGGATTTCCCTGTCGTACCTGGAGCAGCTGTTCACCCGCCTGCGCAAGCAGGGGCTGGTCCGCAGCACCCGGGGGCCGGGTGGTGGCTATGCCCTGCAGCGGCCCTCGGCTGAAATCGCCATCGCGGATGTCATCCTGGCGGTGGACGAGAACGTGGATACCACCCGCTGTGGTGGCATGGGCAATTGTCACAACGACGAGCGCTGCCTTACCCACGAGCTCTGGACCGAACTCAGTGACCAGATCAGGGGATTCCTCAGTGGCATCACCCTGGAACAGCTGGCCCATCGCCGCGAGGTGCGCCGGGTCGCGGATCGCCAGGACGGCGTGACCCTGGAATCCACCGCGGCCGGCGAGGGGGACGAGTTGCCGATCCGGTCGGTGCGGTACTGAGCCACGAGGGGCGGGAATGGACGCTTGCTATCTGGACTGCAACGCAACCACGCCGCTGGATCCGCGGGTGCTGGAGGCCATGCGGCCCTGGCTGACCCATGCCGGCAACCCCTCGAGTCTCCATGGAGCGGGGCGGCGGGCGCGGGCGGCCATCGAGCAGGCGCGGGAGCAGGTGGCGGCACTGGTAGGCGTGGACCCGGTCCAGGTGGTGTTCACCAGCGGTGGGACCGAGGCCAACAATCTGGCGCTCCACGCCCTGTGCGCCCGGGCGGGGACGGGCACCCTGGCCGTCAGCGCCATCGAGCACCCGTCGGTGCAGGCGCCCGCCCGGCAGCTGGCTGCCCGCGGCTGGCGACTGCAGCCGGTGCCCTGTGATGCCCACGGCCAGGTCCGGCTGGAGGCACTGGCCGAGGCCCTGGAGCCCGAGGGCGGCGTGGCCACGGTGATGTTGGCCAACAACGAGACCGGGGTCGTCCAGGATGTGACGGCGCTGGCGGCGGAGGCGCGCGGCCGGGGCGCGTTGTTTCATACCGATGCGGTGCAGGCGGCGGGCAAGCTGGCACTGGATTTCACGGCCCTGGGTGTGACCAGCCTGAGCCTGTCGGCACACAAGTTCCACGGCCCCAAGGGGGTCGGTGCCCTGGTGGTGGAGCGCGGGTTTCCGGTGGCGCCGTTGCTGGCCGGTGGCGGCCAGGAACGGGGTCGGCGCAGCGGTACCGAGAACCTGGCCGGTATCGTCGGCTTCGGCCGCGCGGCGGAGCTGGCCCGGGCCGAGCGGGCGCAACGGGCCGACCACATGCTGGCGCTGCGCCAGCGGCTCGAGGCGGGGCTGGCGCGCCTCCCCGGTATCAGCATCTTCGCCGAGGACGTGCCGCGACTGCCCAATACGGTGCAGTTCGCGTTGGCGGGTTACCAGGGCGAGGCCCTGCTGATGGAACTCGACCGCGAGGGTATCGCGGTCTCCAGCGGCTCGGCCTGTGCCAGCGGCGCGGGCCGGCCCAGCCCGGTGCTGGTTGCCATGGGGGTCGATCCGGACCTGGCGCGGGGCGCTGTCCGGGTCAGCCTGGGCCCCGACAACCGGGCCGAGGACGTGGACCGGCTGCTGCATGCGCTGGAGGCCCGGGCGGCCGGTGCCCGCCGCCTCGGTGCCCTGGGCTGGTGAATGGGCAGAGAATTCGAATCCAAATCGGAGCAGGTAAGATCATGACAGTCGAGACGCCGATCTACATGGATTACAGCGCCACCACGCCGGTGGACGAACGGGTGGCGGAACGGATGGCCCGGTTCCTCACCCGCGACGGGGTGTTCGGCAACCCCGCCTCGCGCAGTCATGCCTTCGGCTGGGCGGCGGAACAGGCGGTGGACCAGGCCCGCCAGCAGGTGGCGGCCCTGGTGAATGCGGATCCGCGGGAGATCGTCTGGACCAGCGGCGCCACCGAGTCCGACAATCTGGCCATCAAGGGGGCGGCCCATTTCTATCGCAAGAAAGGGCGCCACATCGTCACGGTGAAGACCGAACACAAGGCGGTGCTGGACACCTGCCGCCAGCTGGAACGGGAAGGGTTCGAGGTGACCTACCTGGATCCGGAACCCGACGGGCTGCTGGATCTCGACCGGTTCGCCGCCGCCCTGCGCGACGACACCATCCTGGCCTCGGTCATGCACGTCAACAACGAGATCGGGGTGATCCAGGACATCGAGACGCTGGGCCGGCTGTGCCGGGAACGGGGCGTGATCTTCCACGTGGATGCGGCCCAGTCGGCGGGCAAGGTCCCCATCGACCTGGCGGCACTGCCGGTGGACCTGATGTCCTTCTCGGCCCACAAGATCTATGGCCCCAAGGGCATCGGTGCCCTGTACGTGCAGCGCCGGCCCCGGGTCCGGTTGGAGGCACAGATGCACGGCGGCGGGCACGAACGCGGCCTGCGTTCCGGTACCCTCGCCACCCACCAGATCGTGGGCATGGGCGAGGCCTTCCGCATCGCCGGCGAGGAGATGGCCACGGAGATCCCGCGCATCCGCGCCCTGCGTGACCGGCTGTGGGCGGGGCTCGGCAGCATGGAGGAGGTCTACCTCAACGGCGACCTGGAACGGCGCGTGGCCGGCAATCTCAACGTGAGTTTCAACTTCGTCGAGGGCGAGAGCCTGATCATGGCGCTGAAGGACGTGGCCGTGTCCAGTGGTTCGGCCTGCACCTCGGCCTCGCTGGAGCCGAGCTATGTCCTGCGTGCCCTGGGCCGCAGCGACGAGCTGGCACACAGTTCCATCCGCTTCACCATCGGGCGCTATACCACCGAGGCCGAGATCGACTATGTCGTCGACCTGGTCCGGCAGAAGGTGGGCAAGCTGCGCGAGCTGTCCCCCCTGTGGGAGATGTATCAGGAAGGGGTCGACCTGGACAGCGTCCAGTGGGCAGCACATTAGGAGCCTGTCATGGCCGCCACCCGGCGGCCCTGGAATCGGTTGCAGAGAACGGGAGAGAGACCATGGCATACAGCGAAAAGGTACTCGATCACTACGAGAACCCCCGCAACGTGGGCAGTATGGACAAGAACGACCCCAGCGTCGGTACCGGCATGGTGGGGGCGCCGGCCTGCGGCGACGTGATGCGGCTGCAGATCCGGGTCAACGAGCAGGGCGTCATCGAGGACGCCAAGTTCAAGACCTACGGCTGCGGCAGCGCCATCGCATCGTCCAGCCTGCTCACCGAGTGGGTCAAGGGCAAGACCCTGGACGAGGCGCGCCAGATCAAGAATTCCGACATCGCCGAGGAACTGGCCCTGCCGCCGGTGAAGATCCACTGCTCGGTGCTGGCCGAGGACGCCATCAAGGCGGCCATCGCCGACTACCAGGAAAAGCAGGGCACCGAGGCCCTGGAGGCCGAGGCCTCCTGAGCCGCGAATGCCGGGAGTGACATCAGCATGAGCATTACCCTGACCGAAGCCGCCGCGCGCCGGGTGGCCGAATTCCTGGCCAACCGGGGCAAGGGCATCGGCATCCGCCTGGGGGTCAAGACCACCGGTTGCTCCGGCATGGCCTACGTGCTGGAATTCGCCGACGAGGCCGGCCCCGACGACCAGGTGTTCGAGGCCCATGGCGTCAAGGTGATCGTGGATCCCCGCAGCCTGGTCTACCTGGACGGTACCGAGGTCGATTACACCCGGGAAGGATTGAACGAAGGGTTCAAGTTCAACAACCCCAACGTGAAGGATACCTGTGGCTGTGGGGAAAGCTTCTCGGTCTGAACCGCTGGCCGCTGCCGGCCCGTCGTTTCCCATCATCGTATCGCACACCGCCGGGGCAGCGGCCTGGCGGCTCGTGCCCGGTG
Source organism: Thiohalobacter sp. (assembly GCA_026993645.1). Lineage (GTDB taxonomy): Bacteria > Pseudomonadota > Gammaproteobacteria > Thiohalobacterales > Thiohalobacteraceae > JALWSQ01. Next base: position 9,803 of record JALWSQ010000295.1, read on the forward strand.
ACGGCCAGGCATGGGGGGCGGGGTGGCGGTGACCACGGGGGGGCAGGACCATTTCGCCCTGTTCGGCCTGCAGCCGGTATTTGCGCTCGACCGGGCGCGGCTCGATGCCCGCTACCGAGAGCTGCAGCGGGTCGTCCACCCGGACCGGTTCGCAGCGGCCAGCGACCAGGAGCGGCGCATCGCCATGCAGCAGGCGGCCCGCCTCAACGAGGCCTACCGCGTGCTCTGCGACCCCCTGGCACGGGCGCGCTACCTGCTGGAACTGCGTGGCCACCGGCCGGAGGACGAGCAGCAGACCCATCGTGATCCGGTGTTCCTCATGGAGCAGATGGAACTGCGCGAGGCGCTGGAGGCGGCCGAGACGGGGCCGGATCCGCTGGCGGCGGTGGCAGCGGTCATGGATCGCATCGCCAGCCGGTCAGGGGAGGTGATGGACGAGCTGGCG
>JALWSQ010000296.1 GCA_026993645.1 Thiohalobacter sp.
CATCCGGTGCGTCTGGCGCCGGGCATGCGGGTACGGGCCGAGATCCACACCGGGCAACGCCGCCTGCTCGAATACCTCCTCAGCCCCCTGCTGGCGGCGCTGGACCAGGTGGCCCACGAGCGCTGATTTGCCATCCCGATCCCCTGTTCCGGCACCCGGTGCCGGTTTCGTGGTCTCCAGCCAGGGGACCGTTGGATTTTGGGTGCCGGCGGGGTATTATTCAAATATTCACTTGAATATTGGCCCGGCCGGTGCCGGGTCCAGCGAGGAGAGGATGGAGATGTCCGCCGTTTTCCGTCGCAACGGGGGTCGCCTGTTGCTGTTCCTGGTGCTGGTGCTGGCCATCGGCCTGGCCCTGCACTACCGCGCCGCCTTCGATGTCCAGGTGCTCACGGCCTGGGTGCGTGCCGCCGGTCCCTGGGCGCCGCTGCTGTTCGTGGGGCTCTATGCCATCGGCACCCTGCTGTTCCTGCCGGGCTCGGTGCTGACCCTGGCGGGGGGGGTGCTGTTCGGGCCGGTCTACGGCGTCCTCTACAACCTCACCGGAGCCACCCTGGGGGCGGGGCTGGCCTTCCTCGCTGCGCGCTACCTGGCGTCGGACTGGGTCGCCGCCCGTGCCGGCGGCCGCCTGCGCCAGCTGCTGGCCGGGGTGGAGGTGGAGGGCTGGCGGTTCGTGGCCTTCGTGCGCCTGGTGCCCCTGTTCCCTTTCAATCTGCTCAACTACGCCCTGGGGCTGACACGCATCCCCTTCGTCCACTATCTCTGGGCCAGCTGGATCTTCATGCTGCCGGCGTCCATCGCCTACACCTACGTGGGTTATGCCGGGCGCGAGGCCCTGGCGGGGGACGAGCAGCTGATCTACAAGGCCCTGCTGGCCCTGGGCCTGCTGGGGGCCGTGGCCTTCCTGCCACGGGTCATCGGGCGCATGCGCGAGCGGCCCATGATGTCGGTGGAGGCGTTGCACGACGCCCTCGCCCGGGGCGAGGTCAGGGTGGTGGACGTTCGTACCCGCGCCGACTTCGACGGTCCCCAGGGTCACATACCGGGCGCTCTCAACATTCCCCTCGAGGAGTTGCCCGAGCGCATGGAGGAACTGGTGGAATACGAGGAGGCGCCCCTGGCCCTGGTGTGCCACACCGACCGCCGCTCCCGCCGGGCGGCGTTGCTGCTGGCGGAAAACGGTTTTGCCGGGGTGCACGTGGTCCGCGGCGGCATGACGGACTGGACCGCCCGCGGCCTGCCGGTGGAGCGGTCCTGATGGCGGCGGACGGGGGTTGAGGCGTGGTGGCGGGATGCAGGATCAGGCACCCGCTGCGATGGTTCCTGCTGTTGGCGCTGGGCGCCTTTCTGGCCTGGCGGTTCCTGCGTCCGCTGCACATCTTCGTGATCGCCCCGGCGTTCGAACGGCCGGTGGTGACCGCCGGCGCGCCCGCGGTGCTCGGCGACCTCCATGCCGAGACCTGTGGCCGTTGTCATCCGGCCTTCTTCGCCGAATGGCGTACCAGCATCCATCGCCAGGCCTGGGACGACGACTATTTCCAGGCCGACTGGCGCTTCGATGGCAGGGAGTATGTATGCCGCAACTGCCATACCCCGCTGGACCGGCAGCAGCCGCGGCGTCTGCTCGGCTTTCGTGATCGGGACAAGTGGGATCCCATCCTCGCCACCAACCGGGACTTCGACCGGGCGCTGCAACACCAGGGAGTCACCTGCGCCGCCTGCCACCTCCGCCAGGGCCGGATCCTGGGGCCCTACGCCGGGGTCGATGCGCCGCACCCGGTGGCCAGGCTGGAGGATCCCAATCAGGTCTGCCTGCGCTGCCATGTGGTGGACGGCCGGCGCTGGGACAATTTTTACCGCTTTCCGCCCTGCGGTACCGTGGCGGAACTGGAGGCGGGCCGCGGCGAGGCGGTGGGGCGCAGCGGGGAGACCCGTCTGCCCGACCTGGCCTCGCTGGGTTGTGTGCAGTGCCACATGCCGCTGGTGGAACGGCCCCTGGTACCGGGCGGCCAGGTGCGCCGGGCGCGGCGGCACCTGTGGCGGGGCGGGCACGATCCGGCCATGGTGCGGCGGGCCCTGGCGGTCGAGTTGCAACCGGTGGCTGGAGGGGCCGGTGGGCGCGCCGTACGCCTGGTGCTCACCAATGTCGGTGCCGGGCATGCCCTGCCCACAGGCACCCCGGACCGGCACCTGACCCTGGATCTGGAGGCGACGGATGCCGCGGGGCGGGTGGTGGCGAGCCGCCACGACAAGCTCATCCGCCGTGTCCTCTGGCGGCCGTTCATCGTCGACCTCTGGGACAGTCGCCTGCTGGCGGGGCGGTCGCGGCGGTACCGGCTGAACCTGCCGCCGGCTGCGGTCGCCGTCGAGGCGCGGGTACGCTACCACCTGCTGGAGGGACACCGGCAGCGGCGGATCGGCTACCATGGGCGGACGCCGGTCGCCTTCGACATCTACCATGCACGGCTGCGGCTCCAGTCCGCCGCTGGAGAAACGCCATGACGGACGACAGTGCATTCGACCTGGTGATCCTCGGGGGCGGGGCCGGCGGGCTGGTGGTGGCCAGCGTGGCCGGGCAACTGGGGCTTCAGGTCGCGTTGATCGAGAAGAACGACCGTCTCGGCGGCGACTGTCTGCATACCGGCTGCGTTCCCAGCAAGACGCTGATTCATACCGCGAAGGTGGCCTCGCTCATGCGCCGCGGCGGCGAATTCGGCCTTGATGCCGTGGAGCCGACCGTGGATCTGGGCCGGGTCATGGATCATGTGCATTCGGTGATCGAACGGATCCAGCAGCACGACGACGCGGAGCGCTTCCGTGGCTACGGCTGCGAGGTGTTGCTTGGAGAAGCGGCCCGGTTCGTCACGCCCCATGAGGTCGAGGTGGGTGGTCGACGCATCTCGGGACGCCGTTTCGTCATCGCCACCGGCTCGCGTCCGTTCGTGCCCCCCATCGAAGGTCTGGAAGAGGCCGGCTGTCTGACGAATGAAAACCTGTTTTCACTGCGCGAGCGGCCGCGGCGGCTGCTGGTGCTCGGCGGCGGACCCATCGGCCTGGAGATGGCCCAGGCCTTCGCCCGCCTGGGCAGCCGGGTCACCCTGGTGGAACGGCTGCCCCAGCTGCTGCCCCAGGAGGATCCGGAGCTGGCGCGGATACTGGAACGACGGCTCGTGGCCGAGGGCATCGACGTGCACACGGGGGTGACGGCGGAGGCGGTGCTGTCCACGCCGGACGGTCACCAGGTGCGCTGCAGTGGCGGCCATCGGTTCGTTGCCGACCGCATCCTGGTGGCGCTGGGCCGGCGGCCGAACGTCGAATCGCTGAACCTGGCGGCGGCGGGCGTGGCGGTGGGTCCGCAGGGCATCGAGGTGGACCGGCGGCTGCGCAGTTCGCAGCGGCACATCTTCGCCTGTGGCGACGTCTGTGGCCCCTATCCCTTCACCCACATGGCCGAGTACCAGGCCGGGGTGGTGATCGCCAACCTGGTGTTCCGGTGGCCGAAGAAGGTCGATTACCGGGTGGTGCCCTGGGTGACCTACAGCGATCCGGAACTGGCCCGGGTGGGGCTCACCGAGGACCAGGCCCGGGCGCGGGGACTGGACGTCGAGGTACTGCGGTTCCCCTTCAGCGACATCGATCGCGCCATCGCCGAGGGCGAGACCGCCGGCCTGGCCAAGCTGGTGGTGCGGCGCGGACGGCTGCTGGGTGCCAGCCTGCTCGGGCCCCATGCCGGGGAGCTGATCCACGAGCTGGTGCTGGCCATGCAGACCGGTGCCCGCATCGGCGACATCTCCGCCACCATCCATGCCTATCCCACCCTGGCCCAGATCCACCGGCGGGCGGTCAACACCGCCTACGCCCCACGCCTGTTCAGCCCCCGCACCCGGCGCCTGGTGCGCTGGCTGAACCGGCTGCTACCATGAAACCACTGCCTGGAGGACCCCGATCATGACCGAATCCGATGCCGATGCCATCCGCAACCGGGTGCGCGATGCCTATGCCGAGGTGGCCGAGGCCGCCAGCACCGGCCAGTGCTGCGGCGAGGCCGGTTCCTGCTGCGGGGTGGCGGACGATGCCGCCATCAACGCCATCATCTCCGAGCGGCTGGGCTATTCCGCCGCCGAGCGCGAGGCGGTGCCGGCAGGGGCCGACATGGGGCTGGGGTGCGGCAATCCGCGCGCCATCGCCAGCCTCCGGCCCGGCGAGGTGGTGCTCGACCTGGGCGCCGGCGGCGGCTTCGACGCCTTCCTGGCGGCCCGGGAGGTGGGGGAGAGCGGTCGGGTGATCGGGGTCGACATGACCCCGGCCATGGTCAGCAAGGCGCGGGCCAATGCCCGCAAGGGGGGGTTCCGCCAGGTGGACTTTCGCCTGGGTGAGATCGAGCACCTGCCGGTGGCCGATGCCAGCGTGGATGTCATCATCTCCAACTGCGTGATCAACCTGTCGCCGGACAAGCCCCAGGTGTTTCGGGAGGCCTTCCGGGTGTTGAAGCCCGGTGGCCGGCTGGCGGTCTCCGACGTGGTGGCCACCGCCGAGCTGCCCCCGGAGATGCGCGACGATCCCTTCCTGCATTCCGCCTGCGTCGCCGGTGCCTCACGCATCGAGGCGCTGGAGGCCATGCTGGCCGAGGCCGGCTTCGAGGCCATCCGCATCCAGCCCAAGGACACATCCCGCGAGTTCATCCGCGATTGGGCCCCGGGGCGACGGGTGGAGGATTTCGTGGTGTCGGCGACCATCGAGGCAGTGAAGCCCGCCTGAGGGGTCTCAGCTCCGGATCCACCGGCCCAGGCCGACCCGTTCCCGGCCGGCTGGATCGCGCCGGGTGGCGACTGCCCGGAATCCTGCCCGGCGCAGCAGCCGGCGTACCGCCGCGCCCTGGTCCCAGCCATGTTCCAGCAGCAGCCAGCCACCGGGGCGCAGGCACCGGGGGGCCTGCTGCACCAGCCGCTGAATGGCGGCCAGGCCGTCGGGTCCGGCGCGCAGGGCACCGACGGGCTCGAAGCGGACATCACCCCGTTCCAGGTGTGGGTCGGCATCCGCCACGTAGGGCGGGTTGGCGACGATGGCGTCCAGCGACCCCGGGGCGAAGGCGGCACACCAGTCGCTTCGCACCAGCCCGACCCGCCGGGCCAGTCCCAGCCGGTCCCGGTTGCGACGCGCCACCGCCAGCGCGGGCGCCGACCGGTCGCAGGCCAGGAGACGCCAGGCGGGGCGTTCGCTGGCCAGGGCCAGGGCGATGGCGCCGGAGCCGGTGCCGGCGTCCAGCAGCCGCAGGGGGGCGTCGGGGGGCAGGCAGGCCAGCGCCGCCTCCACCAGGGTCTCGGTCTCCGGGCGCGGGATGAGGACGTCGGGGGTCACCTCCAGTGACAGCGACCAGAACTCCCGCCGGCCGGTGAGGTAGGCCACCGGCCAGCCCCGCGCGCGTCGCCGGACCAGGTCCGCGAAGCGGCCGGCGCTGGCCGCGTCCAGTTGTCGTTCCGGCCAGGCGTGGAGGTGGCTGCGCGTCCGTCCCAGGGCGCAGGCGAGCAGCAGCTCGGCATCGAGCCCGGGGCTGTCGCTGGCCTCCGCCAGCCGGGCGCTGGCGTCGCGCAGGGCCCGGGCGAGGGTGGGGCGGCTGTCGGGGGCCGCGGCCATGGGGCTCATTCGCCGGCCTGGAGGGCGGCCAGGCGCTCGGCCTGGTCCTCGGCCATCAGTGGGTCGATGAGGGCGTCCAGGTCCCCCTCCAGGATGTCCTCCAGCCGGTACAGGGTGAGGTTGATGCGGTGGTCGGTGACGCGGCCCTGGGGAAAGTTGTAGGTGCGGATGCGCTCCGAGCGATCGCCGCTTCCCACCAGCCGCCGGCGGGTGTCCGCCTGGGTCCGTTCCTGTTCCGCCCGTTCCCGGTCCAGCAGGCGCGCGGCCAGCAGGGACAGCGCCCGGGCCCGGTTCTTGTGCTGGGAGCGCTCGTCCTGGCATTCCACCACGATGCCGGTGGGCAGGTGGGTGATGCGTACCGCGGAGTCGGTCTTGTTGACGTGCTGGCCGCCGGCCCCGGAGGCGCGGAAGGTGTCGATCTTGAGATCGGCGGGGCGGATGTCCACGGCCTCCACCTCGGCCACCTCCGGCAGTACGGCCACGGTGGCGGCGGAGGTGTGGATGCGGCCCTGGGACTCGGTTTCCGGCACCCGCTGCACCCGGTGGACACCGGACTCGTACTTGAGCCGGGACCAGGCGCCGCGGCCGATGATGCGGGCGATGATCTCGCGGTAACCACCCTGTTCTCCCGGGTGGGCGCTCAGGATCTCCACCTGCCAGCCCTGGCGCTCGGCATAGCGGCTGTACATGCGGAACAGGTCGCCGGCGAACAGGGCGGCCTCGTCGCCGCCGGTACCGGCACGGATCTCCAGGAAGATGTTGGCGGCATCGTTGGGATCGCGGGGCAGCAGCGCCTTCTGCAGTTCCAGTGCCAGCGCCTCGCATCGCTGCCTTGCCTCGGCCGCCTCGTCCTCCGCCAGCCCGCGCAGCTCCGGGTCCGGATCCTGCAGCATCTGCTCGGCGGCGTGCAGGTCCGCTTCCGCCTGGCGCCACGCCCGGTAGCGGGCCACCACCGGCTCCAGCTGGGCATACTCGATGGAGAGGTCGCGGAAGCGCTCGCCGTCCGCTGCCACCCCGGGGTCGGCCAGCAGACGGGCCAGTTCCTGGAAACGGTCGTTGACCCGCTCGAGCTTGTCGCGGATGGACGCCTTCATCGTCCCCCGTCGTCATCCTCCGCGGCCGCCCCTTGGGCCGGCGGCAGGCCCAGGATCTCGCGGGCGATGTCCAGGGCCTCGACCCGGCCGTCGGCACTGAACCGGCGCAGGCTGATGCTCGGCGTGTGCAGCATCTTGTTGGTCAGGGTGTTGGCCAGGAACAGCAGTACCTGTTCCGGGTCCTTGCCCTGGCGCAGCTGCTGGCGGGCCTTCTCCAGCACCTGGTCGCGGGCCATCTCCGCCCGGCCGCGGAAATGGCGGATCAGTTCCACTGCGTCCAGCGACCTGAGCCAGCCCATGAAGCGCGCCACCTGGGTGTCGACGATGTCCTCCGCCTGGCGCGCCGCATCCTGGCGCGAGCGCAGGTTCTCCTGGATGACCTCCTCCAGGTCATCCACCGTGTACAGGTAGACATCGTCCAGCTCGCCGACGGATTCCTCGATGTCCCGCGGCACCGCGATGTCGACCATGAACATGGGTCGGTGCTTGCGCCGGTGCAGGGCGGCCTCCACCTCCGGCCGCCGCAGGATGGGGTCCGGGCTGGCGGTGGAGGCGATGACCATGTCCGCCTCCACCAGGTGGACCGGGATCTCGTTCAGGCCGATGGCATAGCCGGCGAACTGCTGGGCCAGGGCATGGGCCCGCTCCACGGTGCGGTTGGCCACGATCAGGCGGCCGATGCCGTGGTCCTTGAGGTGGCGGGCGGTCAGCTCGATGGTCTCGCCGGCGCCGACGAGCAGGGCGGTCTGCTGGTCGAAGTCGCCGAAGATCTGGTGGGCCAGGCTGACCGCGGCGAAGGCCACCGAGACCGGGCTCTCGCCGATGGCGGTGTCGGTGCGGATCTGCTTGGCCACCGCGAAGGTGTGCTGGAACAGCCGGTTGAGGAACCGCTCCACGGTTCCGGCGTCGTTGGCCGCCTGGTAGGCGGCCTTGATCTGGCCCAGGATCTGGGGTTCGCCCAGGATCATGGAGTCCAGCCCGGCCGCCACCCGCAGGATGTGGCGCACGGTTTCCTCGTCCTGGTAGACATAGGCGCAGTTGCCCAGGGCCTCCAGTGACACCTGGTGGAAATCGGCCAGCCATTGCAGGACCGGTTCGGCATCCGCCTGGCGGCTGTGGCAGTAGATCTCGGTCCGGTTGCAGGTGGAGAGGATCACGGCCTCGGCGATGCCGCCCCGGCCACAGAGATCGTGCAGGGCATCGTGCATGCGGTCGGGCGCGAACGCCACCTGTTCGCGCAGGTGGACCGGCGCGGTGCGATGGTTGATACCGAGGGTGAGCAGGGGCATGGATCGGCGGGGGAATCCGGTCTCGGATCAGGGGCCGGTCCGCTGTCCGGCACGGGCCCGGACGGGCGGTACCGCGCCTGCGCTATGATGGGGCGGGAAACACCGAAGATCGAACTGCATGTTGTCCTGTGCCTGTCCTGTCATGGCCCTGGCGGTCGGGCAGTGAACGGGAAATTGTGCGTGATGGGCCGGTGGAAAACAAGCGACGGCCCTTTTCGACATCCTGTAGAATAACACGATGCCCCGCGGGGCCGGCGGCGAGGATTGGGCGGAACGAGCGATGATGGTGATGACGAGAATCTGGTGGTGGATGGTCCTCCTGCTGGGGGTCACGGCCTGTGGCACCCTGCCCCGGCAGGGTGCGCCGGTGCGTCCCCGCCCGGCGGTGCGCACCCAGGGCATGGCCCCGGCGGCGGCCCGCGAGGGGGAACTGATGTACCAGGTGCTGGCCGGAGAGCTGGCCGGGCACCAAAAGGATTTCGGGCAGGCCACCCGTTTCTACCTGGAGGCCGCGCGCGACAGCACCGACCCCAAGGTGGCGCAGCGGGCCATCCGTATCGCCCTGTTCGCCCGCGACATGGAGGCCGCGCTGGCGGCGGCGCGGCGCTGGGTCGTGCTGGCGCCGGACGATCTCCATGCCCACGAGGCGCTGGCGGCGCTGCTGATCAATCGCGGACAGTATGCGGCGGTGGTCACCGAGCTGCGCTTCATCCTGGCGGCCAAGGGGGGCAACGAGGCGGCCTTCCGTACCCTGACCCGGCTGTTGTCCCGGGGCAAGGACAAGGCGGCGGCCCTGGGGGTGATGAAACGCCTGGTGGCGCAGTACGACGATCGGGCCGAGGCGCACATGGCCTACAGCCAGCTGGCGGTCCACGCCGGCCGGCTGAAGCTGGCCCTGGCCGAGATCGCCCGGGCGATCCGGATCCGGCCTGCCTGGCCCGACGCCTGGGTCCAGCAGGCGGACGTGCAGCTCAGGCTCAAGCAGGATGCCGCCGCCCGGGCCGGCCTGGAACGGGCCGTGAAGCGCTTTCCCAAGGAGCGCAAGCTGCGCCTGGCGCTGGCCCGGGTCTACCTGGAGGAACGGCGCCTGAAGCAGGCCCGGCGCATGTTCGCCAGCCTGCTGGAGCAGGATCCCAAGGACTCGGACGCCCTCTATTCCCTGGGCCTGCTGGCGTTGCAGGATCAAAGGTACGATGCCGCGGCGAGCTGGTTCCACCGCCTGCTGAACGTCGGCGCCCGCATCTCCGACGCCCGTTATTTCCTGGGCCGGATCGAGGAGGAACGGGGCCATCCCGCCAAGGCCATCGCCTGGTACAGCCGGGTGGCGGGCGGCGACTACCTGCTGGACAGCCGCATCCGCATCGCCCGCCTGCGGGCCGAGGGCGGTGACCTGGCCGGTGCGCGCCGCCTGCTGGAGGCCATGCGCCAGCGCAATCCGCGCCTGGGTATCCGTCTCTACCTGGTGGAGGGCCGCCTGCTGGAGGACCAGGGGCGTGGCGGCGAGGCCATGGCCCTGTACGACCGCCTGCTGGCCAATCATCCCGACAACGTGGAACTTCTCTATGCCCGGGCCCTGCTGGCGGTGGAGCAGGACGATCTCGAGCGGGCGGAGGCCGACCTGCGCCACATCATCGCCGGGCATCCCGATCACGTGAACGCCCTCAACGCCCTCGGCTATACCCTGGCCGACCGCACCCATCGCTACGACGAGGCGCTGGTGCTGATCCAGCGGGCCCTGCGGCTGGCGCCGGAGGAGCCCGCGGTGCTGGACAGCATGGGCTGGGTCCAGTACCGCCTCGGGCACCTGAAGCAGGCGCTCGAATACCTGCGCCGGGCCCATGCCCGTAACGACGACGGCGAGATCGCCGCCCACCTGGGCGAGGTGTTGTGGCGGCTGGACCGGCGCGCCGAGGCCCGCCGGGTCTGGCGCGAGGCCGCCCGGCGCCACCCGCGGCAGAAGGTGCTGCGGGCGACCATGCGGCGCTTCGGGGTGCAATGATCCGCCCACGGTGGCGCTGGCTGCTGCCCTGCCTGCTGCTTTCCGCCTGTGCCCGGGCGCCGCTGCCTTCCGCCGGCGGCCAGCCCTGGCAGGCCCCGGCCTGGCAGGACTGGCGGTTGGAGGGGCGCATCGGCGTCCGCGCCGAGGGCGAGGGCTGGCACGGTCGCTTTCGCTGGATCCAGGGTTCCGCCGGCTTCGACCTGCGTCTCTGGGGCCCCCTGTCCCAGGG
>JALWSQ010000297.1 GCA_026993645.1 Thiohalobacter sp.
GTTCTTGTCCACGATGGTCCAGGACCAGCCGCCGCCGGTGATGCCCTGCAGGGCGATCTGAATCTGTCGGATCACGGCGAACGTCCGGGTGATCGGCAGCCGGATGTCGCCCGGCCCCAGGCGGTAGGTCGCGCTCAGGGCCGCCGGGTTGATGTCCACGAGATCGTCCACGACGCTCGGGCCCCTGGCCTGCACCGTGAGCTGCCGGATCACCGGATGCGTGCCGGCTACGGTCACGCGCGCTTTGAGATAGCGGGCGGTGATGATCTGCCCGGTCGGCGCCGCCCATGGGGTATAGGTCACGCCGTCGGTGCTGGTGGCCACCTCGTAGGTCGGCGTGCCCGAGACGTTGCCCGTCACCGCCGGCGAGAACGGCAGCTGGCCGCCCAAGTCGACTGGTGGGTGCTCGTAGGTGATCGGGCTCACCGGGTTCGCGGCCCAATCAGTCCAGGCGGCCCAGGTCGCCGGCAGTGTGCCCCAGGTCGCGGTGTCGTCGGCGTAGAGGGCCCCGTCCTGGCCGATGTGGCATCCGGTTAGGGTGCCCGGCCAACCCTGCGCGTGCGCGGCCTCCTGCATCAGCACGCCGGCGCTCTGGCGCGGGTTCGGCAGGTCGCTCGTGATATAGACGGGGTTCGTCGATTCGACCCCGCTGCTATCTACCGCGACAATCCCGAATGCGTAGCTGCCGGCGTCCAGCTGGTTCGTCTCCCAGGGCGACGTCACAAGAATGCCGTCGTGGAGAGGCGTCATCCCCGCCCATGTGCTGCCGACCGGCCCGTAGCGAATCCGGTACCCGGCGAGGTCCGGCGGGGTCACTGGCATCCCGAACGTGAACACGCGGGTGCCGTCGCTGGAGACGTCCACGGTGAACGTCCCCACGTCCGGCGGTGGCGCAAGGAACGGCTGGCCGGCCCACTGCGCCCAGGGCCCGCGGCCGGTGAGGCTCACTGCCGCGACGCGGATGTTCAGCGCCCCAGGCTCGGCCGGGAAATGGAACTCGGATGCCAGCGGTGTGCCGAGCCGCGACCAGGTCACGCCGTTGTCGGTGCTGCGCTCTACGAGGTAGTGGTCGGCCCCGGGTACCGGCTGCCAGGCGGCGATGAATAGCGGGTTCCGGCTCGTGCCGGAGAGCCGCACCGTCAGGCCCGCGATCGCGCCGAGGTTCGTTGGGCGCGGGAGCTGCCATACCGTCGGCGCCGGCGGTATGCCCTGGTCGGCGGTGTGGACGCTCGCGTTCTCGGCGACCGCGGTGATCTCGACGATGTTGTCACCGCGCGGCCGGATCGGCGGCACGACGCGGCACTCCCGGTATTCCTGGCCGGTAATCCCGAAGGTGTAATGCGTGCGCTCCTCCCGGTCGCTGATGATCGGGATGAAGGCCGGCGCGGATAGGAATTCCACCCAGAACTGATCTCCGCCCGGCTGGGGCCCCTGCTGGACCGCGTGCGGCCCGTCCGGGCTGCCGTCGCGGGCCCGCAGAACCATCGCGTGCTGCTGCCCGGGCTGCCACGGCAGGGTGCGCTCCGATACCGCCACGATGAGGCTGCCGGTCGCCAGGGTGTTGCCCGCCAGCACCACCCAACCCGGGTCGTCCCCGCGCGCGATGAACGGCGCCGCGTAGAGCGGCGTGCCGTCGATGTAGATGCGCACCTCGGCCACCTGTATCTCGCCGCCGCCCCCCGTCGTGTCCGCCCAGATCCCCAGGTAGTCCTTCCCGCCGGTGCCCGGCGTGCCCGGCGCCGGCACCGTGTAGGTGTAGCTGAAGGTCTGCCATTGGCTCGTCGGCGTGAACGTCTGCCAGCCGCTGTTGCCCACCTGGCTGGTGCTGTAGGCGACCGCGAACGACGGTGACGGCGTGGCCCCCGATGCCCTGGCGATCACGTCGATGCGCACCGTCTGGCCGGCGAATACCTGCTCGGCCGGCGGGTCCGGTATCGGGATGTAATTGCCGCCGGTGACGCCCGCTGACGAGGGTGCGGTCAGCGTGCTGGTCATCGCCGCCGCGTGGTAGCGGTCCACGATCTCGCCGGCCGCGCCCCAGTCGGTCTGGTCGTGCTGGACGGCGATCAGGTCGCCCGGGCTCGGGATGAACCCCTCCATTTCGGTCTGGAACGTGACGTGCAGGCGACGGTACTTGTTGGCCGCCGCGTAGTACATCGCCTCGCGCCACGCCTGGTCGCGGTTGGTGACGCCGAATAGCTGGATGCGCGCGGGCTGCGTGGCCGATGCGTTCGGGAGCGCGGCCTCGACCGACCGCGGGCGCCAGACGCTCGCGTCGAAATACTCGACTTCGACCCGATCGGCGTGGTCATCGCCCGGCATCAGATACTGGACCTGTAGCGTGTTGCGGACGATGTTGCGGGTCGAGAATAGCGCGACGGGTAGCGTCTGCGCCTCGTCCCGCACGAACCGCACCACGCCGCCCTGGATATAGGGCGCTGCGCGGCCTGCCTTGAGTACCTGCGTGAGCGCCTCCCAGACGGTCTGGCGGCTGTCGAATACCGCGTTGAAGGTGTCCCCCCGGGCGCTCCAGGTGGCGTCGAGCACCTCCAGCGCCGCAAGGTCGATGTGAGTATCGGCCAGCGCCGCCCCGTACTGCGCACGGAGGATGTCGGCCGCGGCCCAGGCGATGGATTGCGTCGGCGCCGGTGCCGCCCAGCCGCCCGCCGTGCTCCAGGCCGGCAGCTTCCGGGTGACGATGCAGTTGACGCGCCGGCTCGCCTGGAGCGAGAGGTTGTTCGTCGCCCGGGCCCGCATCGCCAGGAGGGTGATCTGCCCATATTGGGTAGCGTCTGCGACATAGCCGCGGAGCCCGACCCAGGTCAGCGTGTGGCCGGCCCGGGTGCTGGTGTCCTTGGTGTCGGTGCGGGTGAACCTCACCTGATACCGGCCCTTGAGCACCCCGAACCGGTAGCTGCGCCGCTGCGGGGTGTTCGTGGCCGCCGCGATCGTTTGCGGCGCCCCGAGCGGCTGCCAGGTGCCGATGGCGGCCCCCAGGTCGTCGATCTGCTGCGCCTCGACCTGGAACGTCACGCTTTTCTGGCCGAGGCTGCCGTCGTTGTTTGCGTAGTACAGGCCGGCCGGCGCCGCGACGTCGATGGCGATCTGGTCCACCTGCACGCCGGGTGCGCTGACGATGAACGGGCCCAGGGTGGTGTTGGTCAGCGCCTCCTGGCCGCTCACCTCGGTCGCCGTGACGACGTTGGCTGGGAATAGCGTCACCTGCCCGCCGGGTGGCACGATCTCGGTGGTGATCTCGGCGAAATTGGCCACTGGCGTGTCGTCGATGCGGATGGCCTCGACCTGGTAGTCGCCCTGCCCGATGGCGAACAGCTGGTAGATGAACTGATCGTTGCCGGCGAACTCGGTGTAGGGCTGCGCGGCGAAATCCGGGTAGATGATATGCCGCCCGTAGATCACCGGGATTGGCTGGCCGATGCGCGCCTGGTTGCCCTGCGCCGTGAGGCTGTAGGTCGGGCTCGGCGCTGATAGCGCGTGCGCCGCCTGTGGCGTCGGCGGCTTGGGTGGCGGCAGCAGGGTGTTGACCAGGGTCGCCCCGGCGATGGTCGCGACGGCCGTTGCGATATTGGCGACGGTCGTGCTGCTGGTCAGCAGGCCGGCATAGGCGCCGACGTAGGGTGCGACGATCATGACGGCGAGCATGGCGACGATCCGCAGCGGGTTGCTGCCCCCGCCCCCTCTGCCTGCTGGGATTGCCACGAATGCGATCACGTCGCCGTCGTTTGCCGATTCCTGCCAGTTTTTCCGCAGAATCGGCTCGCCGTTGCGGATGCAGATGAACGGCGTCCGCCAGGGCGGCGCGTGGTCCGCGATGCGGTCCCCGGCTGCGATCTCCGTCAGCTCCCGACCCTGCCATGGGTGGAACGGGTTGACGATCTTGACGAGGGTGGCGCTCATCCGCCATCTGCCCATCGGTAGTAGGTCCGGCAGGTCCATCCCATACTCGTGAGCGCGGCCGCGCTGCTGGCGATGACGCCGGCCCCCTGCTGGGCGTGGAGCACGCGGCCCCCGTCCACGTCGATCCAGACGCCGATATGGGTGGGAATGTGGCCCTGCGCCATCAGTACCGCGTCGCCGTCCTGTGGCTCACCGACCTCGTGCCAGGCCCCGCTGGTGCGTTGCGCTGCGATGGCCCGGGAGCAGGCGATTGCTGAGCGCGGGTCCACCTGGATCGTCGGGAGGTGGCGCCCGTAGCGGTCCCGCTGGACGACACGGAACAGCCCCCAGCAGTCGTAGCGGTCCGGCCCCTCGCCCCCGGGCGCCCATTCGGCGCCGAGGTAGTGGAATGCCCAGTGCACGCCGTCGGTCACGCCACCAGCCCCGGGAACCTGTCGCCCGTGTAGTCCTCGCCCGGGAACCGCTTGTTTCCGACGTCCCGGAACTGCGCCCGCGCGGTGACCGTGTATTGATCGGCTTCGATGGACGTCACGGTGAGGTGTAGCGGCGGGTTCATCTGTGGGGCGGTGAGGTCGGTCGATAGGAAAGGCCGGTAGATCACGGTCAGCGCCTGCCCGCTGATGGCGGCGGCCTCGATGTTGCGGGTGATCTCCCGGCTCACGTTGTCGATGGTGATCTGGATTTCCGGCGCGGGCCCGTCTACCTGTGGCAGGTCGAAATCGAATGCGTAGGCGGTAAACGTCACCGGCTGCCCCGGGTTGATGGGTGCGCCGGCCTCGAGCGTGGCCACTAGGTCGGCGTGGTCGCGCACGACGCGGATGGGCACCGTAAATGCTGGGTGATTGAACTCCAGCGTGTGGAGGATCACCTCGTCGGTCGGCGCGGCCGCGTATGCCTCGCGCAGCGCCTGGCTGAGTGCGCTGTCAGGCATTTCGCACCTCGAGCCGCCCTTTCACCTGCCAGGCGGCCTCCCCGCCCCGCTTCGGGTGCGCGGCGTAGGGCGCGATGAACCGCGCCTCAACCGTCACCGTGCCGCCGCTCCCGACCGGGATGGTGATCCAGAACCAGTTGGCCCCCATGTCGAGGTCCAGCGGGTTCTCCCACCACGTCTTGAACGTCGCCATTTCGTCGTCGGTGTAGTCCCACGTCGCGGTGACGATCTGTGGCACCCGGGTGAAACGGCGGCGGACACGGGCCGGCCCGGAGTCCATCGGCGTGCGCGCGGTCGCCGATACCGGCTGGACGCCGTAACCGTCGACGATGGGCGCCGGGAGGGTTGATGGGTAGGCGGCCATCCGTCAGGGCTCCACGGTCATGCGTACCGCGTCACCACGTCCCTGCCAGTCCGGCCAGGCGACGTGCGCGTGTAGCCACCAGTCCTCGGCCTGGCTCAGATCGCCCTGCACGGTGGTGTAGGTCAGCGCAGTGGGGTCGGTCGCGTCCTGCGCTGCCACCCACGTTCCAGTCGTCCCGTCCGGGCCCCGCACGAGTCCCACGATCGCTATGCGCGGCCGCATCACCGGAAGCTCCCGCGCGCCCGGCTCACGCCGTATTGCGCCTCAATCGATCGCGCGAGCGGCCCGTCTTGCCCGATGTCCTGGATGAGCGCGCCGCGCACCTTGTCCACCAGAACGTCGATGATCTTGACGTTACCGGCGGTGGATTCCTGCACCTGCCCGCCCTGGCCCGGCGCCTCGTGGACGTGGACCTCCACCCGTGGCGACAGCCCCTCGGCGCTCACGCCGAGATCACCGCCCGTCGTCCGCTTGAGCGGCAGGATCGCCTCCGGGCCCGCTTCCCCCATCAGGCCCAGCGGGAACGCGACCGGCCGGGTCACGACGCTGTTGGTGAACGCGCCGCCGGCTGCGAATGCCAGCGCTCGGCCGCCGGCGAATGCGTTGCCCTTGGCCGATGCCAGGAGCGAAGCGAATGCCTGCGCGATCGGCCCCGTGATCCCCTTGCGGATCGCTATGCGCGCCAGGTCCACGATGATCGAGTCGACCAGCGACTTGAAACTGAGCTTCCCGGTCGTTACGAAGCGCACCAGAGCATCCTCCATGCCGCTGAATGCCCGGCTTACGACGTCCTTGGTCTGCGTGGCCATGTCCACCGCGGTCGCCAGGTAGTCGTTGACCCCCTTGCGCAGCCCTGCGACGGCGCCCTCTGCTCCGCGCTCCGCCATGAGCGCGATGTCGCTGATGGCGGTGCGCACGGATTGCGCCTCCGCCGAGCGACCCACTTCCTCCAGGGCCGGCGCGAGTTTTTTCAGCTCCGGCAGTACCTTGGTGGATAGGGACGCGGCCACCTCGCGGTTCTTGGCGGCCAGCCGCGCCTGCGCGGTCGCCGCGTTGATGCTCCCGATTTCGACCCCGGCCTGGAGTTCCTTGGCGTATGCGGCCACCTGCGCCTTCGCCGTCTTGACCTCCTTGAGCAGCGCCTTGATTCGCTTCGTCGCGTCGCCCGTGATCGTGATCGGCGCCCCGCCTCCCGCGGCCCTGTTCTTCAGCTGGTCTAGCCGGTCCAGGCTGTCTCCGACTTTCGCGGCCTCCGCCGGCAGCTTGCCTTGCTCCTTGAGATAGGCCCGGATGGCAACCGCCGCCGTGATCGCCAGCGCCGTGATCGCCTTGATGAGCCGCCCGTATTTCCCCAGCGGGATCAGCTTCAGGATCTTCATGGCTGTGAACACCCCAACGATTGCCTCGGCCGATGCCTTGATCCCCCCCGGGTGCGCCGCCATCGTTTTCAGTATCCCCCCGATTTTCTCACCGGCCAGCTTGAGTCCCGCCTGGACTTCCGGCTTGCCGAGTTCGTGCGCGATCGCCGTCATGCCCTGCGTCACGCCGGTCAGGAATCCGCTGTCGGAAAATGCCAGCTTGATCTCCGTGAGGGTATTGGCGAACCGGTTGAACTCGCTCTGCGCACTGTGGACGGCGGTGGGTAGCTGCAATCCGAACCGCCGCTCCAGCTCCGCCGCTAACTTCGGCAGGAAATCCGATGCGAGCACCTGCCCCTTCTGGAGCATGTTGCCAAGCTCCTGGGTGGTCACCCCCATCGCCTTCGCTGCGATCTGGAACGCGCCCGGCATCCTCTCGCCCATCTGGCCGCGCAAATCCTCGGCCTGCACGGTGCCCTTGGACATCATCTGTTGCAGCGCCAGCAGGACGCCCTGCGTCTGCTCGACGCTGAGGTCCATCACCGACGACGCCTTTGTGATCGCCGCAAAAATCTCCTTCGCCTTGTCGCCCTCCAGCGCCGTGCCCTTGGCCGCGGCCGCGAACTCTGTCCATGCCTGCGCCGTCGTGCTGAGTTCCAGTCCCAGGCCGTTGGCGATGTCGCGGACGAACTGCATTTCCTTCGCGGCGCCTGCTGCGCTCCCTGCGACGAACTGGAGTCCGGTCTTGATGCGGTCGAACTGGATGGCGGTTTGTGTGATGTTTCGCACCAGCAGGGCGCCGCCGATGGCTGCGAATGCGCGGCGCATGGCCTTGCCGACCGTCTCCGCGCTGTTCTTGGTCCGCGCGAGTTCGGCGTTGACCTTGTGGAGCCCCTTGGATGCCTTCTCGCCGCCGCGCGCCCCGGCCTTCCCGATTCCGTCGAGCTTGCGCGTGACGTCCCGCAGGGCGCGGCGCATCTCGCGCACATCCGCCGCGATCTTGACGCTGAGTTCGAGGGTGTCAGTCATCGGTGAGTGCCTTCGTGATCTCGCTGAATGCGCTCTCGTCGGCCATGGTGGCCCGGGCTATCACCAGGCGGGCCCGGAGTTCGTCGCGTTCCTGCTCCGCGATGGCGTCGAGGAACAGCCGGCACTGCGCCAGCGTGTATCCGCGGATGTCCGCCAGCCGGTGCCCGTGCCGGATCAGGCGCTGGATGATCCAGGCCCAGGTGACGCCGCGGGATCGGTCCCCGCCAGAATCGGCGCCACCCGCTGGGCGAAAAAATCCGCGTTGACCCGGATCACCGCGATCGCCAGGCGGGCGAGGTCGTCGATCGCCAAGCCGTCGATGGTCTCACGGCTCACCTGGTCCCCCGTGGCCGCGTCGACCGCCTCGATGACAGCGTCCGGGCTCTCCAGCAGGATGGCCGCGATGTCGAGATCGTCGGCGCCCTGGCCCTGCGCCCGCGCGGCCTCGATGATGGGCTTGATGGCCCGCAGGAAGGCCGGTAGCTGGCGCACGCGGATCGGCGCGATACGGAGCTGGGTGCCGTCCGATAGCGCGACAGCGGCGGCCTCTGGCTCGATCACCTCGGTCTGGCTGGTCATGCGCTACCCTCAGGCGACCAGCATGGCGCGGAAATACTGGCTCACGCCGATGCCGGTTTTCGTGGTGTCCTTCAACAACTTCCCGCCGACCTGGTAGCCGGCGAAATCCTCGCCGATCAGCGGCACGCTCTGCGCGACGCCGAGCCGTACCCGGTAGAGGTCCAGAGTCACCTCCTTCCCGCTCCGCGCCTCGTTCAGCCCCGCGAAGAAAATGCGGTACTCCTTCCCCGCGTTCACCAGCGCCTCGACGGTGTCCAGGGCCAGGTGGCTATAGTCGATGTGGATGATCTGGCCGGCCGTGATGCCGCCGCCCGGCGTCACAACGATACCCCCCGGCACCACGTCGTAGTCGGTGCCCTGGACGTAGGTCGTGCTCCCCGCCGAATTGGTGACCGCGCTGACCACCACCGGCGGGTACTGCGTCGGGATGAAAGCACCCGGGTTGGCGGTGTGCACCTCTCCGGTGATCGTCCCGGCGACCGTGCTGGATGCGTTCCCGCGCAGGATGCGCGCGATGTTCTCCGGGCTGAACTCCCGGATCGTCATCGACATCTCGACCGAGGAGATGCGCCGCACCTCGTTGTAGGTTCCGCCCCCGGGCGAGGTGTAGTCCAGCAGCTCCTTCACGTCCTCCGCCGGCGTGAGCGTCAGCTCGGAGACGTTGCCGATATCGATGAGCCCCGTCGCCGGGTTGGCGCCGAGGTCCTCCATGTAGATGCGCCCCGAGCCAATATAGCTGTAGTCCGCCATGGTCCTGTCCTCTCTGTCAGGCTGCGCTGCCGCGCAGCGTGTGCCTGGTCGTGAAAACCAGCGGGTAGTATGCGAACCCCGCCTCGTAGACGGGTTGAGGGCCCGCTGCCAATTTGAGCGGCCTGGCGCCCGTTGGCCGCCACCCCGCCAGGGCCGCGAATGCCGCGTCCAGGATCGGGTCGGCCTGCTCGTGCGTCGGCGCGTTGCCCGCTGCCGTCCTGACCGCGACTACGATGAACCAGCGGGTCTCAATCTCCTGGATTGCCCCGTTCCCCGTTTCCTGGGTCGGCGTGTAGCCGCCGAGGACGACGTGGACCGCGGGCGTGAATTGCGCGTGCTCGTCCACCTCGGCCAGGTCCGCTGCGCGGAATACCCGCGTCGGCGCCGGGATGACCGCCTGCAGCCGGTTTACGATCTCTGTCTCGATCCCAGAGAACATCACGCGCCGCCTCCGCCCATCATGTCACTGAGTGCCGTGATGACCTTCCGCCGCATCGTTGCCGGGAACCCCCTGGTGTCCGGCAGGAACGGCCGCGCCGGGATCGTGACCTGGCGCGCGAATATCGGTTTCCTGTCGGCCCCTTGGAACACCAGGAACGGCACGCCCTTGCGCCGCCCGCATCGGTTGCGCCCGGGCTGTCCTGGCCGCGCCTTGATCGTCGCGCCGAACTGGTGGACTGGTGCATAGCAGACGTTCGTTCCCACCTCGACGTAGCCCGCCCAGACCTGGTATGTGATTGAGTTCATGAGCCGCCCGGTATCGCGCAGCGGCTGGCCGGCTCGGAGTTTCAGCGGCGCCCAGGGCTCGTGATAGGGCGATTCCCCGCGGATGAACGACTGGCGCACCTCGTTCGCCACCACGTTCCCGATCGTGTCCAGTACGTCGTGGGTATTGCCTACCGTTTGCACGGCAGCGTCTATCCATGCGCGAACCCGCCGGTCGTTGATCTGGATTTTCAGGTCGTCGGTCATGGCATCTTTGCGAGGGTCGCGTCCGTGAATACCTGCGCCGGTGTCTGCACGCTGATCCCGGCATCCTGGGTCGCGCTGCTGTTGGTTCCTGCTACCGCGAGGACGTTGATGCCCTTGGCGTAGTCTCGCAACTCTGCCAGGGCCGCATCGAATCGGTCCTTCACTTCCTGCGGCGGTTTGAATCCATAGAGGGGTTCGTCACGCAAACGTGTGCATGGTTTTCGGTAGAGGCAGGTCAGCCATGCAATGATAGAGGTTCCGGATATAGCCTTTGGGTGTCCGGAATCCGTAGGCCTTGTGGCTGATCACCTTGGCCT
>JALWSQ010000298.1 GCA_026993645.1 Thiohalobacter sp.
CCATTGCCCTCTTTCTGTTGGGAATTCGCCAGTGGTACCCCCTGGTGCTGGCGGTACAGCGGGAGGCGAACAGCCAGGCCACCTTTTATCGCAAGCTGGTGAACGAGGCCAACAGCGTTTTCCTGCGCTGGGACACCCAGGGGCGGGTGCTCTCCATCAATCCCTATGGCGAGAAACTGTTCGGCTACCCGGAGGGGGAGCTGGTGGGCAGGAACGTGGTGGGCACCATCGTGCCCGAGCGGGACACCCGGGGGCAGGATCTCAAGTCCATGATCGAGGCCATAGAGCAGCATCCCGAGCAGTACCATCACAACGAAAACGAGAACATGACCCGTGACGGACGCTGGCTGTGGATCGCCTGGCGCAACACCTACGTGGCCGAGGGACTCAACGGCAGTCCGGAGATCCTATCCGTCGGGGTGGACATCACGGACCGCAAGCGCGCCGAGGATGCGCTGCATGCGCTGGCCACCGCCAGCCAGCTGCCGGGCGAAGAGGGCATCTTCGAACGAACCGTGAAGCAGCTGGCCTGGGCCTACGGGGTGAAGTACGCCTTCATCGGCACCTTCGTGGATGAGACGCAACGCAGCATTCGTATCGAATCCTTCTGGGATGGTGAGCGCATCAGCCGGGGCAAGGTATACGACATCCGGGGCACCCCCTGTGCCGATGTTCTGCGTGGGCGCATCGACCACGTGGAGCGGGATGTGGCGCGCAGGTGCCCGGAGGACCGGGTGCTGCAGGATTGGGGAGCGGAGAGCTATTACGGCGCGCCGCTGCGGGACACCCAGAACAACCCCATCGGCATTCTCGCCATCCTGGACACCCGGCCGCTGAAGCTGCCCCGCTGGAACCGCTACCTGATCAATGTTTTTGCCGAGCGTATCGCCGGAGAGCTCCTGCGCCGTTGCGCGGAGGACAATATCTACCAACTGGCCCACTACGACACCCTCACCGGGCTGCCCAACCGGCTCCTGTTCCAGGACCGCCTCGAGCAGGCGCTGGTGCATGCCCGTCGAAACAGCCAGTTCGTGGCGTTGCTGTTCATCGACCTGGACCATTTCAAGCATGTCAACGACACCCTGGGCCATGCCGGCGGGGACATCCTGCTGCGGGAGGTGGCCGAGCGCATCCGTTCACTGCTGCGTCGGTCGGACACCGTGGCCCGCCTGGGCGGCGACGAGTTCACCGTGTTGATGGCCGATTTCCACAGCGAGGCGGAGCTGGTGCGGATCGCCACCTCCATGAGCCAGGAATTCACCCGGGTGCTGGCCGAACCATTCCGCATCGATGGCACCGATGTGTATATCTCGGCCAGCATTGGGATCACCTGTTTCCCCACCGACGGCAGCAACCTGGACTACCTGGTGCGCAACGCGGACCTTGCCATGTACAAGGCCAAGGAGCGGGGGCGCAACTGTTTCGAGTTCTACCGTCCCGAGCTCAACGAACTGGCCGAGCGGCGCAGCCGCCTGGAGATGGAGCTGCGGCGGGCGCTGGAGAATGACGAACTGCGGCTGGCCTACCAGCCCATCGTCGATGTGGCCGCAGGCAGGGTGGCGGGCTTCGAGGCGCTGGTGCGCTGGGAACACCCGGAAGAGGGGGAGATCCGTCCTGGCGAGTTCATCGAGATGGCAGAGTACAACGGTCTGGTGGTGCCCATTGGAGAGTGGGTGATCCGACGGGTCTGCCAGCAGTTGTCACACTGGGACCAGGAAAGTGTGCCCGTGCCCATGGTCTCCATCAACATCTCTCTGCGCCAGCTGCAGCGGGGCGGCCTGATCGGCCTGCTGGAACAATGCGTGGCCGATGCCGGAACCGGCAGCCACCGGCTCATGCTGGAGATCACCGAAAGCACGCTCATGCACGACCCGGAGAAGACCCTGCCGCTGCTGGAAACCCTGCGTGGCAATGGCTACCGGCTGGCCATGGACGATTTTGGTACCGGTTATTCCTCCTTTGGTCAGCTTCGCCAGATGCCGGTACGTACCCTCAAGATCGATCGCAGCTTCGTGGAGGATCTCGACCACGATGAGAACAGTCGCAGCATCGTATCCGCCATCCTCGGCATGGGGCCTGGCCTGGGGCTGGAGGTGATCGCCGAAGGGGTGGAGACCGAGGGACAAATGCACTTCCTGTTCCGGCACCACTGCAAGTTGATGCAGGGATATTATTTTTCCCATCCCCTGGCGGCCGAGCAGTGCCCGGAGTACGCCCAGCGCGCGGCCGGCGGCGAACTCCCTTGGCAGCAGGATACGCCTGCGCTATAGTCAATTCCTCCCAGGCCGAGGTTTTGAAAGATGTGGATTTTTCTCTGCCATCGCTCTCTCCGCCTGCCGGTTCACCGGCATCGGCCGCTGCTGCCTGTCGGTCCGCTGCTGCCCTGACGGGCAGTTATACGCACTCTGCCCTGGCGAGGGCCCCGCAAACGCAACCATTCCCCATTGAACCGAATCCTGGCCCCGCATCGTACGGGGCGGAGTGACAGACCATGAGCAGTGACAAGTTGATCATCTTCGACACCACCCTGCGCGACGGTGAGCAG
>JALWSQ010000299.1 GCA_026993645.1 Thiohalobacter sp.
CCCCCGCCCGCACCGCCCCGGTGCGGGCGGGGGCGGTGCGCGCGGCCCTGACCCAGGTGCTGGTACGCCTGACCGGCAACCCGGAGATCACCGCCGAGGCCCGGGTGGCGCCGCTGCTGGATACGGCCCAGCGTTACCTGCGTTCCTTCCGCTACCGGGCGCAGGCCGCCGAGGGCGAGGCGCCGGTGCTGCACTTCGTCGCCCGCTTCGACCTGGACGCGGTACAGCAGGCCCTGCTGCGCGCCCAGGTGCCGGTGTGGGGGCAGGACCGGCCACCGGTGCTGCTGTGGCTGGGGGTGGAGCGCCACGGCCGGCGCTTCGTCCTGACGGACGACGACGACCCGGAACTGGACGCGCGCCTGCGGGGCGCGGCCCGGCGCCTGGGGCTGCCGTTGATGCTGCCCCTGATGGACCTGCAGGACCGGGCGGCGGTGCATTTCCCGGACATCCGCGGCGGCTTCATCGAGCGGGCGGTGGCGGCGGGCAGGCGCTACGCGGCCCCGGTGGTGGTGATGGCCAGCCTGCGCGAGACGGCCGGCGGCGTCAGCATCCACTGGTGGCTGGCCTTCGGCCAGGTCCAGGACGAATGGCTGAGCAGCGGCCTGGACGATGCCACGGCGCTGGATCGCGGCCTGGGCCACCTGCTGCAGCGGTTGTCGCAATTGCTGGCGGTGCGCCCGGCCGGCGGCCATGCCCAGGTGCCGGTGCTGGTGCAGGACGTGCACTCGGCGGCGGACTACGCCCGTGTCACCCGGGTCCTGGCCGGCCTCACCGGGGTGGAGGCGGTGCGCCTGGCGCAGGTGACGGCGGATGCCGTGGCGCTGGATCTGACCCTGGACGGCGGCGCCGACAGCATGAAGCGGCTGATGCGCGGCACCGAGGCGCTGGAGCTGGTGCAGGACGATCCCAGCTTCGTCATCCGGCTGCGGCGCTGAGGAGGACTGGATGAGGGGCAGCGGCGGGTGGTGGCCATGGGCCTGAGCCGGCGCGACATTCCCAACCTGATCACCGCCGGGCGCATCCTGCTGGTGCCGCCGGTGGTGCTGCTGGTCGCCGAGCGGCATTTCAGTGCGGCCCTGGGCCTGTTCGTGGTGGCCGGGGTCTCCGACGGCCTGGATGGCTTCCTGGCCAAGCGCTATGGCTGGACCAGCCGCATCGGCGGCCTGCTGGATCCGCTGGCCGACAAGTTCCTGCTCATGTCCTGCTTCGTCACCCTGGGCGTTATCGGCCTGATCCCGGTGTGGCTGGTGGCGGCGGTGGTGACGCGGGACCTGGTCATCCTGGGCGGGGCCTTCTGCTACCAGTTCTGCATCGAGCCCCTGCGGGCCGCGCCCACGGTGGTGAGCAAGCTCAACACCCTGTGCCAGCTCTCGCTGGTGGCGGCCCTGCTGCTGGACCGCGGGCTGGCGCCGCTGCCGCCAGCCTGGATCCACGGCCTGGGCTACGTGGTGTTGGCCACCACCCTCATCAGCGGCGTCGAGTACGTCTGGATCTGGGGCTGGCGCGCCTGGAACCACCGGCGCGGCAGCGGGCGTTTCCCATGACCGGCGGCAACCGCCCCTGGATCCTGCTGGCGCTGGCCCTGGTCGGCGGCTGGCTGGTGTACCTGCTCGCCCCGGTGCTCACCCCCTTCCTGCTGGGCGCCTTGTTCGCCTACCTGGGCGATCCGGTGGCCGATCGCCTGGAGCGGCACATGCCGCGAACCCTGGCGGTGGTGCTGGTGTTCCTGGGCCTGGCGCTGCTGGTGGCCGGCCTGTTGCTGGTGGTGGCGCCGCTGCTGGCGCGCCAGACCGAAGCCTTCATCGGCCGCCTGCCGGCCTACCTGGCCTGGGCCCAGGCCCAGGTCGGGCCCTGGCTGCAGGCCCACTTCGGGGTGGACACCGGCCGGGCCCTGGACACCGAGCGCCTGCGTACCCTGCTGCTGGCCCACTGGCGCGAGGCCGGCGGCCTGGCGGCGGCCGGGCTGCAGGCCCTGTTCCGATCCGGCAGCGTGCTGGCGGGCTGGGCCATGAACCTGCTCCTGGTGCCGGTGGTCACCTTCTACCTGTTGCGCGACTGGGATGCCCTGGTGGCGCGTATCGACGCCCTGCTGCCGCGGCGGCTGGAACCGGTGGCGGCGCGGCTGGCGCGGGAGGCGGACGAGATCCTGGGCGCCTTCTTCCGCGGCCAGTTCCTGGTGATGATCGCCCTGGGCGCCATCTATGCCACCGGCCTGGCCCTGGTGGGGCTGGACCTGGCGCTGCTGTTCGGCCTGCTGGCCGGGCTGGTGAGCTTCGTGCCCTACCTGGGCTTCATCGTCGGCATCCTGGCCGCGGGCGGGGCGGCGCTGGTGCAGTTCCACGCCGCCGGCCCGCTGCTGGGGGTGCTGGCGGTGTTCGCCGTGGGCCAGGCGGCGGAGTCCATGCTGCTCACGCCCTGGCTGGTGGGCGACCGCATCGGCCTGCACCCGGTGGCGGTGATCTTCGCCGTGCTGGCGGGGGGGCAGCTGTTCGGCTTCGTCGGCGTGCTGCTGGCGCTGCCGGTGGCGGCCGTGGTGGCGGTGGT
>JALWSQ010000300.1 GCA_026993645.1 Thiohalobacter sp.
CCGTGGCCTGCCGCGGGTGGTGTTCGACCGGCCGCGCCGTACCGGTGAACGCGAGGTGGTCGTGCGCGCCCGGGTCTATCCGCGTAACGGTTATCCCGTGCGCCTGGCCTTCCGTTTCCATTATGGACGCAAGGGCTGGCGCATCTATGATGTCGCCAGCAATGGACAGAGTGCCGTCAGTTACTATCGCGGTTACTTCAACCGCCTGGTGCGGCAACGGGGCCTGGCGGCCCTGTCGCGCTAGCCCGGTCCGGCGGTAGAGGAGGCGGCTCATGGCCCGGAAGGGAAAACGCGGCGCGGGCGCGAAGAAAAAGCGCAAGCCGACCATGGCGGAACGGGCGGACCGCCACCTGTTGTACCAGAAGTCGGTCCAGGACACGGGATTCGAATACGACTTCGTGGACAGCACCTTTCGCAAGCTGACCGGCCGCAAGGCCCATCACCTGCGCGAGGATTTCTGCGGCACGGCCCAGATGTGCTGTGAATGGGTGAGCCAGCGCCGTACCAACCACGCAACCGGCGTGGACCTGGATCCGGAGGTGCTGGCTTGGGGCCAGGCCAACAACATCGCCCGGCTCAAGCCAGGCCAGCAGCGTCGTGTCCAGTTGCTGCAGCAGGACGTCCTGCGCGTGGCCACCGATCCCGTGGACGTGGTCGTGGCGATGAACTTCAGCTGGCAGATCTTTACCGAGCGGGCCTTGCTGCGCCGCTATTTCGCCCGGGTGCGCAGATCACTGGTGGAGGACGGGGTTTTCTTCCTCGACATCTATGGTGGCTACGAGGCCTTCAAGGAGATGAAGGAGCGGACCAAGCACCGCAACTTCACCTATATCTGGGACCAGGCCAGCTACAACCCCGTCAATGGCCACATGCAGTGTTACATCCACTTCAGCTTCCCCGACGGTTCCCGGTTGCGACGGGCATTCAGTTACTACTGGCGGCTCTGGACCCTGCCCGAGCTCCAGGAGATTCTGCGCGAGGCCGGCTTCAAGGAGGTGACCGTCTACTGGCAGGGGACGGACGAGAAGACAGGCGAGGCCAACGGGGTGTTCGAGCCTGCCACCGAGGGGGATGCCGATCCAGCCTGGATCTGCTTCGTCTCGGCCCGCAACGGATGATACCCCGCGTGGCGCGGGGCAGGGCCGAATGGTCGCACCTCAGCCGGCCTGCTGCAGCTTGCGGTACAGGGTGCGTTCGCTGATCCCAAGCCGCCGGGCCAGTTCGCGGCGGTCCCCCGTAAAGCGCAGGCTGACGCGGCGCAGGTAGCGTCGTTCCACCTCCTCCAGCGGCAACACCTCGTCATCACCGGTTTCGATGCCGGGCACCCGGGCACATTCTTCCGGCAGGTGCCGCGGCTCGATGACATCCCCGTCACAGAGCAGCACGGCCCGTTCCAGCACGTTCCGCAACTCGCGAACGTTGCCGGGGAAGTCGTGCGAGCGGATGCAGGTTTCGGCCTCCCGGCTCATGCGCAGGGACCGACCCGGGGCGATGCGTTGCAACAGGGTCTGAATCAACAGCGGCAGGTCGTCGCGGCGCTCGCGCAAGGGCGGCAGGTGGATGGGGAATACGCTGAGGCGGTAGTAGAGATCCTCCCGGAAGCGACCCTCGTGTACCATCGACTCCAGATTGCGGTTGGTGGCCGCGATGAGGCGGAAGTCCGCCTTCTGGGCCTCGATGCCGCCCACACGGCGAAAGGTGCCGGTTTCCAGGAGCCGCAGCAGCTTCACCTGCTGGGACAGGGGAATGTCACCGATCTCATCGAGGAACAGGGTACCGCCACGGGCCGCCTCGGCCAGCCCGATCTTGCGACTGTGAGCGCCGGTGAAGGCCCCCTTTTCGTGCCCGAACAGTTCGCTCTCGAACAGGGTTTCCGATAACCCGGTACAGTCCACCGGCACGAATGGAAAGCGCGCACGCTGGCTGCCCTCGTGGATGGCGTTGGCCACCAGCTCTTTCCCGGTGCCGGATTCGCCCAGCAACAGGACCGTGGCCTCGCTCGGTGCCACCCGCTGGATCAGTTCCAGCACTTGGTTGAAGGGGCGCGAACGTCCCACCAGCCCCCGTGCCGAGGGGCGGGTGGAGGCACCGGCGGCAGGACGCATCTTCTCCAGCAGGTACTGGATCCGACCCTGCTCATCACGAATCGGCAGCAGGCTGACATCCACATGTTCCTCACCGCGCGGCGTGTGGTGCAGGTGCAGCACCCGCTGCGGCTGTTCCGACAGCAGGCAGTTCTTGAGCGGGCAGACCTCGCCGGCCTGGTCACAGGGCACCGGGTAGTGATGAGACATCTCGTAACAGTGGCGTCCCTCGAGGGCGGGGAGGTCACCGTAGAGGGCCTGGTAGGCCTGGTTGGCCGCCAAGATCTCGTAGCGGGTACTGAGCAGAACGGCAGGCTCCTCGATACCATCGAGGATGCCGGCGAAGGCCGACGGTACCTCCCCCGGGGTGATTTCAGACATCTGTAGGACTCCTGACCGGGTCGCCTGACTGCCGTTTTCGGCAGTTTTGTGAAGGGCATCATGCCATGACTGGCA
>JALWSQ010000301.1 GCA_026993645.1 Thiohalobacter sp.
GGTCCGCCCGCCCCCGGCCACCGGGCTATTTCTTCTCCGGCTCGATCCGGATCGCCAGGAACACCGGCCCGCCGCGGCGCTGTACCAGCACCGGGATGGCATGCCCCGCTGGCGCCTTGCGCACCAGCTTCCGGAAGTGCTCGATACCCTGCACCCGCTGGCGGTTGAACAGGACGATGACATCGCCCTTGCGGATGCCGGCGCGGCCGGCCGGGCCGGGCTCCACCCGGGTCACCAGGACGCCGCCCTTGCCGTAGCCCAGCTGCTTGCGGATGTCGTCCGGCACCTTGGTCACCACGATACCGAGGCGGTTGCTGGAGGCCCGGTGCGGCTGGCTGCCACCCTTGGCGATCTCCTCCTCCGGCGGCAGCTCGCCCAGCACGATGCTGAGTTGGATCACCTTGCCGTTGCGCAGCACCCGTACCTCGGCCTTCTTGCCCACCGGCGTGCGGCCGACGATGGGCGGCAGGCTGCTGGAACGATCCACCGGGTGACCGTTGAACTCGAGGATGATGTCACCCACCTGGATACCGGCCTTGGCGGCCGGGCTGTCCGGCAGTACCTTGGCCACCAGGGCGCCACGCGGCTTCTTCAGCCCGAAGGACTCGGCCAGGTCGCGGGTGACGTCCTGGATCAGCACGCCGAGCCAACCACGGGTGACATGACCGGTCGTCTTGAGTTGGTGTGCGACGTCCATGGCCACCTCGATGGGGATGGCGAAGGACAGCCCCATGTAGCCGCCGGTGCGGCTGTAGATCTGGGAGTTCACCCCCACCACCTCGCCATCCATGTTGAACAGCGGGCCACCGGAGTTGCCCGGATTGATGGCCACGTCGGTCTGGATGAAAGGCACGTAGTTCTCCTTGGGCAGGGAACGGCCCTTGGCGCTGACGATGCCTGCCGTGGCGGAGTAGTCGAACCCGAACGGCGAACCGATGGCCAGCACCCATTCCCCGACTTGTAGATCGGCGGAACGCCCCAGGCGGGCCACCGGCAGCCCCTTGGCGTCGATCTTGAGCAGGGCGATGTCGCTGCGCTTGTCCGCGCCCACCAGCTTGGCCTTGTACTCGCTGCGGTCACTGAGGCGGACGACGATCTCGTCGGCCCCGGCCACCACGTGGTTGTTGGTCAGGATGTAGCCGTCCGAGGAGATGATGAAACCGGACCCGAGCGAATTGGCGTTGTACTCCTGTTCCTCGCCCTCGCCGAAGAAGTGCTTGAACAGCTCGCCGAAGGGGCTGTCCTTGGGCAGGTCGGGGATCTCCATGCCCGGTGGCAAGGCGTGATGCTTGCGCTTGATGGTCTGGGTGGTGCTGATGTTGACCACCACGTTGCGCGTCTCCTTGACCAGGTCGACGAAATCCGGCATCTGGTGCCGCGCCTGCGCCGGCAGGGCCAGCGACAGGCCCAGCAGTAATCCCCAGAGACCGAAGAACCCTCGTGCCGTTCGTATGTCCATGTCTTCTCCCAAGATGTCGGGCCACCCGGGTTCGGTCCCGGGTGTCGGTTGGAAATACCCCTGCGGGGCGCCCTCAAGAATTGATCAATGCAGAACCCGTGCCGATCCGCTTCAGGATCACGGGCTGGTAACGGGCGTCGCTGCGAATGCGCCGGCCGAAGCGCCGCACCAGGGCCATGCCGACGCCGAACCCGGCCGCGGCCAGCACCAGGCTCAGCAGCTCGCTGTCGCCCAGGGCCAGGTGGCGGCCGACCCAGTCCCCCAGCACACCCCCGCCGATGAGCCCCAGCAGGGGCAGGCCATAGAGCATGAAGGAACCGCGCAGCAGGGCACCCTCGCGGATGCCGATGAGCACCTGCTCCCCCGGCCGGGCCCCCACCGGGTTGAGCGCCCGTATCCGCGCGGTGCGGCGTCCCACCACCTGGGCCAGCACCGAGGTGCCGCAGGCGCCCCGGGCCGCACAGTGACCGCAGCTGCCCTGGCGCTGGGTCTCCACCCAGGCCGCGCCCTCCTCGACCGCCACCACCCTGGCCGTTTCCTCGATCATGCCGGACCTCCGCTCAGGGAGCCGTCGCCGCCGCGGGCCGGTATTCCACCGCGGCACCCATGCGCGCCACCGTGACCTCCGGCACCAGCCCCACCACCGTCACCTGGAAGCCGTTCAGCCGGCGCCCCACCGCATGCACCGCGCCCATGCTGGAGGTGCCGGTGAAGGCCTTCTGGGCCTGTTGCAAGGGCTCGAAGTAGATGGAGACCGTGGCCAGGCCGTCGCTGTACACCATGTGCTCCACCTTCTCCGTGCGCATGGGCACCGCGTGCTGGTTATGGTGGGTGAGCCGGAACCCGGCCGGTACCCAGGTCACCCGCCAGGGCGAATGCCGTGCCGGCACCGCATCCTCGTCGCCGGCGGCCCGGGGATGACCGTACCAGTGATAACCCTTGGCCGGCAGCGCCGAGCGCAGCTCGCTCTCGTCGATGCGGTCCGGCACCTCCATGGCCGTGAACATGAGCTGTTCCAGCACATGGCCGTCATGGTCGTTCACCACCGACTTGAGCATCAG